>JBCCTY010000336.1:0-4225 GCA_039197885.1 Actinomycetota bacterium | reverse complement strand
GCCGTCCTGGGTGACTCGCGAGGTGCTCGACGAGGACGCGAACCGTGTCGTCGAGCACGAGCCTCGTCGGTCGCGCCCAGGCTGACGGGCAGGTTGCCGCGAGGAACGTCGCGGTGACCGCTCGACCCTCCGGCGCGAGCTCGTGCCGGATGTCCGACGGCAGCCAGAGACCGAGCGGCGGACGAACGAGATCCGTTCGTTCCCCGGCCCGGACGGCGACGTGCCCGTCCAGGGCCACCACCAGCGTGTGCCGACCGGCATCGGCTGCCGGCCCGGATGACCGGGACGACGCCGCTCGAGTGGCGTCGTGCAGCTCGAGCGCATCGAACACCGGGCCCTGGAAGGACGGGATGCTCATCGTGGGCACGCCGAACGCCGTCCGATCACTGGCCTCCACGCGCAGTCGGCAGTCCTCACACGCGGCCGGACGCTATCAAGAGAGCCAGATGCCGACTCCCGGCGGCTACGGCACGAACAGGTGAGCCAGGAACTCGGCGTGGCGCTCGACCGTGTCGGGGTGGGTCGGATCGATGCCGGTGAGCACACGACACTCGGGAGCCGCAGCGAAGAGCAGCGAACCGCCGCCGGCGAGGGCATAGAAGAGGTGAGCGGCGTCGGTGCGGTCGCCGTCGAAGCGCTCGTCGGCCAGCCGCTCGAAGTCGGCGAACAGTCGGCGGATGTGGGTCTCGACGAGCCAGCGCATGCGGTCGTCGTCGTGGCGGCCGGCGTCGACCATGAAGTGGAAGAGCTGGGGCCGGCGGGCGGCGAGGCGGACGAACGCAGCGACGGCCTCGCGGACCGCCTCGTCGGTGGCGCCCACGTCGCGCCAGCCACCGGGGAGGGCGGTCTCGAGCTCGCCGAAGAGCTGGTCGGCCGCAGCCCGCCAGAGCTCGTCCTTCGACTCGAAGTGATAGCTGACGAGGCCCTGGGTGACGCCGGCTCGTCCGGCGATGTCACGGGTGCCCGAGCCGTCGAAGCCGTGCTCGGCGAAGGCCTCGACGGCGGCCCCGACGATGCGGAGCCGGGTCTGCTCGCGCTGCTCGGCCCGGGTCGTGGTCATGCCTGCAGCGTAGGTTCGAGGTCGACGCCGGACGGCGCCGCGGCGGTCTCGGTCGCGGCCGTCATCCGCACGCGCCACTCGTGGTAGGCCGCCCAGACCACCAGCATCGGTGGGACGACGGCGATGGCGGCGACGAGGGCGTAGACGATGACGATCGCCGTCACGAGGCCGAACTGCTGGAACGGCACGAGCGGGCTGAACAGCAGCACCGAGAACCCGAGCGCCGTCGTCAGCGCCGAGCCCACCAGTGCTGATCCCGTCGTGACGAGCGTGCGGTTCGTCGCCTCGGCGACACCGCGGCCGTGCTCGAGCTCCTCGGTGAAGCGGTGGATGATGTGGATCGTGTAGTCGACGCCGATGCCGATCGAGAGCGCCGTGATCAGCGCGGTCACGACGTTGTAGGGGATCCCGAGGATGGTCATCGTGCCGAGGATCCACAGCAGCACGAGCACGATCGGGAGGACCGCGATGATCGCGAGCATCGGGCGGAACTCGGTGAGGCCGAAGAACACCACCAGGATCACGAGCGCGGCGAGGACGGTCGCGATGATCGAGTCGGTCTGACTCTCGGTCATCGACTCGGTGATCTCGAGGTTCGAGACCTCGCCCGACGTGACGACCACCTGGTCCCGGTCGCCGAACCACAGTCCCTCGATGTCGTCGACCATCTGCTGGGTCCGGTCCTGATCGCCGGTGAGCGCATCGAACTGGAGGAGGGTGCGGTCGATGTCGCCGTCCTGCGACGCGACCTGGTCGTAGGTGACGGGATCGTTCGCGCGGAGGCGGTCGAGGAGCTCCCGGACGCCGGCGGCGTTGACGGTGATGCCCTCGTCGAGCTCCTCGACCATCGTCGCCAGCTCGGGGTCATAGGCCGGGTCGTCCGGTCCGTCGTCGACCAACCAGTCCTCGAAGAGCAGGCCGAGCGACAGGGTGATGTCGCCGGTCGCCCCGGTCGGGCGGGACAGGTCGTCGCCGAAGGCCTCCGACAGCCCGAAGAGGTTGCGGAGCGTGCGATCGTCGGTCAGGTCGGCCTCGACGAGGATGGTCACGATCTCGGTCCGACCGCCCAGCGCCTCGTCGAGGGCGTCGATGTCGGTCAGCGAGTCGCCACCGGACGGCAGGAAGTCGTTCGCGTCGAACTCGGTGGAGATGTTCGTGGCGGTCAACCCGAGGCCGACGGTGGCGACGGCGGCCCCGGCGAGCATGACGAGGGGTCGGCGGGCGACGTAGCCGCCCATCCCGGCGACGACGCGACCGGCACCGGGGATGGCATCGGCCATCGGACGGGGCGGCCGCAGCGTCCCGGCACGCTCGCGTCGCTCGTCGAGGATGGCCCGGGCCGCCGGGACGAGCACCAGCATCACCGCCAGACCGAACGCGACGCCGAACGCCGCGACGACGCCGAAGTCCTGGTTCGCGGGGATCGGCGAGATCAGGTTGGTGAGGAAGCTGATCACCGTCGTCGCCGCGGCCAGGCCGAGGGGCAGCATCACGCCGGCCAACCCGCGTCGGGCCGCCGTCGCCACCCCGGCACCCTCGAGGCGCAGCTCCCGGTAGTGCGAGACCGACTGGATGGCGTAGTCGACCACGAGGCCGATGAGCATGACCGGGATCATCGAGGTGATCTGGTTCGGCTGGCCGACGAGGCCGATCCCGTCGGGACCCATGATCCCCTGGGCGCCGAGCGTGCCGGCGATCGTGATGGCGAGTCCCGCCATGGCGAGCAACACGTCGCTGCCGGTCCGGAAGAAGGCAAAGAGCAACAGCGCGATGACCGCCAGCGCCAGGACCATCAGCACCGACATCGACGACTGCGACGACTCGGCCGACTCCTCGTCGATCGTGGCGGGGGAGAGCACGCTCGTGGCGAGTGGCCCGTCGACCGCTTCGGCGGTCTCGGCGGCCAGGAGCTCGGCGGCCTCCAGCTCCTCTGGATCGCCGAGCTCGCGGAGTCGGATCGACGAGATCGCCAGCGTCTCGCCGTCGGCGGTGCCCGTGAGCCCATCGAGGACGGGGCCGAGGTCGGGATCGACCCGCATCGCCGCCACCGTCGCATCGACCTCGGCCTGGCTGAGCTCGCCGATCCCGGAGACCCCGGCGACGTCGGCGATCAGCCCGGCGACGGAGACGACCGGGTCGGTCAGGGCGAGGCGCTCACCCACCTCCGGGGTGGCGAGCAGCTCGGCGACGACCGCCTCGATGTGGGTCAGGCCCTCGACGGTGAGCACGTCACCGCGGTGCAGCACCGTCACGTTCTGGATGCCGGCGGTGTCGGGGAAGGTCTCGCCCAGCGTCTCGTCGGCGATGGCGACCTCGGCGTCGGGAGGCAGGAACACCGACTGGCCGGCCTGCTCGGCGAGCAACACGTTCCCGGCGACGAGTCCGATCGTGACGATGGCGAGGGCGGCGAGCGCTCGCCGGGGATGTCGGGTGATGAGGGACGCTGCCCGGTCGACGGCACTGACCACGGTGGAGCTCTCCGGTCCCGGCTGGAGCCGAGTTCGTTGTTCGAATGACCAGTCAACAGTGACGTGACGTGATTTCGCTTGTCAAGTGACCAGTGACACGGGTGGGTGTCGGGCTGCCGGGCAGGACCTAGGGTCCGGGCATGCGCTTCGGCATCGTCTTCGCCAACACCGGACCGTTCGCCTCGCCGGCGGGGGCGGCGACGATGGCGCGTGCCGCCGAGGCGGCGGGCTTCGACTCGCTGTGGACCGTCGAGCACGTCGTGGTCCCGGCCGGCTACGAGTCGGCCTACCCGTACTCGCCCAGCGGGAAGATGCCGGGCCAGGAAGACGCCCCCATCCCCGACCCGGTGGTGTGGTTGTCCTATCTCGCCGGCCTGACCTCGACGATCCGCCTCGCCACGGGCGTGATGATCCTCCCGCAGCGCAACCCCGTGGTCTTCGCCAAGGAGGTCGCGACGCTCGACCAGCTGTCCGGCGGTCGGGTCGAGCTCGGGATCGGCGTCGGTTGGCTCGAGGAGGAGTTCGACGCCATCGGCGTGCCGTTCCGGTCGCGGGGCAAGATGACCGACGAGCACACCCACGCCATGCGGGCCCTGTGGACCGAGGACCAGGCCTCCTACGACGGCGAGTTCGTCTCCTTCGCCGACTGCATCCAGGAGCCGTCACCGGTCAACGGCACGATCCCGATCCACGTCGG
>JBCCTY010000335.1:0-4252 GCA_039197885.1 Actinomycetota bacterium | reverse complement strand
CGTCGTCAGGAAGACCCGGATCTCGTCCGGGACGGTGGCGCCCTCGAGGGCTGCGGGGGCCGACCGGTCACGAGACACCGACCACTGCAGCTCGCCGTCGAAGGTGGGCTCGGGCGCCTCGGTCGTCGGCGGCTCGGTCGGGGCCGGGGCCTCGGTGGTCGGCGTGGGCTCCTCGGCGCCACCGACGGGGGCCTCGGTCACGCCGACGGGCACGCCGTCGACCGTCGAGTCGATGACGCTCACGTCGAGGCCGTCGCCGAAGCCCTGGGCGCAGTTGACGAGCTCGACGCGCTCGGCGGTGAAGTTCTCGTGGGCGATGCCGTAGCGTCCGACACCGGCGCCGCAGGTGATCGTCGTGTCCTCGACGACCAGCCCGGTGGCGTTGCGGTCGACGCGGACGGGGATCGAGTCCTCCGAGGTCACCCGCACCTGGCGGATCGTCACGTTGTCGGCCTGGACCTCGATGTCGCCGAGGACGTGGACCATCTCGACCACCGTGTCGTCCTGGGTGACGACGAGGTTGGCGACGAGGGTGAGCTCCTCGTCGGGGACCGTCACGCCGGCGGCGTCGGCCCGGAGCTGGGTGACGAAGAGCATGCCGACGAGCGCGATGAGCGTCAGCGTGAGCGTCGTTCCGAGCCTGTTGGTTCTCAGCAGGGTGCGTCGCATCTGGTGTTCCCTCCACGGATGCCTGGGGTGCACCAGAGGGATCGGGGACGCGTTCGCGGAACTTGAGGCAAGATCGCGCGTCGGTTGGTCGCCAGTTGGGCTACGAAGCCGGCGAACGCCTCACCATTGGCGCTTCATGCCGACGGCACCCTTGGCCCGCCGCCAGGCCTTCGTGCGCTGGGCTCGCCAACCCCGGTAGTGCCGGACGTCGAGCGTCGCCGTCTGGGCGTTGCGGGCCGAGCGTCGCAGCTGCTCGGTCCATCCCTCGACGGTGGTGACGCCGTTGACCCGGGCCGTGAGCGGGCGGCGGGCCATGAGGTCCTCGTCGGTGCGGAACCGGGTGTGCTCCGAGCGCGGGTCGTCCATGTGCTCCTCGCGCACGAAGGGGTACGGCCAGCCGTTGATCCAGCCGAGCGCGGCGAGCTCGATGCAGTACTTCGGGAACGACAGCCCCGCCGGCATCGGACCGAGCTGCTCGACGCACGCCCGCTTCATGAGGTGACCGCTGCCCTGGACCCAGAGGTTGCGCAGGATCGTGTGGGGCCCGTAGCGCACCAGCTTGGGCGCGGCGACGGCCTCGTCGAAGTCCTCGTCGGGGAAGCGCCACGAGCCGAGCACGCCGAAGCGCTCGTCGTGCTCGTGGACCTCGACGAGGCGCTCGATCCAGCCGTGCTCGAGGAGGCAGTCGTCGTCGATCTTGCCGAGGTAGTCGCCGGTGGCGTTCTCGAGCAGCCAGTTGGTCGGACCGAGCAGTCGGGCGTTCTCGGGGCTGTGGTGGAACCGGTGGACCCGATCGTCGTCGGCCAGGCGGCGCGAGACGGCGAGGGTCTCCTCGTCGGTCCCGTTGTGCCAGACCCAGATGCGGGTGTGGTCGGTGGCGGTCTCGATGAGGCGGGCCAGCGACTTCTCGACGTACTGCGGCTGATCGAAGGTGATCATCATCAGGTCGACGGTCGCCGGCGTGGACCGGCCGGTGGTCATGACGGGATGGCGGCCTCGGGTCGGCGGCGTGGGACCAGGTTCGCTTGCTCGACCCGCCAGAGGGCACCGACCGCACCGACGAGCACGAAGAAGATCGACGAGAAGACCGAGTAGGCGAGGGCGAGCGAGTCGTAGGTCGCCGAGGCGGCGGCCGCTGCGGCGAACGAGCCGAGGAGCGCCAGGGCGAGGTGGCGGGTCTCGGGATCGGTGGAGCGGCGCCGGATCCGATAGGCGGTGAACACGGCGGTGCCGGCGAAGAGCATCAACCCCAGGAAGCCGATGATGCCGGTCGTCACCAACGTGATCAGGTACTGGTTGTCGACCACGAAGTACCGGCTCGGGAGGAAGGTCCCCGGTCCGCGACCGAACAGCGGCCGCTCCGAGACGAACTCGAAGATGAGGTCGTAGTCGTTGGTGCGGTACTGGATGCTCGAATCGTTGCCCCAGCCGCTGAAGAGGTTGCGCAGGGTGCCGAGCAGACCGGGGACCGCCGAGCTGAAGGCGATCATCGCCGGCACCGAGATGAGGAGCGCGAGGCGCCGCTGACGCCGGCTCCAGCCGGCGGCCACGACGATCAGCGCGGCACCGATGGCGACGATCGACGAGCGCGACACGCTCATCGGCCCGGCCGTGGCGATGAGCCCGACCATGCCCCAATAGAGGAGGCGGGTCCGAGGGCTCGGCGGGTGGAGGGCGTAGTGCAGCGCCAGCGGCAGGAGCATGCCCATCAGCACACCGAACTCGATGGGGTGGGTGGCCGTGGCGTTGACCCGGGTGAAGGCGTTGCGGGCCTCGACCTCGAAGAACTCCCGGTTGAGCGACATGCCGGGGAGGCGGAGGCTCTCGGCGAGGTTCGTGCCGAGGAAGAACTGGATGTGGCCGAACGCGGCCATGACCGACCCGAGCAGCACCACCCGGCGGAGGAGGTGGTCGAGGCGACCTCGGTCGGGCACGCCATCGGTCACCACGAGCGTCACGCCGATCAACGACGCGGTGATGAGCAACGCCCGGTCCATGCCGTTGGCCTCGAGGAAGTGCAGCGCCCTCGACAGCCCACCGGCGTAGGCCATCAGGAAGACGACGAGGAAGACGAGGGAGGCCCGCCGGACCGGGTTGCCGGTGCGGTGCGCCATCGAGGGCACGGCCCGGGTGACCCCCCACCAGAAGAGCAGCACCAGCCCGAGGAGGATGCCGGGCCGGCCTGCGGCGCCGATCGGCGAGAACGTGTAGCGGGCCGGGATCAGGAACGCGAAGGCGGTGAACAGGACCGTGGCGCTGACGGCGTCGAATCGGAACAGGCGCTTCGTGGGCTCGTCGGCCGGCCCGGGGTCGTCCGGACCGTCGGTGAGCTCGGGACGCTCGTGGAGCGCGGTCACGGCGGCGGCGGGGTCAGGACGGGTTGTCGGCGGCGGCCTCGACCGGCGTCGGGTCGTTCTGACCCTGCTCGGCGGGCTCCGGGGTGTCGGTGGACGAACCGGTCGACCGCTGGGCGCCGGTGGTGCCGTTGCCGTTGCGGGCCCCGCTCGGGCGGGCGGCGCCGTTGGCGCCCTGGTTCTTCGGCGGGCGCTTCGTGCGCCGCTTGCGGGGACGCTGCTGGCCCCCGGCCTTCGGCGACGACTCGGCCCTCGCCGCCGGCGCCGGATCGGTCTCGGCCGCCTCGGCGATCGGCTCCTCGGCGGTCGGCTCCGGCTCCGGCTCCGGCTCCGGCTCCGGCTCGACGACGGGCTCCTCGACCTCGGCGACGGGCACGGGCTCGCGCTCGGGCACCACCTCGGGCTCGGCCTCGACGACCGGCTCCGGCTCGACGACGGGTGCGGGGTCGGGCGCCGGCGCTGCGGCGACGGGCTGCTCGACCGGTGCCGCCACGCCACCGTCGGGCTGGCCGTCCGGGTCGGATCCGGCGGCGACGGTGGTGCCGCCACCGCCACCGAACTCGGCTCGTCGACGGGCGGCCCACGCAGCGGCGCCCTCGACGAGGAGGGCAGCGCCGACGGCGAAGGCGAGACCGACGACGAGGATGATGAGCCGCAGGCGGGTCGCCGCGCCGGTGCTGGCCAGCGCGGGCGAGGTGTCGGAGATGATCTGGGTGCCGATGCGCCGGGTCTCCGGGGCGCCCTCGATGTCCTGGCGCTCGGTGAGGTCGCGCTCGACGAGTCCGAGGAGGTAGTCGACGGTGCCGGTGGCGAGCGCCGGCGAACCGGCGGTGACCTCGATGCCCATGATCGGGCTGCTGTTGCCCACCTCGAGGATGTAGCCGGGCTCGAGCCCCTCGGCCTCGACCAGCGCCCGCACCGAGGCGCTGGACAGGCTGATCTCGATCAGCTCTGCCATCGCCGCCACCGGACCGCTCTGTCGCTCGAAGGGGTTCACGCTCGCAACACCCGTCGAGCCGTCCTCGAGCTGGATCTGTTCGGTGTTCGGCGGGAGGAAGACGAGCGAGGCGTCGGAGGTGTACTCCTGGCCGACGTCGCTGGGGATGGCGACCACGGCGACGATCGTCAGCACGGCCAGCGGGACCGAGACGGTCCAGCGTCGGAGGACGATGCGCAAGGTCTCCCAGACGTCCATGAAAGATCTCCCTGATGCCGTCGGAGGCGTCGGT
>JBCCTY010000334.1:0-4275 GCA_039197885.1 Actinomycetota bacterium | reverse complement strand
GCTAGAACGAGGACGTGCTCGCCCGCCCGACCGGTCGCCAGACCAACCTGCTGCTCGCGGTGCTGGTCGTCACGACGGTGATCACCGGCGTGATCTCGTGGGCCGTCGGCACCGGTGAGGTGCGGGTCGTGACCGCGGTCCACGGGATCGCCGGGTTCGCGATCGTCGTCCTCACGCCGGTGAAGCTGCGGACCTCGGTACGGACCGGGATGCGCCGGGGCCGGATGACCCGGTGGCTCTCCATCGCCTTCGGGCTGCTGGTCATCACCGTCGTCGCGCTCGGTGTGCTCCACAGCACCGGGCTGTGGTTCGGTGTCGGCTACTGGTCGGCGCTGTGGACCCACACCCTGCTGGGGTTCGTGCTCCTCCCCCTGTTCGCCTGGCACCTCCTCAGCCGGCCGGTCCGGCCACGAGCCACCGATCTCGACCGCCGCGCCGTGCTCGTCGCCGGTTCGACCGCCGCGGTCGCCACCGTCGCCTACGGCGCGCAGGAGCTCGTCATCCGGGCGACGGGCCTGGCTGGAGGTGACCGGCGGGCGACCGGGTCCCACGAGATCGCCTCCTTCGACCCGACCCGGATGCCGACCGTGTCGTGGATCGACGACTCGACGCCCACCACACCTCCCGAGGAGTGGGAGTTGCGCATCGGCGGCCGCATCATCGACCTCGACCAGCTGCGCACCATGGCCCGGCCCCTCGATGCCGTGCTCGACTGCACCGGCGGGTGGTGGAGCGAGCAGCGCTGGGACGTCGTGCCCGTCGCCGAGGTGCTCTCCCTCGACACCGCATCGTTCTCGGTGCGATCGGCCACCGGCTACGCGCGACGCTTCCCGGCCTCCGACGCAGCCGACGTCCACCTGGCCGTCGGCTACGGCGGTGGGCCGCTCCGACGTGGCCACGGCGCACCCGTTCGGATCGTGGCGCCCGGTCGCCGGGGGCCGTGGTGGGTGAAGTGGGTGACCGAGGTGGAGCCCGACGACCGGCCGTGGTGGTTCCAGCTCCCGTTCCCCGCCACCTGAATACCGATGGTGATCGGCGAGATCGGCCTCCCTAACCTCCGGGCGTGACCGACACCTCCACCGAGGCCGAGACCGTCGACGAGCGGGTCGGCATCGGCGCTGCAGCGCTCGGCATCGTGCTGTGGTCGTTCGGGCCCGTCATCGTGAAGGGCACCGACGTGGACGGCCTGGCGTTCGCCTTTCATCGCTCCTGGCTCGGTGCGCTGATGTTCACCGCCGCCCTCGCCCTCACGGGACGGCGACTGACCCTCCACGCGATCTGGCGGTCGCGGTGGGGGATCCTCACCCTCACCGGCGACCTCGCGCTGTTCTTCTCCGCGGTCAAGCTGACGACGGTCGCCAACAGCATGGTCATCTCGGCGCTGCAGCCGGCGATCATCCTGGTGGTCGTCGGGCCCCTCTTCGGTGAGCGGGTCCGGCGGTCGCAGGTCCTGTGGACCTTCGTCTCGATCGCGGGCATCGCCCTGGTGGCCGTCGGATCGGCCAGCGAGGTCGGCTGGAACCTCGACGGCGATCTCCTGGCCGTGCTCGCCGTCATCGCCTGGGCCGGCTACTTCGTCGCCTCGAAGGACGCCCGCCGCGACCTCGGTGCGCTCGAGTACCAGGCGGCCCTGTTCGTCGGCTGCGCCGTGCTCCTCCTCCCGATGGCTGCGATCAGCGGCCAGGACCTCGGGGTCGACGACTGGTCGACGGCCGGCGCGATCGTCGGCATGAGCGCACTCGCCGGCGTCGGGCACGCGCTCATCAACTGGGCCCACCCCCACGTGCGGCTGTCGATCACATCGCTGCTGACGCTCGGCCTGCCGGTGGTCTCGGCCGTGGCGGCCTGGGCCTTCATCGACGAGCCGCTCGTGCTCCTCCAGCTGCTCGGCATCGGCGTCGTGATCGTGGCGTTGGCGATGGTCATCACCCGCTCGGACCCCACACCGCGGTCCTGACCGCGGTCGACACCCGGAGCGGCTGAGAACGCGCGCAACGCGAACGGGTCTCGCGGCAAGGGCAGGTGATGGGTGAGGAGCGGGCCGCACGTCACCGGAGTGAGGGGGTGGGCCGGCGCCTCGCCGCGCGCAGCGACGCCGAGCTGCTCGCGCTGACCGACCACGAGCCGGAGGCCTTCGGCGAGCTCTACCGGCGCCATGCCCCCGCCGTCGTCACCTTCTTCGCCCGCCGCACCGTCGACGGCGAGGTGACCGCCGAGCTCACCGCCGAGACCTTCGCCGTCGCGCTCGAGACCCGGCACCGCTTCGATGCCACGCGGGGCGTGCCGGCCGCGTGGATCTTCGGGATCGCACGCAACCTCCTCCGGCAGCACTGGCGCCACCGCAACGTCGACGAGCGGGCCCGACGCCGGCTCGGCATCACAACCGAGGTCGACCGGGCCAGCATCGACGAGCTCGACCGGCTCATCTCCCGTCTCGACGCCGGTCCGATCCTGCCCCTGCTCGACCGCCTCCCCCAGCGACAAGGTGAGGCGGTCCGCCTGCGCGTGCTCGACCACGCGTCCTACTCCCACATCGCGATCGTGCTCGGCACCTCGGCCGACAACGCCCGCCTGCTCGTGCACCGTGGCCTGCGCAGCCTCCGCCGCGACATCGGGGACGCGACATGACCGACGAACCGATCGTCGATCTCGACCGCGTGCCCTACCTGCGCGACCTGGAGACCGAGCTCGTCGCCGCCGCGCAGCGCACGGTGCGCCCACCCGACGCGGCACCCACCTCCCGCCCGAGGGGTGCGTTCCTGGCGGCTGCGGCCCTCATCGTCGTGGCCCTCGTCGCCGGACTCCTGCAGGGCCGCGCCCGACCGGCGGCGGCGCTCCAGATCGACGTGACCGGTCAGGAGGTCACCATCCGGGTGGTGGACGCCGACGCGAAACCGGACCGCATCGTGGCCGAGCTCGAGGCAGCGGGCATCCCGGCCGCCATCGTCAGGGCCGCCGCGCCGCCCAACATCGACGGTCGCCTCGTCGCCGTCGAGGTGAACGGGAGCGGGACGGCCGAGGCCGACGACCTCGACGGTGACGGCGTCGTCGACCAGATCGTGCTCGCACGCGGGTTCACCGGCACGCTCGAGATCGTCATCGCCGACACCGATGCCGATCCGAGCTCGGCGATCAGCGCGGCAGGTCCGCCCGAGGGGTGCGAGCTCCTGATCGACCGGCCGGTGGCGGAGGTCGCGACCCGACTCGACGACCTCGCCGATCGCATCGTGTGGGCTCGGGTGGTCGCCGTCGACGACCGCGTGCGTCACGATCGGGTCGCCGGCCGTGCCGAGGTCCCCGACGATGACGTCGTCGTCGAGCTGCTGGTCGACGCCGCCGGCACCCTGTGGGCGACCACCACTCCGACGGCCGACCAGATCAGCTACCCGCCCGGCTCCCGCTGCGGCTGAGCGCAGGGCGGCCGAGGACTCAGATCGGGAGGTCGCCGGTGGCGCGGCGGGTCGATCCCTCGTCGGTCCACGCCGCGATGGTCCGCTGAGCGATGCGCATCTGGTGGACCTCGTCGGCACCATCGGCGAAGCGGGCCCAGCGGGCGTGCTGGTACATGTGGGCGAGCGGCGTGTCGGTCGAGTAGCCGAGCGCGCCGTGGACCTGGATCGAGCGGTCGATGACCCGGTTGAGCATGTTGGCCACGAAGTGCTTCGCCATCGAGACCTCGCCCTTGAAGTCCTCCTGGCGGTCGATCTTGTGGGCCGCGTGCAGCACCATCAACTTGGCCTGGTAGAGCTCCATCGTGGAGTCGGCGATCATCCACTGGATGCCCTGCTTCTCGGCGAGGAGCGAGCCGTGGGCGAAGCGCTCGAGCGACCGATCGACCATCATGTCGAGCGCCGTCTCGGCCTGGGCGATCCAGCGCATGCAGTGGGCGAGGCGCGCCGGGCCGAGCCGGTACTGGCCCAGCAGGTGGCCCTGACCGCGACCGCCGAGCATCTGGTCGCGGTGCACACGGAGATCCTCGATCACGATCTCGCTGTGGCCGGTGCCGCCGTGCATCGTCTCGATCTGGCGGACCTCGTTCCAGCCCTCGTGGGGGAGGTCGACGATGAAGGCGGTGTTGGCCGCCTGCGGCACGTCGGGGTCGTCCTCGGTCCGAGCGATGAGGATGGCGAAGTTGGCCCGGTGGGCGTTGGAGATGAACCACTTGTGGCCGTTGATCACCCACTCGTCGCCGTCCTCGTAGGCGTTGGTCTGGATGAGGGTCGGGTCGGAGCCGGCGACCTCGGGCTCGGTCATGGCGAAGCACGACCAGACGGT
>JBCCTY010000333.1:0-4331 GCA_039197885.1 Actinomycetota bacterium | reverse complement strand
TGGATCCAGGCCGGCGGTCACGGCGACCCGGGGGAGGACGACCCCTTCGAGGTCGCCCGACGCGAGGCCGTCGAGGAGACCGGCCTCGACGACGTCGCCCCGTGGCCGGACGCCGTGCGGCCGAGGATCGTGCACGCCGTCGTCGTGCCGGTCGTGGCCAACGATCGCGAGCCGGCGCACGAGCACGGCGATCTTCGGTACGTCCTCGCGACCGAGCACCCCGAGCGGGCGACCGTCGAGCACGACGGCGCCGACCTCCGGTGGCTCACCGTCGACGAGGCGATCGAGCTGACGACGGTCGACAACGTCAGGACGACGTTGCGTCGGGTGGGCGAGTTGTTCGATCCTCCGGCGCCGGGCTGAGGCCGGAGAGCAGGTCGGAGGCCGGGACGGCGCGACCTACAGTGACGGGCGGCCCCCCCCGTCCGGCCCAGGAGCACCCCTCCATGTCCCTACGTCGCGATGCCCACCGGGATGACCCGCGTGCGGTTCTCGCCCACATCCCCGAGCGGGCGAACGTCGTCGTGCCGATCGCCAACGGCGAGCCCGTGCTGCTCCTCGACACGATCGAGGCCGAGGCTCAGCACCTCACCGACGTTCGGATCCACCAGATGCACGCGCTCCGCGACCGGCCGTACCTGCACGGCGAGTCCGCCGGACACCTCCGTCACGTCGCCTACTTCCTCAGCCACCTGACGCGGCGGTCCTTCGCCGCGGGTCACTGCGACCACGTGCCGGGCAACTTCTCCGACGTCCCCGAGCTGATGGCGCAGGCCGAACCGGACCTCGTGGTGGCGGCGTCGTCGATGCCCGACGAACACGGCTACTTCTCCCTCGGACCGTGCGCCGACTACGTCGCGTCGTTCATCGGCAAGGTGCCGTTCTTCCTCGAAGCCAACCCGCAGATGCCGCGGACCCTCGGCCGGAACCAGGTCCACGTCACCCAGATCGTCGGGTGGATCGAGGCGGACTGGCCGCTGGTGACGATCGAGCCGGCTCCGATGACCGACCTCGATCGGCGCATCGCCGGCTTCATCGCCGAGCGCATCCCCGACCGGGCGACCATCCAGGCCGGCATCGGCGCCATCCCCGACGCGACGCTGGAGGCGCTCCGTGGCCATCGCGACCTCGGACTCCACACCGAGCTCCTCTCGGACGGTGCTGTCGACCTCGTGCACCGGGGCGTCCTCACCGGCGTCCACAAGCGGATGAACCGCAACACGCTGGTCTGCACCTTCGCGCTCGGTTCGCGGGCCGTGTACGACTTCGTCGACGAGAACCCCGCGGTGGAGTTCTGGCCGGTCGAGTACGTGAACGACCCCCGACGCATCGGTCGAGAGCCCCGGTTCGTGTCCATCAACGCCACGATGGAGGTCGATCTGCTCGGTCAGTGCGCGAGCGAGACGCTGGCCGGCCAGCTCTACTCCGGGAGCGGCGGTCAGGCCGACTTCGCCCGCGGCGCCATGTTCTCCGAGGGGGGACAGGGCTTCATCGTCCTGCGGTCGACGACCCGTGACGGTTCGATCTCGCGCATCCGCCCGCAGCTGAGCCCCGGCTCGATCGTGACGACGAACAAGAACATCGTCGACAAGATCGTGACCGAGTGGGGCGTCGCCGAGCTCCGGGGCCGGTCGGTGCGGGAGCGGGCCCGGAGCCTCATCTCGATCGCCCACCCCGATCACCGTGAGGAGTTGCGGACCGAGGCCGATCGGCTCGGCTTCCTCTGAGCTGCGCCGCACGTCCTGGCGGTGACCCAGGGCGAGGTCGCGACGTTCGCCGGCTCGATCCGGCCAGGTCATCGGGGCGATGCCACCCGTTCACGGTCCTGGTCCACGCTGGAGCCCGATGGAGCACGCAGCCGGATCCCGGACGGGCGCATCGACCGGCACCGCCGCCCGCGGGTTGGTGATCTTCGACCTCGACCGCACGCTCCTGCGCGACTCCAGCCTCGCGACGGTCGCCCGGGTGGCGCTGCGCCACCGCCTCATCAGCCCGTACCGGCTGGTCAGTGGGCTCGCCCGGAACGCCCGCTACGCCCGCCGGGGCGAGTCGGGAGCGCTCGTGGCCTACGCCCGGGACGCCGTCCTCGGTGCGATCGCCGGCCGGCGGGTCGACCAGCTGGTGCACGTGGTCGACGAGAGCGTCGAGCGCCTGCTCCCCAGGCTCCGGCCCACCATGGTCGCGGCACTGAACGGCCACCTGGCGGCCGGCGACCGCTGCATCGTGCTGTCCGCCAGCCCGCACGAGCTCGTCGACCGGTTGGCCCGGGAGCTGGGCGCCGAGCGGGGCATCGGCACGCGCGGCGAGATCGTCGACGGGCGCTGCACCGGTCGCCTCGAGGGTCCGTTCTGCCACGGTGAGGGCAAGATCGTGCGGCTCCGAGCCGAGCTCGGCGATGTCGACCTCGCCACGTCAACGTTCTACACCGACTCCAAGTCGGACCTCCCGCTCCTCGGCCTCGTCGGCGAGCGCGTCATCGTCGACCCCGACGACGAGTTGCGGTCCGTCGCCCTGGTCCAGGGGTGGCCGATCACCTCGTGAGGCGGGTGCTCAGGTGCGGCCGGGTGCGGCCAGCCCACCGAACATCGGTCGGGCCTCGTCGAGTCGACGGAGGGCCGTCAGCCGCTCGACGGGCTCGCCGAGCAGCCGACTCAGCGTCAGGTTCGGTTCGCGATGGACGATCTCGGCTCCGAACCGAGTGAGCGCCGCCGCTCGGCGTCCCCGCCTCGAGTTGATCTCGGCGTACCAGGACGGCAGCCCTGCCCGGGCCACGACGGCATCGACGTGGTGGACGAGCAGTCGCCCGACGCGGCCGGCGCGGTGGTCCGGCAGCAGGTTCACGTGGGCGTGCGCTGGTGCGACCGGGGCCCCGCTCTGCCGGAGGCGGAGCCCGTCCCGCCAGCGGGAGCGGACGAACGCGGCGCGCGTGGGAGATCGGGGGTTGAACGCGGCCGGCATCGAGCGCACCACGAACCGAGCGGCGGCACCGATCACCCAGCGCTGGTGGTCGGCCTCGTCGGTGCAGACGAGCGCGTAGCCGACGGCACGGTCGTCGTCGACGACCAGCGCGACGTCGGACCGGCCGCGATCGAGGTACCAGCCGAGGCACAGCTCCTGGTACCCGCGGGGAACCTCGAAGGCCAAGGGGGCGCCCAGACCGATCGTGGCCCGGAAGATCGCACCGATGGCGTCCGCGTCGTCAGGGGTCGCCGTGCGGAGCTCCATCAGGCGGTCAGGGCGACGCGACCGGCGCCTGCCTCGTGGACCGCCAACAGGCCGGTGACCGTCGCCGACCAGTCGTAGCGCTCGGCGTGCCGCCGCGCCGCGGCGGAGGTCTCCGCTCGAGGCCGATCGGCGACAGCCTCGATGGCGTCGGCGATCCGGGCCGGGTCGCCCGATGCCGTCGCCCCGATCTCGGGCGTCAGCAGCTCGCGGCAGGCGCCGCGGTCGCGAGCGACGACGGGTGTGCCGCTGGCGAGGGCCTCGAGCGCGGCGAGCCCGAACGTCTCGGCCGGCCCGGGTGCGATGGCGACCTCGGCGGCGGCGAGCAGCTCGGCGACGTCATGGCCGGGGAGGTGGCCGAGGAACACCACGGGCAGCCCGGACGCGATCCGCCGCAGCGAGCGCTCGCTCGGTCCGGATCCGGCGATGTCGAGGCGAACCGAACGACCACGCGACCGGAGCACCCGCACGGCCTCGATCACCCGGTCGACCTCCTTCTCGGGTGAGAGCCGGGCCACCACCACGAGCCGGGTCGGACCGTCGGAGTCGGTCAGCGCTCGGGGACGGAACCGCCACAGGTCGACGCCGAGGGGGACCAGCGTCGGCTCGACACCGATCCGGGCGTACTCCTGGGCCGCGAACCGTGAGCAGCAGACGACCGAATCGAACTCGTCGGCCCAGTGCCGGTTCCAGCGATCGGCGATCGAGCCGAGCGGGGTGACCGACGGGAGGTGCGGCGCGAGCGCGGCGTCGATGCGCTCGTGCGAGAAGAGCATCGAGGGCACCCCGGCTCGCCGGGCCCAGCCGCCGACCCAGCGCAGCGTGAGCTTGTCGGACACCTCGACCACGTCGGGCTCGAGGCGTTCGAGCAGCGAGAGCAGCGGGCGCCGGTCGACGATGCAGCGGTACGGGGTGCCACGGAGGCGGACACCGGGCACCTGGAGCACGGCGCCTCCGAGGTCATCTCGCCGCCCGCGTCGTCGCCCCGGGACGATCAGCACCCGATCATGGCCGGTCCGTCGATAGCCCGCGCCGATGGCCTCGAGGGCGACGCGGATGCCGCCCGAGGTCGGGGCGTGGAAGTTGGCGAGCTGGACGATCCTCATCGG
>JBCCTY010000332.1:0-4333 GCA_039197885.1 Actinomycetota bacterium | reverse complement strand
GTAGCGGTCGACGTGGGCGAGGACGACGCCCTGTTCGGATCGCACGCTCATCAGGTCACGGTAACCCGTGCCGTCAGGCCCACTTGATCCCTCACCCACGAGGTGCGGCACCGCTCAGCCGTCGGCCAGCAGCCCCTGCCCGACGAGGAACTCCACGACGGTCTCGAAGCTCACGCCGAACCGTCCGTCTGTGTCGAGAGCCAACGCAGACCCATCGGGGTCGGATCAACCAGCGCTCGGACGATGGGTCGGCTCCACGCGCTCGACAGCATTCGAGCGTTCCTCTGCGCCGTGCTCGCCGCTCCACTCTCCTTGCCAGCCCCTCGTGGTGACACCATCGAGCGGGTCGCGACGGCGCGCCGACAGCGACGACCGAGTCGGAGAGTGTGTCGAGCCGTCCCGCCGAGGACTCGGCTGGGGACGACCCCGACGGTCCCGACGTCACCGGCTCGCGTTCGAGGAGGCCGGCTTTCGGGGCTGCGACTTCCGGGGCCAAGATGCACGGGACGGAGAATCGCAAGTCCGTGGAGACGGTGTGGAGAAGCGTCTGATTCCTGCAAGGGCTCCGGCGCGACCCGCCCCATGGCCATGCCGCGGCATCCCTGCCGGTGTTGCGGACGCGGGTGAGTCACCTTGTCCTGGCCGCTGATCTCGGCGGGCGGTGTCGAGCTCTGCGGTGTCAAGCTGACCCGGCACTTTCGGGCCGGGTTGCGTGACGGCCCCGAGCCACGGGACGACACCGAGCATCACCGGCTCATCTGGACGCTCGGGTCCGGTGTTGCGCATGTCCATGCCGGGAACGAACAACTCCTCGTTCGTGGATCGGACGCCGTCTGGGTGGGCGCTTCCGCGCCGGTGCGAACCGAGGGCCGATCCGCGACCGGCGTGGCCAGCTTCCGAGCGACGACATGTCCACGGTCATGGTGGAGAACGGCACACTTGGCGGTCGACGGCGGTGTCCTCTCGCTCTTGGAGTGGATGCCCGACCTGGTCGAGTCGGAGTGGGCGTCGCATGTGTTCTCTGCGATCGCTGAGCGGATCGCGCTGGCGCACTCGCGCACTCCCGCGAGGCTTCAGCTGCCCTCGGATCCGGCGATCCGCCGAGTGGCACTCGCTCTGCTGAGCAACCCCGCGGACGCTCGCGACGTCGCAGACTGGGCTGCCGATGTCGGCTACGCCCCACGCACGTTCCGGAAGCGGTTCGTCGTCGAGACCGGCCTCGCGTTCTCCAGCTGGCGATCACGCCTCCGAGTCGAGACTGCGACATCGCTGCTTCTTGCCGGCGAGACGGTCGAGGCCGTCGCCCGGCGGTGCGGATACGCGTCACCGGGTGGCTTCGCACGAGCCTTCAAGGCCTCGACGGGGCTGGCGCCGTCCACGGTCGTGGACCGTGATCGCCAGATCGTGCAGGAACTGCGCGAGGTCGTGCCCCATCAGCGCGACGCGACCTCGGAGACTGGTGAGGTGAACCTACGAGACCACTTGAAGGCATCCTTCCCCTCCGGTCGTACGACGGCGCTTGCGCTGGCCGGTGTCCTCCTCCTCGGCGCTGCGTGCGGCAGTGATGACGAAGGAGACGATTCGACCGCACAACCGGCCACCGGCGGATCAGAGACCCTGGGCGACGACTCGAACGATGCCGCGGCGACGGTCGACGACACGACGAACGAGGCCGGCGCCCAGCCCGACGCAGCGTTGGATCCGCAGCGGGTGGTTGCCGTGGAGGGACGTGCTCCACTCGACCATGCGCTCGCTCTGGGGCTTCCCGTCATCGGACACGGCTTCGAAGCCTCGCCCTTCCTCGATGACGCCATCCGAGACGCCGGTGGAGTCGATCCATTGTGGGACGGGGACCTCAACCTCGAGGCCATCGCCGCAGCAGATCCCGACCTCATCATCTCCCGCGAACGGTTCTCGGAGGAGTTCGGCGAAGAGCTGCAGGAGATCGCACCGGTCTTCGCTCCCTCCTACGACGAGCCATGGCAGGACATCTCCGAAGCTCTGTCGCAGCTCACCGGAACGACCGACGAACACGCAGCACTCATCGACATCTACGACGCACGGGTTGCAGAGATCGCTCGGGAGCGAAGCGATGTCCTCGACCAGCCGATCCTCCACATGCAGCCGTGGGCGGGTGACGGAACCTACGTCTTCGACGACGGATGGTTGCCCGGACAGCTCATCACCGCAGTCGGCGGAACGCTCTCGAACTCGATGCAACGCGTTGAGGAGCCCTCCGAGCTCTACTCGCCCGAGAACATCGATCGAGCGCTGGAGGGCGCCGCCGCCGCCATCCTCGTGGTGAACAACGACGACGACGTGCAGTCCCTGGATACCAACCCGCTCTGGACAGCCAGCGAACTCGCATCGCAGGAGATGTTCGTGATGCACGACACCAACGTGAACCTGGGCGGCCCGATCACGGTGCTCGCCGTGCTCGACATCATCGACGGGCTGTACGCCCAGCTGCAGGAGGCGAGCTGACGTCTCCTGAGTCCCCCCGGGGGGCGACGGTCGAGGCGCACCCGCCGCCACTCCGGGCTGTTGCGGGCCCTGGAGTTCTCCCGCTCGGTGAGACCCTGCCGGCTGTGAGCTCAGCCTGGTCGTGATGCAGCGCAGGCCAGCGGCCTCGTAGACCGCGTGACCGGCGCTCCCGAAGCGGGCGAGCGCCGGCGCTATGGTCGTCGTCCGTGGGACAGCCTGCTGGAGAACAGCCGGTCGAGACCGCGCTGACCGGCAAGCGTGCGACGAAGAAGGCGCACAACCGGGCTGCCCTGATCGAAGCCGCCCGCGAGCTGATGATCCGAGACGGCTACCGCGACACCTTGCTCGACGCCGTCGCCGAGCGTGTCGGGCTCACGAAGGGTGCGATCTACTCCATCTTCGGCGGCAAGGCTCAGCTGCTGTGTGCGCTGATCGAGGCAGGGGCGGCCGACGTCGGCTGGCCCGCAGTGGACGAGTTCGTCGATCGGTCGCTCGACCTCGAGGACCAAGCGGCCAGGATCGCAGCGGAGTGGGCTCGCCTGAGCGGGCTCCGAGTCCCGCTGTCGGCTCACGCCTTCGCGCTCGAGGTCGCGGCCCTGACGCTGCGCGATCCCGAGCTCTTCGACGCGCAAGCGGAGCGGATGACCCTGCACGCCACCGAGTTGGCCGACATCTTCGAGGGGCGCACGGCGCCATCCGGGGCGATCGTGACCCGGGCGGGCGCCGACGTCTTCGCGGGGGCGTTCGCCGCGCTCATGCAGGGCCTGTCGCAGCGAGCGTTCAACAACCCGTCGGAGCACTCGACCGCGGTCTTCGTCAATGCGGCGATCGCGCTCTGTCGGCTGGTCGACCAGACCCCCGGGGGAGTGCGGAATCCGTGAGTACCGATGAGGTTCCATCCCGAAGGCCCTCCTAACGCTGACGATTCGGCACACCTCGCCAAGATTCGATACTCCGGGTATGGTTCGGACGTCCGTGTCACCTGACCGAGGTCGTCCCCATGCCCTCCCTCCTCGTCCGACGTCTCGCTGCTCTGCTCGCGATGATGTGCCTCGTCGCCGCTTGCGGCGACAGCGACGACACCGACCCGCCGGCATCCACCGCTGTGGAAGCCGGCGCCGAGTCGACGACCAGCGAACCGACCGACTCCACCGAGGCACCCGGCGACGACGATGCGACGGATGACGGATCGGCGGGCGATGCTGCGGCCGGCGCCTTCCCGGTCACGGTCTCGACCGCCTTCGGTGACGTCGTCGTCGAGACGGCCCCGCAACGGGTCGTCGCTCTCGGGTGGGGCGACGCCGAGACCGCCCTCGCGCTCGGAGTGCAGCCGGTGGGCGCTCGCGACTGGCTCGGCTTCGGCGGGGACGGCGTCGGCCCCTGGGCCGCTGGCCTCTACGACGAGTCGCCCGAGATCCTCGACACCGCCGAGCTGAACCTCGAAGCGATCGCCGCCCTGGAACCGGACCTGATCCTGAACGTGCGCGACGGCGGCGACGCCGCGAGCCACGAGCTGCTCACCCAGATCGCTCCGACGATCGGGATCCCCGAAGGTGGTGAGGCGTTCCTCACCACCCAGGAGCAGCAGGTCACCCTGATCTCCGAGGCGCTCGGCCGCGCTGCCGAGGGCCAGCAGCTCCTCGACGACGTCGCCGCCGAGTTCGCCGCCGTGCGAGATGCCCATCCGGACTGGGACGGGCGCACCGTCTCGGTGGCCACACGCTTCGGTGATGTCTGGGGCGGCTACGTCGAGGGTGAGGGCCGACTCGACTTCTTCCGCGAGCTGGGCTTCGTCCAGAACCCGTCGATCGCCGAGCTCGAACCCGACGGGGGCTTCTTCGCCACCGTG
>JBCCTY010000331.1:0-4342 GCA_039197885.1 Actinomycetota bacterium | reverse complement strand
GGGGTATGTGTCGGGGTCGGTGGTGTCGTTGACCGCGGTGGCGGATGCGGGGGCGTCGTTCGTGGGGTGGTCCGGTGATGTGTCGGGGACCGCGGCGAGTGTGGATGTGACGGTGGGATCGGCCCCGGTCGCGGTGACCGCCACCTTCACCGATGCGCCACCCCCACCGGACCCCGAGGCGGAGATCGACGTCTGGTACGGCTCCTCCCAGGAGTTCGGGGCCAACGGCATCCCGCAGCGATGGGTCCAGATCCTCGGCAACGCGTCCGATACTGACGGGGTGGCCTCGCTCACCTACCGGCTCAACGGCGGTGCGCCGCAGGGACTCGAGATCGGGCCCGACAACCGTCGCCTGGAGTACGCCGGCGACTTCAACGTCGAGATCGACCGCGCCGACCTGAACACGGGGGCGAACACGGTCGAGATCACGATGACCGACTCGCTCGGCAACCAGACCGTCGAGAACGTCACCGTGACCTGGACGCCGACCACGCTCGCGGCCCCGACCAGCCCGACGACGATCGATTGGTCGTCGGGCGACCTCGACGACCTCGTCCAGATCGTCGACGGCAAGTGGGACGTCAACCCCGCCGGCCAGCTCCACACCACCGAAGTCGGCTACGACCGGGTCGTCGCCATCGGGGACGAGAGCTGGACCGACTACGAGGTCGAGGTGCCCTTCACCATCGACGCCATCGGCCCCCGCGCCGGAGCGCCCCTCAGCGGTGATCCGCTCGTCGGCTTCGGCCTGCGCTGGAACGGCCACGGCGAGACGGGCACCCAGCCCAACTGGGGCTTCTGGCCGACCGGTGCCTTCGGTTGGTACACGCTCGAGCGGGGCGGTCGCCTGGAGCTCCTGGCCAACAACGGCTCACCGGCCGACTTCTTCAACGGCATCACCCTCCAGCTGGGCACCACCTACGTCATGAAGGCCCAGGTCGAGGACGTCACCGGTGGGACGGCCTACCGCTTCAAGGTCTGGGAGCAGGGCACGGCCGAGCCCGGATGGCAGACCGAGGTGATCGACACCGAGGGCGATCTCGTCACGAGCGGCTCGATCCTCCTCATCGCCCACCACTTCGACATCCGCTTCGATGATCTGATGATCCGTCCGGTGCCGTGATGCCCGCCCGACGTCGGCTGACGGCCACCGCAGTCGTCGTCGGGTTGACCCTCACCGCCTGCAGCACCGGATCGGAGACCGTCCTCGAGCCGGCCCCGGTCGACCCGACCGCGACGACGGCCACGACCCAACCCGTCCTCGCCGGCACCGAGCCGGTGCCGGAAGGGGCGCGGACCGCGCCGAGCGGCGTCGACGCCCCCGATGCGGACACCGGGTCGTCCGACGGCGCCGGGTCGTCCGACGCCACCCGTGCCTCGGTGACCGAGCCGACCATCGTGCCCGAGATCACCGCGCCGGAGCTGGTGCCCGAACCGGTGTCGGACAGCTTCCTCGTGGAGCGGGTGGTGGTCCCGACCGGCTCGGGCGGGGTGATCGACGTCCACCGTCCGATCGACGGCGAGGACTGGCCGCTCGTCGTGCTCTACGGCGACCTCGACGAACCCGCAGCGGTCTACGCGCCGCTCGCCACCGCGCTCGCGGAGTCGGGTGCCGTCGTCGCCGTGTCCGCCTACGACACCGAACAGCCGCCGGTGTCGAGTGCGTGCGCCCGCTCGGCCGCCACCGTCTGGGCCGACGAGAGCCGGGCCGACCCCGGTCGCCTCACGCTCGTCGGGGTGGGAGCCGGCGGTGTGGCAGCGATCGGTGAGGGCCTCGGCGGGGCCTGGACCTCCTGGTCGACGGCCAGCTGCGCGGCCGGTGCGCCGCCCATCGAGCCGTCGGCCATCGTCACCATCGACGGCGAGTTCGGCCTCTACGACGATGCCGATCCGACCTCCGAGGGACTGCGTGCCGTCGACCAGGTCACGGGGGGCAACCCCTACGTGCGTCTCGGCGTGGTCCAGGGCGTGCCGCTCGACGACGCCGCCGTCGAGCTCCTCGGCCGACTCGACGACGAGGGCTACGACGCGACGCTCGACGAGCTCGGTGTGCCCGCCGCCGAGTTGCTGTCCGATCCCGAGCCGCTGGTCGCCGCGATCCGGTCGTGGATGGAGGCCCCGACGGCGACCTGACGGGCCGTCAGGTGCGAACGAGGGGCTCGCGCTCGGGGAACCCGGCCCGCCACTCGCTCCGGCGACGCCACAGCGCGACCCAACGTGGCGCCGACGGAGGTCGACCGAGTCGGCTCCGGAGGCGTTCGCCGAGCATCCGCAGTCCGACACCAGCGGTCAGGGTCGCGAGACCCCACCGGCCGGCGAGCCGCGACCAGCGCAACCGGTAGTAGGTCGCCCGGGCGACCAGCAACCACTCGGTGCGGCGCTCCGTGTCGCCGGTGCTGCCGCCGACGGTGTGGGTGAGCGCCGCTGCGGGGGTGATGACCGGCCGGTACCCGGCCCGATGGGCCTTCCAGCCGAGATCGAGGTCCTCGCCGTAGAGGAAGTAGCGCTCCTCGAAGCCTCCGACCGCAGCCCAGGCCTCGGCCGACACGAGGAGGAGGCAGCCGGAGACGGCGCCGACCTCTCGCACGGAGTCGCGCTCCCACCCGCCGAGCGACATCGGATCGAACAGCCGTGAGCGCCGGAAGGCGGACGACAGGCCCGTCGCATAACAGAAGGCGCTCCACGGCGACGGCAGGCCCCAGCACGACTTCGGATCGTTCTCGCCCGAGGGCGAGAACACCCGACCGCCGTAGAAGCCGTGATCCGGTCGGTCGTCGGCGAAGGCGACGAGCGCATCGACCGCCCCGGGATGGAGCCGGGCGTCGGGGTTGACCAGCAGCAGGTAGCGGCCGCGGGCGTGGCGGGTCGCGAGGTTGACCGCCCGTCCGAAGCCGTGGTTCACCGACTCGGTGAGCAAGGTCGCGTCGGGACGGAGGCGACGCACCACGTCGCCCGAGTCGTCCGGCGAGGCGTTGTCGACCACGAGCAGCTCGTGATCGACCCCCCGGGTCGCCGGACCGATCGAGCTCAGGCAGTCGGGGAGGTCGGCTGCGGAGCGGTAGGCGACGATGATGATCGAGACGTCCGGCTGCTCGACCGGCGCGCCGTTCATGCTCGTCGACCCCCGACCAGCGAGCGCTTCCATCGACCCGCCGCGTTCCGACCGAGCCGGTAGCCCATCGTGGTCGGGATGGTGGCGAGGCAGGCCGCTCGCTCGGCCGGGGTCAGCGGCATCCGCATGACCGATCGCGAGTACTCCACCAGGAGGCGCTGCTTGGCCGACCCGCGGGGCGCCGAGGCCTGGGTGTCGAACCACCGGGCGACCTCCTCGTCGGTCAGGTTGGCCTCGCGCGAGGAGGCGAGGTGCTGGCGCCGCTGCAGGAGCGGCACCGGGAGCTCGACGATCTCGCCGAGCATGGCCAGCTCGGCGAGCAGGACGTAGTCGGACGCGATGAAGGGGCCGATCAGGCGGGTCTGCTCGAGCGCCGACGACCGGATGAGCCCGAACACGGCGTTGGCCATGTTGACCTCGGCGAGCACCCGGCGGAGGCGCTCGTGAGCGGCGTCGGTCCGCTTGGCCAGCACGTCGGTGTCGGGGCCGATGACCTCACCGGCGCCGTCGATGAACACCGCGCCGGGGTGGACGAGCACCACCGAGTCGGGCAGCTCCTCGAACGCGCCCGCCGTGGTCGAGGTCCAGGCCGGGTCGCGGAGATCGTCGTGAGCCCACCACGAGAAGAGCTGGCCCTGGGACCGATGGAAGGCATCGTTGTAGTTGAACGCCGCGCCCCGGTTGGTGTCCTGACGGTGGTAGCGGATCCGCTCGTCGGCCGCTGCCGCCGACAGGCAGATCTCCTGGGTGGCGTCGGTCGAGGCGTTGTCGCAGATCACGATCTCGAGGTCGTCGAAGTCCTGGCCGGAGGCCGAGGCGAGGCAGTCGGCGAGGTAGTCCTCACCGTCGAAGACCGGGATGCCGATGCTCACCTTCGGCGCCGCTGCGCCCAACAGCACCGCTGGGGCGTGACGCAGCGCCTCGGGAGCGACACCCGACAGCACCAGCCGCTCGCCGGCCATCCTCGATGCGGCCGGTCCCCAGCGCGTCGCGGTGTAGGACGCCCGCACGTCGTCGATGCCGGCCTCGACGAGCCATCGTTGGTAGCTCTGCCGGCTGAGGAGGTGGACACCGAGCTCGCGGTGGTCGCCGCTCGGCACGGGCAGCTGCTCGCGGTGGAGGCGGGTCTGGGTGCGGTGGCGGCGGAGGTTCGGGAACGACGCGACCACGGCGCCCCTCGGCTCGACGAGCCGCAGGATCCGGTCGAGGACGGCGGCCGGGTCGGCGAAG
>JBCCTY010000330.1:0-4344 GCA_039197885.1 Actinomycetota bacterium | reverse complement strand
GCGCTGATCGTGTCGTACTGGTCGTCGGCGAGGTTCTGGGCGAACCAGCAGTGCCGGAGCCGCAGCCCGTCGACGGGCCCGCCGCGGGCGAGGATCATCCGGATCGGTGCCGCGAAGAGGCTTGCGCACGTGGCCCCGTGGCGGGCGGCCTGCGGCAGGAAGCCGCTCGCCGAGAACGAGTGCATCAGCGCGACGCTCGCACCGACGTGGATCGCCGAGGCGAAGGAGTAGTACTGCGCGTTGGCGTGGAACAGCGGCAGCACGACCAGCTGGCGGTCAGCGGCGGTGAGGTCGGCGGCCTCGACCATGATCCGGCCGGCGAACGCGTAGTTGGCCTGGGTGATCTCGACGCCCTTCGGGCGACCGGTCGTCCCACTGGTGAACATCACCGCGAGCCGGTCGGTCGGATCGGCGTGCGGTGGCCGGTCGATCCGCGCCGCGCCGAACCCCTCGAAGGTCGCATCGGCCTCGTCGACCTCGACCACCGACATCGGCCGGTCCGACGCGGCGACGGCCTCGCGGTAGACGCCGACCCGGTCGATCGAGCACAGGCCGACCGACGGGTCGGTCCGCTCGAGGTGGTCCGCGAGCTCGGCGGCCGTGCCCATCGGGTCGGACGGCACCATCCACGCGCCGAGGCGGGCGACCGCCAGCCAGGTGGCCACGAAGGTCGGCGAGTTCGTGAGCGCCAGGTGAACCGCTCGGCCCGCCCCGGCGCCGTGCACGACGAGGTGCGCGGCCACGTGGTCGACCACGGCATCGAAGTCGCCATAGGTCCAGGAGGCCACCTCGCCGTCGGGAGCCTCGAAGATCAGGAAGGGCGCGTCGGGGCGGGTGAGGACCGTGCGGTCCCAGGTCTCGATGAACCCGTCGAGCGCCCCCCGGTCGCTCATCAGCCGCCGGACCCCGGTGGCCCGTAGCCACCGCCGCCGGGCAGCTCGAGGGTGACGACGTCGTCGGGGGCGAGGGTGATGCGCTCCTGGGTTCGGACGCCCTCGCCGTTGACCTTGAACGCTCCGGCGGATCCGGCCTCTCCCCCGAAGAGCCCCTGTGGCGGTTCGCTCAGCCGGCTGGTGACGGCGTTGAGCTGCCAGTCACGGGTGGTGTCGACCGAGAACTCGATGGTCTGGCCGAGTCCGCCGGTCTGTGAGCCCGCCCCTCCGGAACCCGGTCGCAGCGCCTTGCGCCGGAAGCGGATCGGCGCCGACGCCTCGACCACCTCGATCGGCACCGCGGCGACGCCGGTCGGGTACGAGCACGCGTCGAGGCCGGGCTTGGCCGAACGAGCACCGACGCCACCGGCGTAGGTGAACATCGCCGTGATGAAGGGCGACCCGTCGTCGTGATTGCCGCTCACCTGCATCGTCCAGACCGCACCCGAGCCCTCGGCCATCGCCTGCTCGGGTTCGACCTGGGCCAACGCCTTGAGGAGCGCGTTGGGCAGGAACATCCCCACGACGTGGCGGGCCGTGCACGGCTGCGGCGACACGGCGTTGACGATCGAGCCCTCCGGGGCGAGCACCTCGATCGGCGCCAGGCTCCCGTGGTTGTTCGGGATGTCGGGGTTCAGGACCGATCGCACGGTGAACGTGGTGTAGGCGTGGGTGTAGTTCTTGACGACGTTGATCCCCCACCGGCTCGCCGGTGAGCTGCCGTCGTAGTCGACCGTGATCGTGCCGGTGTCGGGATCGACCGTGAGCGAGCAGACGACGTCGATCCGGCTCCCGTCCGCGAGGTCGAGCACGGCCGAGGCGTCGTAGGAACCGGCGGCCAACCGCCTGATCGAGTCACGGGTGGCGGCCTCGGACCGGGAGATGATCTCGTCGGCCAAGGCCTCGATGTCGTCGAGGCCGAACTGATCGCACAGGTTCGTGAGCCGCTGGGCGCCGATCTCACCCGACGCCATCTGGGCGTGGAGGTCACCCGCCATGTGATCGGGCTGACGGACGTTGGACAGGATGAACTTCCAGACGTCGTCGTTGCGTTCGGAGACGTGCCCGCCGCCATCGAGGCGGCGCCCCCGCATCAGCTTGACGATGGGGATCCAGAGACCCTCCTCGAAGACGTCGCGACCACCGGCGCCGATGCCGTAGCCGCCGACGTCGGTGTGATGGATCGTCGACCCGAAGAACGCGATCGGCACGTCGTTGCGCCACACCGGCACGAGCACGGTCACGTCGAGGAGCTGCCCGGCGGTGAGGTAGGGATCGTTGGTGATGAGGACGTCCCCCGGCACGAGCGTCTCGGGCGGGTGCTCGGCCAGCACATGGGCGGCGCCCATGGCCAGGGAGTTGATGTGGCCGGGGGTGCCGGTGACCGCCTGGGCCACCATCCGGCCCCGCTGGTCGAACACGGCGTTGGCGAGATCGCCCGCTTCGCGCACGATGGGGCTGAACGCCGAGCGCTGGAGCGCCTTGGCCTGCTCGTTGACCGTCGAGATCAGGCTCTGCCAGAGGATCTCGAGCTCGATCGCATCGAACGCCATCAGGCGGCTCCCCTCGTGGCGATGATCGACCCATCCTTGCCGACCTCGGCCGTCCATCCCGGTCGGACCACCGCCGTCGTCTCGCGCTCCTCGACGATCACCGGTCCGTCGAGCACCACCCCGGCCCCGAGGTCCGCCCGTCGGTGCACGGGCACCTCGACGGGCTCGACGGCGCGACCGAAGCGGACCGGGCGGCTGCCGATCGCCGAAGCGCCGTCGCCGGTCGCCACCGGATCGGGCTCGACGAGACCGATGTCGGCCGCCGCCGACAGTCGCCACGTGACCACCTCGACCGGGACGTCGGGGATGCTGAGGCCGTAGATCTGCTCGTACTCGGCCTCGAACACCTCGACGATGGCCGCATCATCGACGGTCCAGGCCTCGCCGGCATCGACCCAGATCGTGATCTCGTTGCCCTGGCCGGCGTAGCGGGCATCGAGCCCGTAGCGGAAGCCGACGGCGTCGTCGGGCACGCCCGCGGCCGACAACACCCGCCGCCCCTCGCTCCGGAGGTCGTCCAGCAACTCGTCGCGCATGTCGGCATCGACGGCATCGAGACGGGCCGGCATCGAACGGGCCAGGTCGATCCGCACCGGCGACACCAGGGTGCCGAAGGCCGAGAGCACGCTCGCGTTGACGGGGAAGACCACCCGGTCGGACTCGAGCAGCTCGGCGACGGCGCAGGCGTGCACCGGCCCGGCACCACCGAAGGCCAACACCGAGACGCCCCGCAGGTCGACGCCCTGCTCGACGGCGTGCATCCGGGCGGCCGCCGCCATGTTCTGGGCCACGATCTCGTAGATCCCGGCGGCGGTCTCGGCCACCGGCAGGCCGAGCTGCCCGGCGACCCGGTCGACGGCACCCTCGGCCAGCGCGGCGTCCAGGGGCATGTCGCCGCCGAGGAAGGCGGCCGGGTCGAGCATCCCGAGGACCACGTCGGCATCGGTGACGGCCGGCGAGACGCCACCGTTGCCGTAGCTGGCCGGACCGGGATCGGATCCGGCCGACTCGGGTCCGACCTTGAGCAGACCGAACTGGTCGAGGTGGGCGAGCGAACCACCGCCGGCACCGATCTCGACGAGATCGACCGACGGCGCCGACACCGGGAAGCCCGACCCCTTCTTGAACCGGTAGGCCCGCGCCACCTCGAAGACGTTGGTGAGCGAGGGCTCGCCGTCCTCGACCAGGCACGCCTTGGCCGTGGTCCCACCCATGTCGAAGCACAGGAGCCGCTGCTCACCGAGGCGCCGGGCGAACCAGCTCCCGGCGAGCGCACCGGCAGCAGGGCCCGACTCGACGAGCCGGATCGGCACGGCGGCGGCGTCGTCGGCCGAGACCACCCCGCCGTTCGACAGCATCATCAACACGCCACCGCCGAAGCCCTCGGCAGCCAGCCAACGCTGGAGCTCGTCGAGGTAGGGCCCGATCACCGGCATCGTCGCCGCATTGCACGCCGTGGTGATCATCCTCGGGTACTCGCGGATCTGGGGTGACACCTCGGCGGAGATGCACACCGGCACCCCGAGCCGGTCGCGGAGGTACGCCGCGACCTCGTGCTCGTTGTCGGCGTTGACGTAGGAGTTCAGGAGGCAGACGGCGACGGCGTCGACGCCGACGGCAGCGAGGCGATCGCCGAGCGCGTCGAGTGCCTCGGCGGTCGGGACGTGGACGACCCGGCCGTCGGCCGCCGTTCGCTCGTCGAGCTCGAAGGTCAGCTCACGCGGGATCGGCGGCTCGGGGAACTCGATCTGGAGGTCGTACATGTCGTAGCGGTGCTCGTCGCGGATGAGCAGGGTGTCACCGAAGCCGTCGGTGGTGACGAGGGCGGCCCGGCCGGTCTTCCGCTCGATCAGGGCGTT
>JBCCTY010000329.1:0-4365 GCA_039197885.1 Actinomycetota bacterium | reverse complement strand
CGGTCGAAGTCGACGGTCAGCACGCGGTGCGGGTCCCGACCTCGTCGAGCAGGGCCCGGTAGTGGGCGACGGTCCGCTCGGCGGTGATGCGCCAGCTGAAGTTCTGGATGACGCGGGCACGGCCGGCGGCGCCGACGGTGGAGCGGAGGTCGGGACGCGACAGGGCCTCGCGCAGCCGGGTGGTGAGCGTCTCGACGTCGCCCGGCGGCACGTGGAGCGCCGTCTCGCCATCGGTGCCGACGACCTCGGGCAGCGCGCCACCGGTCGAGGCGATGAGTGGCGTGCCGCACGACATCGCCTCGATGGCGGGAAGTGAGAAGCCCTCGTAGAGCGATGGCACCACGGCGACCTCGGCCTCGGAGTAGAGCTCGACGATGCGATCGTCGGACACGCCGGACACGAACTCGATGGCGTCGGTGAGCCCGAGCCGGTCGATGTTGCCGAGCGTCGCGCTGTCCTCCTTGGGGCGGCCGATGACGACGAGATGGGTCTCGGGGCGCTCGACCCGCAGCTTCGCGACTGCCTCGAGCAGGTAGCGCAGGCCCTTCATGGCGACGTCGGCCGAGGCGGTGGTCATGACGCGACCGGGCACGGGAGCGACGTCGGGCAGGGGGCGGAAGTGATCGGGATCGACGCCGACGTGCACGATGTGGAGCCGGTCGGGGTCGACACCGTGGTCGGCGACGATGTCGTCGTAGCTGTTCGACGACACCGTGAGGATGCGCCGGAGCCGCTGCGCCACGCGGGACTGCATGGTCGTGAACGCGTAGAAGCGGTCCTTGGTGAAGCGCTTCCACGGCGTCGGGGCGTGCTCGGTCTCGAGCCGACGATCGACGGTGATGGGGTGGTGGATGGTCCCGAGCACGGGGAGCCCGGCCCGCTCGATGCCGAGGATGCCGTAGCCCAGGCACTGGTTGTCGTGGACGATGTCGAAGTCGTCGACCCGCCGGACCAGCTCACGCCGGGCCCGCAGGCTGAAGGCGAGCGGTTCGGCGAACGTGGCCGTGCCCGTGACGGCGAACTCGAGGAGGTGCGTCCAGTCCCGGAACTCGCGAGGCCGCGGGATGCGGAAGGGATCGGGCATCCGGTAGAGGTCGAGGCTGTCGAGCTCGGTGAGCCGGACCCGCGGGTCGAGATGGGGGTAGGGCGGACCGGAGAGGACCTCGACGTGGTGGCCCAGCTCGACCAGCTCGCGGCTGAGGTGGCGGACGTAGATGCCCTGGCCGCCCGTGTAGGGATGGCCCCGGTAGGTCAGGAGCGCGATGCGCAGGGGGCCGTCGTCGGGCATCGGGTGATGCTGGTCGTCACTGGACCGGGCGGTCAAGACCGGGTGACCGCTGCCACGACCGCTCAGCTCCGCCGCCGATCGAGCCAGGCGGCGATGTCGGGCCGGAGCCAGAGGCGGGGACGGCCACGGCCGAGGTCGACCACCGGACGGGGCATGTCGGGGTAGCGACGCTGGTAGAGGCTGACGCTGTTGGGGTGGGACAGCCCGATCAGCTCGGCCACCTCGCGGGCGTCGGCGAGATCGTCGGTGTTGACCATCGGTGCCACGGGCGCAGTCTAGGGACGTCCGAGTCGTGTTCACCGGTGTAGACGTCTCGTGTCTCGACCCGTAGACTTGTTCCCGTGAACCCACGACCCCGACGCCTGCGCTCGAAGGACCCCTGCTGGTGCGGTTCGGGCCGTCGCCTGAAGCGCTGCCACCTCGACGTCGGGTCGCTGCGCCGCCCGCCGGTCGAGCTCGGCTCGCTCTCGCCGGTGCGGCCGGTCCCGGATCGGATCGAACGACCGGACTACGTGACCACCGGCCGGATCACGACGCCGCGAGGGCCGCAGCGTCACGACGAGGCCGACCTGTCCGCGATGCGTCGGGCCGGAGCGGTGGCCGCCGAGGTGCTGCTCCGGACGGGCTCGCAGGTCGCGGAGGGCGTGACGACCGACGAGCTCGACGCGGTCGCCCACGCCACCTACGTCGAGCTGGGCGCCTACCCGAGCACGCTCGGCTACCGGGGCTTCACCAAGTCGATCTGCACCTCGGTGAACGGCGTCATCTGCCACGGCATCCCCGACGACCGACCCCTGCGACGCGGCGACATCGTCAACGTCGACGTCACCGCCTTCGTCGATGGCGTGCACGGCGACAACTCGGCCACCTTCCACGTCGGTGAGCCGGACGGTCCGGCGCTGGCCCTCGTCGAGACGACGCGGGAGGCCACGCTCCGGGGCATCGCCGCGGTGCGACCCGGTGTGGAGCTGCGGGCGGTCGCCGAGGCGATCGAGCCCTTCGCGTGGTCGCGGGGCTACGCCGTCGTGCGCGAGTACGGCGGCCACGGCATCGGCCGCACGTTCCACGCGGCGCCCCACGTCGACCACGGGCTCCAGGCCCCGTCCGGCTTCGTGCTCGAGCCGGGGATGACCTTCACCGTCGAGCCGATGCTGCTCACCGGCCGCACGACCTTCCACCAGGCCGATGACGGTTGGACCGAGCACGTCGACGACGCCATGCCCTCGGCGCAGTTCGAGCACACCGTGCTCGTCACCACGACCGGTGTCGAGATCCTGACCGTCACCGAGCACGGCGAGACCGCCGTGGGCACCCTCGACGACCTCGTCGCCGTCTAACGTCGCCGCCCGTGCGAGCGGTGGTGCAACGGGCGGCCGAGGCGAGGGTGTCGGTCGACGGTGAGGTCGTCGGCCAGATCGGCCCCGGCATCTGCGCGCTGGTCGGGGTGACCCACGACGACGACGAGGCGGCCGCCCGCAAGCTGGCCGACAAGCTCTGGCACCTGCGGATCTTCGACGACGAGGCCGGCGTGGCCAACCGCTCGGTCGCCGACACCACCGGCGAGGTGCTCGTCGTCAGCCAGTTCACGCTCTACGGCGACACCCGCAAGGGACGGCGCCCCTCCTACGTGGGCGCTGCTCGCCCCGAGCAGGCCGAGCCACTGATCGAGGTGGTCTGCGACGCCCTGCGCGACCTCGGCGCCACCGTGTCGACCGGCCGCTTCCGCACCGACATGCGCGTCGAGCTGGTCAACGACGGCCCCTTCACCCTCCTGCTCGAGACCTGATCCGCCGCAACCTCTCGGACAGGCGGGCGGGCAGGTCAGGGGAGAGGGCCCAGCCGAGCACCCAGCCGATCACCGCCAGCGACAGCAGCGGGACCCGGCCGAACCGGGTCGCCCAGGTCTCGCCGTCGCGCAGCTCGACCGTGGCGTAGACGACCCGCTGCTCGCGCAGGCCGCTCCGGTCGAGGACGCGGCCCTCCGCGTCGACGGCCGCGGTGTAGCCGGTCGGCGCGACCTGGAGCACCCACCGGTCGGCCTCGACGGCTCGGAGGCGGCTCGACGCGAGCGTCTGCTCCGGCACGCGGGTGTCGGGGTACGACGAGGCGTTGGTCGGCCCGATGATCGCCTGACCGCCGTCGAGGTTGCCGGTGCGAGCCCGACGGGGGAAGAACAGCTCGAACGAGATCACGGTCGTGAACCGACCCACGGGCGTGTCGACCGACGCCGGGTTCTCGCCCACGATCGCGTCGCGCGGGACGAGCGAGCGGACGTCACCGACGACCGCCTCGATGAGCCCCCGGAAGGGGATGAACTCGCCGAAGGGCACGCGGTTGACCTTCTCGTAGCGATCCTGCTCGCCCTCGGCGGTGAACACGAGCGCCGAGTTGCGGAAGCGGTCGTCGAAGCGCTCGATGGCACCGGTGACCAGGACGGCGTCGAAGCGCTCGCTGAGCGCCGACAGCTCCTCGCCGAGTGGGCTGCCGTCGAGGAAGCCGTCGACGGAGGCCACGTTCTCGGGCCAGACGATGAGGTCGACGGGCCGGTCGATCGTCTCGGTCGCGGCGAGGTGGCGCTCGATCGGGCGGGCCTCGTCGGTGTCACGGGCTCGGGTGCCGAGCGGGCCACCGCCCTGCACGAGCGCCACGTCGATCTCGTCGACGACCTCGCTGCCGGGGTCGACGGCAGCGAGACCGATCGCGGCGAGCACGATCGTCAGCGAGACGACCCCGACCGGCCAACGCCGCTCGAACGCCGCGGCGAGCCCGACGCCGGCCACACCGAGCACCGTGACGACCCCGAGCGCCGTCGCGACCGACGCGACCTGGAGCAGCGGGCCACCGACCTGGCCGAGCGCGAGGTTGGCCAGGGGGACGCCGCCCCACGGCCAGCTCCAGCGGAACGCGGTGGTGAGCGTGAGCGCAGCGACGAAGCCGACCTCGCGACCCCGGCCGCTCGGCGGTGCCGCAGCGAGCACGAGCGCGTCGAGCGCGGCGAGGATCGGGATGAGCAGCAGCGCCGCCGGGTGGAGCGACCACACCCAGCTCAGCGTGACCACGTAGTGGACGACGAAGGT
>JBCCTY010000328.1:0-4399 GCA_039197885.1 Actinomycetota bacterium | reverse complement strand
TGCTGGGTGATGCCTACGGCGACGCCGTGCTCGTGGGCGCGGCGCTCGTGGCCGCCTCGGCGCTCGTGGCGTGGATCACCCTCGGCAGCTCCGACGAGGTGCCGTGCATCGACCTCGAGGACGGGCTCACCTGCCCGGTCGACGGGACGGCGACCCTGGTCGGCTCGACGTCGGAGTAGCGAGTCGTCGTCGGTCGCCGGGACCGGTTGGTCGTTCAGGCTGCCGCCGAGCTCGAGTGGGCGAGGGTCGAGAGCTCGGCGCGGAACGCTGATCGCTCCTCGACCGGCAGGGCTCCTGCCTCGACCAGGCGCCAGAACCCGACGTAGGCGGCGTCGATCACCCTGGCCCGCGCCGCGGCGTCCTCCTCGCCCCATCCCTCGGCGACGAGCAACTCGGCGAGCCGGGTGGCGCGGGCGGCGCTGACCTCGAAGACCGCGGGGCGAACGGTCGAGTCGGCGACGGCCGCGCACAGCGAACCGAACACGCCACCGAGTCGGGCGTCGGCGAACCAGCTGGTCAGCAGGTCCTCGACGGAGTCGGCCGGTGCCATCTGCTCGAGCTGGAGCACGCGCCAGGACTCGATGGCCGCGACGAGCAGCTCGTCGCGGGTCGAGAAGTGGCTGTAGAAGCTGCCCTTGGTCACGCCGAGGGAGGCCGCGATCGGCTCGACCGCGACGGCGGGGAGGCCGCCGTCGGCGAGGCGGTCGAGCGCGGCATCCACCCAGTCGGCGGCGGAGAGGCGTCGAGCCATGGCCTCAGTGTGACCGATCTGACGGCCGGTCGGTCGTGGCGGCAGTCGGCAGCTGACATACGGTGGCGTATGCATGCGGCACCGTATGCCACGGTCGACCGTGAGCGGTCCGCCGCCCGACCAGCCCCGACGTGCCCGAGGTGATCCCGATGGCCGAGCTCATCGAGCGGCGAGACTCGCTCGTCTACCTGGCAGCGGCCGACGCTGCGGCACTGCGCTCCGCCGAGGATCGGGGTCCGGCACTGGTCGCCGGACCCGGGCGCGCGGCGTCGCTCACCGACGCGCTCGGTCGGACGATCATGCGGCGGATCGCACTCGGTGCGGCGGTCGGCTTCGTGACCGGGTGGGTGCTCATGGGCGCGCTGGCCGCCCTCTCCGGCGGTGATCTGCCCGCGATCGCCGCGGTCGGGACCAAGTCGGCCATCTTCGGGGGGCTGCCGGCCGGATCGCTCTTCGGTGCGCTCGCGACGGTGGCGCGCTGGAGCGAGATCTTCTTCGGCGCCGAGCCCCCACGACCGGACGGTGGTTGGCTCGTCGTGCTCCGCGCCCGCGACGTCGACGACGCGGAGCCGGCGGCGGCGACCTGACGTGCCGGCTCAACCGGCGTCGTCGTCGGTGCCCTCGTCGTCGGTGCCCTCGTCGTCGGTGGGGTCGCTCTCGGCGTCGGCCCCGTCCTCGGTGCCGGACGCCTCGAGCGCCGCAGCCGCCGGACCGACACCGATCTGCTCCAGCGGCTCCTGGGTGCCATCGGGGCCGTAGACGAACACGTCGTAGACCGCGCTCGTTGCCTCGCCTCCCTCGTCGAGGTCGATGCCCGACGCGCCGACGTAGTCGATGTCGGTCCCATCGGCGAGCAACGCCACGCAGTCGGCGATGGCGTCGCACGGCGTGCCCCCGACGGTCACGTCGACCACGGCGTCGGCGAGGGTCACCGGGTCGGTCGAGCTGACGCTCACGGCCGCGAGCGCCACCACGGCGACGCAGTCGTAGGCCTGGGCAGCGAAGAACGTGTCGACGTTGCCGGCGAACTCGACGAAGGCCGGGAGGAAGAACTCGGCGGCGAGCGGGGCGATGTCGGTCGGCACGGTGCCCCGCACGCCCGCCACCACCGTCGGATCGTCCTCCGCGGCGCGCTCACCGAGCTGGGGTGTGGCCAGGCCGTCGGAGACGATGATCGATCCGGCGTCGACCCCGGCGTCGACCAGCTGGGCGAGGAGCGGCGCCGAGTCGAGCGCTCCGACGACGATGACCACGTCGGCGGCGGCGTCGGCCACCGCCTCGACCGGTCCGGAGAGATCGTCGGCCTCGGCGTCGTAGACCTGCTCGGCGGCGAGGGGGATCTCGCGGTCGGTGAGCTCGGCGACCAGACCCGACGCGAACCGCAGTCCACGCTCGTCCTCGGCCACGAGCAGCGCGACCGAGGCCGGCTCGTCGCCGGCGGCGAGCTCGGCCAACGCCACGACCTGCAGGTCGTCGGACGGGGCGGTGCGCAGTGCGAGCGGGCTGTCACCGACGCCGATGTCGGCCGCGGTGATCGACGGGAGGCAGCTCATCGCCGGTCGCGTGAGGATCGAATCGAAGACCCGCCGGGCGACGCCACTGACCGCCGGTCCGACGACCAGGTCGGCGCCGCCGTCGAGGACCGGTGCGAGCGCGGCGGTGGCGAGGTCGGCGTCGGAGCCGCTGTCGGCCGCCAGCAGCTCGACTGGCTGGCCGAGCACGCCGCCCGCGGCGTTGACGTCGATCACGGCCAGCTCGACCGCCCCGATGAGCGGTGGGCCGAACGCCGCCAGACTCCCCGTCTCGGGCAGCAGCGACCCGATGCGGAGCACCCCGTCCTCGCCGACCGGTGCCACCGTGGTCGTCGGAGCGGTCGTCGATGCCGAGGGCTGGGTGGTGAGCGGTGGGTCGGTGGTCGGCGTCGTCGTCGTGGCCGTCGTCACGAACGAGTCGTCCGGGGTCTCGCACGCGACCGCGACGAGCCCCACGGCGAGGAGGCCGAGGAACAGGCGTGCGGGGCGCGAGCGGGTCCGGGACATCGGGGCTCCGGGTCGGGGGATCGGTCGGACAGTCTCCTACAGGCCCGTCGGGACGACGGGGATCCGGTGCAGGCGACGTACCATGTCAGGACGTGGAGGAGGGAACATGACGGACTACCGCGCTCCGGTCGAGGACATGCGCTTCGTGCTCGAGCACCTCGCTGACCTGCCCGGACTCTCCCGGCTGCCCGACTTCGAGCACGCCGACCTCGAGACCGTCGTCGCGTTGATCGAGGAGTCGGCCCGCTTCTTCGAGGAGGTGATCGCCCCGACGAACCGACCCGGCGACGAGTCCGGCGCCCGTCTCGAGGGCGACGGCGTGGTGAGCGCCCCGGGGTTCGTCGACGCGTATGCCCGCTACGTCGACGCTGGTTGGGGCACGATCCCCTTCGACGTCGAGTACGGCGGCGGTGGCTTCCCCTGGCTCACGGCGCTCGCGGTGCAGGAGATGCTCACCAGCGCCAACATGGGCTTCTCGCTGTGTCCGCTGCTCACCCAGGGCGCCGTCGACCTCCTGAGCGCCCACGCCTCCGACGAGCAGCGCGCCACCTACCTGCCGAAGCTCATCACCGGTGAGTGGAGCGGGACGATGAACCTCACCGAGCCCCAGGCGGGCTCCGACGTGGGCGCCGTCGCCGCCAAGGCCGTGCCGGCCGCCGACGGCAGCTACCGCATCACCGGTCAGAAGATCTACATCACCTACGGCGAGCACGACATGGCCGAGAACATCGTGCACCTCGTGCTGGCCCGCACGCCTGACGCACCGCCCGGGACGAAGGGCATCTCGTGCTTCATCGTGCCGAAGTTCCTGCCCGACGCCGACGGCGCTCCCGGCGAGCGCAACCAGGTGTCCGTGGTGTCGATCGAGCACAAGGTCGGCATCCACGCGAGCCCGACGTGTGTGCTCGCGTTCGAGGACGCGACCGGCTTCCTCATCGGCGACGAGCACGCCGGGATGCGGTTCATGTTCACGATGATGAACAACGCCCGGCTCTCGGTCGGGCTGCAGGGCCTCGCCCTGAGCGAGCGGGCGCTCCAGCACGCCGTCGAGTACGCTCGCGAGCGGGTCCAGGGTCGGGCCGTCGGGTCGGATCGACCGAAGGGCGTGGGCTCACCGATCGTGGAGCACGCCGACGTGCGTCGGATGCTGATGACCGTCCGGGCCAACGTCGAGGCGATGCGGTGCGTGATGTACCGTAACGCCGCCGCGATCGACCGGGCCCACCACGGGGTCACCGACGACGACCGCGCCGCGGGCGAGGCCGAGGCGGCCCTGCTCACGCCCATCTCGAAGGGATGGGGCACCGACCTCGGCGTCGAGATGACCTCCGAGGCGCTGCAGGTCTTCGGCGGCATGGGCTACGTCGAGGAGACCGGCATCGCCCAGCACTGGCGCGACTCGCGGATCGGTCCGATCTACGAGGGCACCAACGGCATCCAGGCCGCCGATCTCGTCGGTCGCAAGCTGCCGATGGAGGGCGGTCAGGTCGTCAAGGCCGAGCTGACCCGCATGCGCGAGACCATCGACGAGCTCGCCGCCGTCGCCGACCTCTCCGATCTCGCCCCGGGTCTCGCCGCCGCCATCGACCGCCTCGGTGAGGCCAGCGAC
>JBCCTY010000327.1:0-4415 GCA_039197885.1 Actinomycetota bacterium | reverse complement strand
TTGGAGAAGTCCATTGGTTCGCTGTCCTTGTTTCTCGTGGGCCCCGGTGGACCTCGCTGCTGATGTGCAACCTACGAGTGGTCACCGTCGGGGGAATCGGGGACATCACGGGTTGCCGGTGGGGGTTCCGTAGGGGCCCCGGTCCCAGCGTGGCGCGGACCGGGCACTCCTCGCTCGTGGGACGGGCACCGGGCGGGGCGGATCGGCCGCGATGGGCGCGGATGGTGGTGTCCGGGGACGCGAAACGGGGTCCGGACCGAGCGGTCCGGACCCCGTGACGGGTGTGGTCGGTTCAGGCCGTGCGGCCCGGGATCACTCGCCGATCTCCTCGACCGCGGGCTCCGCGGGGAGGGGGGCCGGCTCCTCGATGGCCTGGACGACGTCGCCGCCGGCCAGCCCGAGCTGGGCGTCGACGTCGACGCTGTTGTCGACGCTGTTGTCGACCTCGAGCGTGTTGTCGGCGATCTGCTCCGCCTCGTTGGCCACGTTGCCCTCGTCGTTGGCGATGGCGTCGCCGCCGCCCTCGGCCACGGCCACGTTCTCGGAGTCGATGATCGAGTCCTGGACGGTCGTCGGGGCGTCGATGTCGGTCTCGTTGTCGAGCACGGTCTGGGTGCCGTCGCCGACGTTGAAGTTCACGTCGCCGCCGGCGTCCTCGCCGGAGTTGGTCTGGTCGAAGTCGATGTTGGTCTGGTCACCGTCACCGGTGTTGACGTTGCCGCCCGCAGCGATGGCGTCGCCCTCGCCCTGGGAGACCGGGCCCTGGTTGCCCAGCGCCTGGTCGTCGCCGGCCGCCTGGCTGCCGTCATCGGCGGTCACCATGTTGCCGCCGACCGAACCGGTGTTCACGCCGGTCAGCTCGCCGCCGTCGTTGACGATGGCGCCGTCGCCGACGTCACCGGTCACGTTGCCGTCGACCGACCCGCCCTGGACGATGGTCGAGCCCTCGACGTCGCCGGTGATGGCGTTCACGTCGCCCTCGCCCTGGTTCTGGACCGCGCCGTCGCCGGTGTTGAGCTGCGCACCGGCACCCACGCCGGCGCCCTCGCCGAGCTGGATGGCGCCGTCACCGGCGGTCTGGACGTCGTTGTCGAAGGTCACCTCGCCACCGAGGTTGTTGATCATGCCGACGTCGGTGCTGTTGTCGATGTTGGTGTCGCGGTCATCGATGTTGGTGACCGAGTTGTCGGTGACCGACTGGTCGATGTTCGTCTCGACGTTCGTCACGTAGTAGTTGACGTGCTGCACCAGCTGCTCGACCGGATCGAGGGTCGGGTCGACGGGCGGGGGCGGGGGAGGCGTCGGGGCCGGAGCCGGGGCGGGCGCCGGAGCCGGGCCGGAACCGCCGCCGCTGCTGCCACCACCGGACGGGGCGGGGGCCTCGGGGGCCGGGCTCGACGGAGCGGGGCTCGACGGGCCGGGGGTGATGCCGGGCGTCGTCGCCCCGACCTCGACCGATGCGACCTGGCTGACCGGGGCCAGCAGGGCGACCTGCTCGGCGGGGAGGTCGTTGCAGGCCAGGTTGACGGCCTCGGTGAGCTCCTCGGGGGAGGCCTCGTCGAGACCGGCCTCGCGGAGCATCTCCGCACGGCCCTCGTCGTCGGCGGCGGCCCACGCCTCACGCTGTTCGCCGAAGACGATCGAGTTGAGCTGGTTCCAGATGCTGGAGAAGTCCATTGGTTCGCTGTCCTTGTTTCTCGTGGGCCCCTGTGGACCTCGTTGCTGAGCTCAACGTACGAGTCGTCCCGGTCGGGGGAATCGGGGACTTCACCGTTCGCTCCGGGGGTCCCCTGGGGGCTCCCGTCCGACAGGGTGCCCCATCCGTGCGAGCCGTGCTCGGGGAACGCTCACCGCGCGGGGCGTCCGCACACGTTCGGTGTCGATCCGCGACCCCTCCGGCCTGGTCGGCGGAGTACGGTCCGGTGGTTCTCACGTGCGGCAGGAGGCGGAGTCGGTGAGCTACGAGCTGGGGGTCGACCTCGGGACGACCTATACGGCAGCTGCGATCCAGCGCGGCGGGCGGACCTCGGTGATCGAGCTCGGGAACCGTGCCGCATCGATCCCGTCGGTGATCTTCCTCCGCGAGGACGAGACGATCCTGACCGGCGAGGCCGCGAACCGGCGCGGGGTGACCGAACCGGGCCGCATCGCCCGCGAGTTCAAGCGCCGGGTCGGCGATCCGACCCCGATCCTCGTCGGCGGCACCCCCTGGTCGGCCGAGTCGCTCAGCGCCAAGCTCCTCCGCTGGGTCGTCGACCACGTCGCCGAGCGCGTGGGCGGGCCGCCGTCGCGCATCGCCGTCACCCATCCCGCCAACTGGGGGCCCTACAAGCAGGACCTCCTCTCCCAGGCCATCCGCATGGCCGACCTCGACAACGTCGTCACGCTCACCGAGCCCGAGGCGGCGGCCATCCACTACGCCTCGCAGGAGCGGGTCGAGACCGGGTCCGTCGTCGGCGTGTTCGACCTCGGTGGCGGCACCTTCGACGCCGCGATGCTGCGCAAGACCGCCGAGGGCTTCGACATCCTCGGCTCACCGGAGGGCATCGAACGCCTCGGCGGCATCGACTTCGACGAGGCCGTGTTCTCCCACGTCGTCAACGCCCTGGGCGGCGCCATCAGCGAGCTCGATCCCGCCGATCCGGCCGTCACGGCGGCGGTCGCTCGCCTCCGAGCCGACTGCGTCGATGCCAAGGAGGCCCTGTCGGGCGACACCGAGGTGACCATCCCGGTAGTCCTGCCCCGGCTCCAGACCGAGGTCCGCCTGACCCGCAGCGAGTTCGAGGCCATGATCCGGCCCAGCCTCCAGGACTCCCTCGGCGCCATGCGCCGTGCTGTGCGGGGCGCGGGCGTCGAGACCGACGACGTCAGCGTCATCCTCCTCGTCGGTGGCAGCTCCCGCATCCCACTCGTCGGCCAGCTCGTGGCCGGCGAGCTCGGTCGGCCGGTCGCGGTCGACGCCCACCCGAAGCACTCCATCGCGCTGGGTGCCGCTCGCTTCGCCGCCCAGTCGCCCGACTCGGCCGCCCCCGTCACGCCCGCGCCGCCGACCCCGGCCGCGATCCCGGGTCCGGTCGACGAGCCGGTCGTGCCGATCCCGGCCGCCACCCCACCGGCTCCCGCCCCGGAGCCCGAGGGGGCCGGCCCCGGGTCGTCGGCACCCGCACCCGTAGCCGCAGCGGCCGGCGCCACCGCCCCGCCGCCCTCGACCCCGGTCGAGACGGTCTCGTTGGCCGGTGACGGTGGAGGCGGACCCGGCCGCGGTGTGCTCGTCGGTGCCGGCCTCGCCGTGGTGGCGATCATCGCCGTCGCCGCACTCGTGCTCGGCGGTGGCGGTGGCGACGAGGGTGGCGACACGGCCGAACCGGGCGCCGGGCTGACGACCACGGCGGCGCCGGAGACCTCCACGCCGCAGACGACCGAGGCCGGGACACCCGAGACCGAGCCGGAGACGACGGTGGCCCCCGAGACGACGACGGCGCCCGAGACCACGACCACCACGATCCCCGAGACCACCACGACCGCGTTCGTGTGCAACGGCATCTGCGCCGTCGTCGACGAGGTGATCGCCGACGGCGACGAGGTCGTCATCACGTGGACCCCGATCAACTACCCGCCCGGCTCACCGAGCATCGAGTCCGAGTTCCACGCCCACTTCTACTGGGACATCTGGGAGTCCAACCAGGTGGGGACGAACTGGGAGTTCATGGGTGCGACCGAGGTGGGGGACTGGCAGCTCACCGACGCTCGGCCGTTCCCGACCCGTGACTCGGTCGTGTCGCTCGCGAACCGTCCGGACGGGGCGGAGCAGCTCTGCGTGACGCCGGCCGATCGGTCGCACGGTGTCGTCGATCCGGCGAACTTCGACTGCTTCGACGTCCTCGACGTCGTCGGCTGACCGCCCTCGACGTTCGCGGCGCGGCGCCCCGAACGACGGTCCTAGAGTCACGGCCATGAGCGTGGTCGCAGGGAAGAAGGTCCTGGTCTTCGTGCTCGCCGGCGGCGAGGGGAAGCGCCTCGCTCCGCTCACGCTCGACCGGGCCAAGCCCGCGGTGCCCTTCGGTGGGGTGTACCGGCTCGTCGACTTCGTCCTGTCGAACTTCGCCAACGCCGGCCTGCTCAAGATGATCGTGCTGACGCAGTACAAGAGTCACAGCCTCGATCGGCACGTCTCGCTGACGTGGCGGTTCTCGCCGACGCTGGGTTCCTACGTGACGTCGGTCCCGGCCCAGATGCGTCGCGGCAAGCGGTGGTTCCTCGGATCGGCCGATGCCGTCTACCAGAACTTCAACCTGATCACCGACGAGCAGCCCGACGTCATCGCCGTGTTCGGCGCCGATCACGTCTACCAGATGGATCCGCGCCAGATGATCGAGGCCCACGTCGAGAACGATGCGGGGGTCACGGTCGCCGGC
>JBCCTY010000326.1:0-4416 GCA_039197885.1 Actinomycetota bacterium | reverse complement strand
GGGCCCGGACCTGGACGCTTCCCGGTGGGCGGATCGAACACGGCGAGGACCCCATCGCCGCCGTCGTCAGGGAGGTCGACGAGGAGGCGGGCCTCCGGGCCGAGGTCGACCGGCTCCTCGGCGTCGACGCCCGATCGATCCCCGCCTCGGAGAGCTGGGGCGGCGTCGACCACCAGAACGTCGGCATCTACTACCGCGTCCAGATCCTCGGTGGTTCCCTCCGGCCTGAGATCGGTGGGACGACCGTCGATGTCGCATGGACGGCGGTCGACGCGGTGCGCGGTCTTCGGCGCAGCGCGCTCGTCGACGTCGGGCTGCGCCTCGACCAGGAGGAGCCGCCGACGGGGCGCGTGGTGGCTGCACCGACCGGTGGTCTCCTGCGGCACTGAGCGACCCGACCCGGTCCTCGCGCGATCGAGGCGGTCGGCCTACCGTCGGGTGCGTGTCTGGAGCACATGGCGGTCACGATGGTCAGCTCCGGCTCCCCGCCGCCTCGCGCCGAGCACTGGCGATCACGATCGCGATCGCCGCCGTGCTCACGATCGTCGGCCTGATCGCCCTGCGACCCGTCGGCGGCGACCGCGCCGACGACTTCGACGAGACCGGGTTCCCGGCCGTCGCCCACGACGGGGTGCTCGTGGGCATCCGGAACTGCCCGGGGGCCGACCCCCTCGACTGCCAGCTCGTCGACGTCCGGATGGCGGCGGGACCCGACGAGGGTGAGGTCATCACGGTTCGAGAGCTCACCGTCGACGAGCTCGTCCTCGACGCCCGCATCGGCGAGCGGCTCGTGCTGTCCTACGAACCGAACCCCGACCTCCCACGCGAGTTCCAGTACCGGCTCATCGACCGTGCCAGGAAGCCGGTGCTGGTCTGGCTCGCCGTCGCGTTCGGGGCCGCCGTCCTCGCCCTCGGCCGATGGCGGGGCGTGTCCGCGCTCCTGGGCCTCGGCACCAGCCTGATCGTCCTCATCATCTTCACGGTGCCGGCGATCGTCGACGGGCGGCCGCCGGTCCTCGTCGCAGCGGTGTCGGCGTCGGCGATCGCCTTCGCCGCCCTCTACCTCACCCACGGCATCGGGCCCATGAGCACCGTCGCGCTCCTCGGCACCCTCGGCGCGCTCCTGCTGGCGCTCGGCGCCGGCTGGGCGGCCGTCGAGCTCGCGCAGTTCAGCGGGCTCGCGTCCGACTCGGCCGTGTTCATCCGCGTCCTGGGTCCCGACATCGACCTCCGGGGCCTCCTCCTCGCCGGCCTGGTCATCGGCGCGCTCGGCGCCATCGACGACGTGACGGTCACCCAGGCCTCGGTCGTCTTCGAGCTGAAGGCCTCGAACCCGGCGGCGGCCGTCTCCGACCTCGTCCGCTCCGGTCTCCGGGTCGGACGCGACCACATCGCCTCCACGGTCAACACGCTCGCCCTCGCCTACGCCGGCGCCGCCCTCCCCCTCGCCATCCTGCTCGTGGAGGCCGACCAGTCGCTCGGCACCGTGGCCAACGCCGAGGTGGTCGCCGTCGAGATCGTCCGCACCCTCGTCGGCGGGATGGCGCTGGTCGCCGCCGTCCCGCTCACCACCTGGCTCGCCGCCGTGGTCGCGACCGACACGGCGGCTCGCGAGGCGCCGGACGACTTCGACGACCTCCGCCGAGCGCTCGACGACGACTGACGACGTCGTCGACCGGATCCGAGGGCGACCGGGGGCCGACGGCGGCGTCGGACGAGGAAATCGTGGGCAGGCGCTTCCGGGGCGGTCCTACGCTGCCGCCATGGCCCTCGCGTGGGAGCAGACGACGATCGCCGCCACCGATCCGGGCGCGCTCGGCCGGTGGTGGTGCGAGGCCCTGGGGTGGGTGGTCGTCGACGATGACCACCCGGACGTCTTCGAGATCCGACCCGAGGCCGACCGGATCCCGGGGCTGCTGTTCCTGCGGGTCGACGAGCCGAAGACGGGCAAGAACCGGCTCCACCTCGATGTCCGACCGGACGACCAGGCTCGCGAGGTCGACCGCCTCCTGGAGCTCGGCGCCGAGCGGGTCGATGTCGGCCAGGGCGAGGTCAGCTGGGTCGTGCTCGCGGACCCCGAGGGCAACGAGTTCTGCGTGCTCCGCGCCCCCACCGTCGAGTGGTAGGCACGCAGCCGCCGATCCGGAGACACGTTTCATGGCCCGGAAACGGACGGTGTGGTCTGATGGGCTGACCATGGCAGGTTCGGAGGCCGGAGGACGCGCCCTACGAGGGCCGGCGGTGGTCACCGGCGCTGCGCGTGGCATCGGCGAGGCGATCGCGCGACGCCTCGCCGCCGACGGCGCCCGGGTGGGGCTGATCGACCGCTCCACCGATGTCATCGAGGTCGCAGGAGGGCTCGGCGGTGTCGCCGCCGTCGCCGACCTCCGTGATCCGGACGAGCTCAGGGCGGCCGTCAACGAGGTGGTCGCCGAGCTCGGCGGATGCTGGGTGCTCGTCAACAACGCGGGCCGGTTCCTCAAGCAGCCCCTGCTCGACACCGACGTCGAGGAGTGGGACGACCTCCACGCGCTCAACTCGCGCGCCGCGCTGTTGACCACCCAGGTGGTCGCGCCGACCATGATCCGGGCCGGTGGCGGTCGGATCGTCAACCAGGCGTCGATGGCAGCCAAGCTCGGCACGGCCGGCGAAGCCGCCTACGCGGCATCGAAGGCGTCGCTGGTCGCCCTGTCACGGATCTCCGCGATGGAGCTCGGCGTCCACAACATCACGGTCAACGCCGTGTGCCCCGGCTACGTGCTCACCGAGATGGGCGCCGACACCCGTGACCCCGAACAGATCGCCACCTGGGAGGCCAAGAGCCCCCTCGGCCGACTGGCCACCCCTGCCGACGTCGCCAGCGCGGTCGCGCACCTCGCCTCCGACGACGCCGCCTACGTGACCGGCGAGGCCATCAACGTGACCGGTGGGATGTGCACGTGGTGAGCACCTCGGCCTCGGCACCACGCGCCGACGCCGAGCCGGTGATCCGGCTCGAGTCGGTGTCGAAGCGGTTCTGGACGAAGGACCAGACCGTCCACGCCCTCGACCGCATCGACCTCGACGTCGCGCCGGGTGAGTTCGTCAGCCTCATCGGGCCGTCGGGGTGCGGCAAGAGCACGCTGCTCCGGGTCGTCGGCGGGCTCCTCGAGCGCGACGGTGGAACGGTGGCCGTCGAGGGTGAGGAGCCTCGACAGGCCAAGCGACACAAGCGCTTCGGCTTCGTTCCCCAGGCACCGGCGCTCCTCCCCTGGCGATCGGTGCGCAAGAACGTCGGCCTCCTCGGTGAGGTCAACCGGCGGGGAGCCGACCACCCGCTGCTCTCCGACGCCGAGCGTCAGGATCTGCTGGAGCGGGTTGGGCTCGGGGAGTTCCTCGATGCGCTCCCCGGGGAGCTCTCCGGTGGCATGCAGCAGCGCGTGTCGCTCGTCCGGGCGTTCGTGCTCGGAGCGCCGGTGCTGCTCATGGACGAACCGTTCTCGGCGCTCGACGAGATCACCCGGGTCGACATGCGGTACCTGCTCCTCGACCTCTGGGAGCGACGACGCACGACCGTGCTCTTCGTGACGCACTCGATCCCCGAGGCCGTCATCCTGTCCGATCGCGTCGTCGTCCTGGCGCCCCGGCCGGGGAGGGTCATCGACATCGTCGACATCGACCTGCCGAGACCTCGCGACGAGGCGTTGGAGGACACCGACGAGTTCCACGCCGGCGTGGCCCGGATCCGCCACCTGCTCCGCGAGGGGATGGACCGGTGACCGACACCGTCGAGTCACCGTCCACTGCGGCGTCGAACGCCGAGCAGGAGAGCTCGAACCCGGCGCCCCTCGACGACACCCCGCCGCGGGTCGCGACCTGGCGCCGGGCGCTGCTCTTCGTGGCGCCCGCCCTCGGGCTCACGGTGCTGTTCGTGGGCTGGGAGGTCTACGTCAGAGCGGCCGAGGTCCGGCCGCTCACCCTGCCCCGGCCGTCCGACATCCTCATCCACATCTGGGAGAACCCCGGGTTCTACGCCGACAACGCTCGGGTCACGCTGCGCGAGGCCTTCTGGGGCTTCGTCGCCGCCTTCGTCGCGGCCGGGCTCGTCGCCGTCGTCATGGCCCACAGTCGGGTCATGGAACGGGCCACGATGCCCGTGATCGTGCTGATCCAGTCGACACCGGTCGCCGCCCTCGCCCCGGTGTTCCTCATCTGGTTCGGGTTCACGATGACCCCCAAGGTGTTGGTCGCCGCCCTGTTCGCCTTCATCCCCTTCGTCGCCAACGCCTTCACCGGCTTCCGGGCGATCGACGCCCACACCTACGAGCTGCTGCGGTCGGTCGATGCGTCGCGCTGGGAGATCTTCTGGCGCCTGCGGTTCCCCCACAGCCTCCCCTACCTGTTCTCCGCCGCTCGGATCTGCGTCGGACTGGCTCT
>JBCCTY010000325.1:0-4430 GCA_039197885.1 Actinomycetota bacterium | reverse complement strand
GCGTTGGTCCAGCCCTCGGCGGCCGCCCCCAGCACCTCGAGCTGACGGGCGGTCAGGCCTGCCGGGTTCGAGCGCGTCGTCGGGCGCGGGCCGCGTGGGATCGAGGTCACCCCCGACTCCCGGAGCCGCTGGCGTAGGTGGGCGGCGGCCGGGCCGGCCCCGAGCCGGTCGAGCTCTTCGAGGGCCCGGAGTCGGTCGGGCAGCTCCCCGTCGGCACGGGCGAGCGCCGCCTCGTACGGGCAGCCCAGCTCGGTCCACCACTCGGCCGCCGCCCTCCACTCACCGGCGACGTGCAGGTCGAACGGCGTCGGGCCGTCCTCGTGACGGATCTCGCCACCGCAACGCCAGTACCAGAACCCGACCTCGCCCCGGGCCCAGGGGCTCTCGGTCCCGAGCGCCTCCGCATACGGACCCTCGAGCAGTGCCCGGCCGTCGTCGAGGCGACCTTCGAGCCATGCCGCCTCGGCCAGAGAGCAGTGCGCCACCCAGCGGTGCTGCAGCTCGATGTCGCCGACGGCGTCGAGCGCACCGCTGAGCCGCTCCACCGCTCCCGGCTCGCCCCGCCGGACGCCGAGTCGCCCCAACGCGCCGTCGATCGTCGCGCGGACGAAGTGCTGGAGGCGTAGCTCGTCGACGCGCTCGTCCACCGCCAGGCGGGCCGCCTCGGCCCACCGGCCGCGCTCGACCTCGATGCGGAGCCGCCAACCCAGCACGTAGCCGAGGTGGTCGTCGTCCGCCCGGTTCGCGCACAGTTCGACGCCGCGGGCCGCCCAGCGCTCCGCGACCTCGTAGCGGCGCACCTCTCCCGCACCCGATGCGAGGTTGAGCGTGGCGTTCAGCTCCAGGAGGACGCTCCCGCACCGCCGGGCTCCGTCGATCGCCTCTTCCAAGAGCGCGAACCCGACATCGGGACGCGGGCCGAGCACGTGGGCGCAACCGAGCACCGCCAGCGACCGGACGGCCAGCTCACCCTCGCTCTCCTCGACGAGCCGGGCGGCTCGCTCCGCCGTGGCCAGCGCAGCCGTCGCCTGCCGAGCGAGCATCCGGTAGGTCGCGCTCCGGATCAGCATCTCGGCGACCAGCTCGGCGTCGCCCGTCGCCTCGGCGGCGTCGACCGCCGCATCGATCGCTCGACGGGTACCCGGCCGGTCGCCCCGACCCCACCGGTGGGCGGCGACGGCGGACCACGCCCGTGCCCGCACCGCCTGGTCGGCCGAGCGCTCGGCGATGTCGGCCAGGTCGAGGGCCTCGTCGGTGCTCGCGTCGAGGTCGCCGACGAGGAGCGCGAGGAGCTCGACGAGCTCGGCGGTCGGGAGCCGTCGGCGATGCCGCAGCGTCGCCCGGACCATCTCGGCCGCTTCGGCCAGGGCGACCTGCCGGACCGCAGCACGCGCCGCCTCGGGGCACCACCGCACGATGGCGTCGGCGTCACCGCTCCTCGTGGCGTGGTGCGCGAGGCGGGCCACCTCGACGTCGCCGACCTCGGCCAGGTGCCGGAGCAGGTCGAGGTGGAGCCGCCGACGCACCGGGACCGGGACGGAGAGCTCCACCGCCCGGCGGGCGAGGTCGTGGCGGAAGCGGAGCCCGTCGTCGTCGGCCACGAGCACGCCGCTCGCCGCAGCTCGCCGCACCACCTCCTGGGCGGCGCCGGCGACCGCTTCGACGGCGTCGTACTCCAGGTACCGGGGCGCCACCGAGACCGCCTCGACGACCCGTCGCTCGTCGGGGCCGAGCCGGGCGATCCGGCCGAGGACGGCGTCGCTGACCGACTCCGGCACGACGTCGGGCGAGCCGGCGAGGACCTCCGTGACGAAGAAGGGGTTGCCGCCCGTCGAGGCGTGGACGACCGGTCCGGCCCGGGCGCCGACGAGCTCGCTGACGGCCTCGACCGAGAGCGGGGCCAGCTCGATCCGCTCGGCGAACGGTGAGCGGCCGAGTTGGCCGAGCAGCGAACGGAAGCCGGGGGCGGCGTCGACCTCGTCGGATCGGTAGGTGAGGATCACCAGCGCCGACGTGCGCTCGATGCGACGGCCGAGGAACTGGAGCAGATCGGCGGTGGCGCCGTCGGCCCAGTGCACGTCCTCGATCACCCACACGATCGGCGCCTCGGTGAGGCTGCGGAGGACGTGGGCGAACGTGGCGCCGCGGTCCGCATCGGCGAGCAGGCGGTCGTCGTCGATCCCGAGCTCGGCGGCGACCTCGACGACCGGACCGAGCGGCGCCGGGACCGACAGCGGGTCGCAGCCGCTGCGCAGGACCGCAACGGACGAGCCGAGCTGCCGGCAGACCTCGCCGACCACGGTGGTCTTGCCGATGCCCGCCTCGCCCGACACGAGCACGAGGCGCCCACCCCGGGTGCCGACCCCGGCCGCGAGCCCGACCAGCTCGCCCACCACCGGGCCTCGTTCGAGGATGCCCGTGTCACCCGACCCCATGGTCTCGGCACAGTATCGCCGGCCCCCGACGCCGACATCGGGGACGCGCCACCCGACGCCGACCACCGGGTTCCGCCTGTGCTCAGCGGGGTCCGCTACCGCTGAGCGACCGTCACGGCGTCGGGTGACGTGCGTCAGGCACCCACCGCGTGCCCACCAGCCCGGCGAGGAACAGCACGACCGCCATCGGCAGCATGCCCCTCGTGGGGTCGTCGCCGACGGCGAGCAGGCCGATGACCGAGAACACGACGGCCTCGACGAGGCTGGCCGAGAAGCTGCGGACGCTCGTCACCGTCGCCCTCCTCCGGTGCGAGATCCGCTCCTGGAGGCGGGCGTCGCTGAGCACCCAGGTCGTCTCGAGCGTGGCGTAGCCGACACCGAACAGCAGCAGGGCCCACGGCTCGCGCACGACGAGGCCGGCGCCGATCGCCACGGCCCCGGTCGCCATCGTGAGGCCGAGCGTCCGACCGGACAGCGCGGGTCGACGGGCAGCGACCTCCCCACCGAGGAGCAGGCCACCCCACACCGCGAGCACGAACAGCGGCACGATCGCATCGTCGACGCTTCGCTCTCGTGCGAGCACGGGGACGTACTCGTCGAACACGAACAGGCCCTCGAGCAGGGCCCCGAACGCCAGCAGGCGACCCAGGCGGGGCGACGAGCATGCCTCGGCCAGCCCGCCGCGCAGGGTCGCCCACCATCGCCCGAAACCGGCGGCCTCGGCGTCGGCGTCTCCGGCCTCCTCGCCGGACGCCGACGGCTCCGGGAGTCGCTGGACCCAGCGGACGTCGGGAAGGGTCGACACCAGCGTGATCGTGACGACGTGGAGCGCGACCGTGAACCATCCGAGCGCCTCGATTCCCACGCCGACCTGCAGGGCGAGCGCGGCGACCGCCGCCGCGACCACGATCCCGAGGTTCGTCGACTGGCCGACCCGGGCCATGACCGTCGCGTAGCGGTCCTCGGTCTCGCGGGCGCGGAGCTGGTCGTGGACGAGCGCCTCCCAGGCGCCGCTGGCCAGCGACATCTGCACGGCCCAGAGGACCGCCCCGATCAGCATGCCGGTCACCGTCGGTTCGACCAGCCAGGCGGTGATGGCGAGCGCCCGGAGCACGACGCCGACCGCGAGCAGCCGCCGACGGTCGACGAGGTCGGCGAGCGCACCGCTGGGGATCTCCAGCACGAGCAGCACGACCGCCCAGATCACGAACACCGAGGAGATCTGCCCCGCCGAGATCCCGTTGTCGAGGAACCACAGCTGGTAGACGGCGTACAACGGTCCCAGCTCGTCGACGAATCCGATCGAGTACAGCCGCCGGCGGACGCCGGTGAGCGAGGTCACGACGACGTCGAGCCCTGGGTGCGCACCGGCGACGGCGGACCGGGCGTCGGGAGATCGGCGCGCACGGCAGCCGACGGTAACCACCCTCGCCCCGGCCGGACGACCGGGTTCTGGACGCGGACGAGCCGCCGCCCCCGGCGGGGAGCGACGGCTCGTGACCGGTCGCGAAACGGTGCGGATCAGACCCCGGCGGGGACCTCGGGCTCCTCCGCCACCTCGGGGGCCTCGGGCTCCTCCACCGATCCCTCGACGTGGATCGTCGGGAGGATCCGGTCGATCCAGCGCGGGATCCACCAGTTGCGGTCACCCAGCAGCTCCATCGTCGCCGGCACCAGGAGCATCCGGACGACGGTGGCGTCCAGCGCGATCGCGCTCGCCAGGCCGAGGCCGAAGAGCTTGATCACCCGATCGTCCTCGAGGACGAAGCTGCCGAAGATGAAGACCATGATCGCGGCAGCCGCCGTGATCACCCGGGCGGTGGAGGCCAGGCCGTCGGCGACGGCACGACCGTTGTCGCCGTCCTTGTCGTACTCCTCCTTCACCCGGGACAGGAGGAAGACCTCGTAGTCCATCGAGAGGCCGAAGACGATGGCGAACAGCATCATCGGCAGGAAGGGTTCGATCGGCGCCGGCTCGATGCCCAGCAGCCCGCT
>JBCCTY010000324.1:0-4446 GCA_039197885.1 Actinomycetota bacterium | reverse complement strand
TCGACGAGCTCGCGCCCCGACGACTCGGGCGTCACCCGGAGGAAGAGGTGGAGGCATCCCTGCCCGACGGACACGGTCACGTTGTCGACGCTCACGTCGATCAGTCTACGGAGCACCCCGGCGCCACCATCAGGCCACCCTCAGGCCGCCATCGACCACGTGCAGCCGCTGCGCACCGACACGTAGCGGGTCGCTCGCAGCATCGGGACCGAACCACCACCGTCGAGCTCGACGGCGGACAGCAGGGAGGTGTCGTCCCACAGCTCGACGAGGACCGACGGTTCGGCGCAGTCGCCGACGACCCTGACCTCGACCCCGGCGGCGTCGCCGGGTCGCAGCGCCGCGTTGCCGGAGCTCTCGACGATGGCGCCGGGGGTGAGCACGGGGAGATCGCCGGCGTCCAGCGCCGTCAGTTCCCAGGCGCCCTCGACGTCGACCGACGCGAGCGCCGCCGCGGGGAGCCTCGGCACGATGACCGCTCCGGACGCGGCGCTGGAGTCGTCGACCACGATCGAACCGCCGTCGAGGACGGTCCCGGATCGGTCGGTGAGGATGATCAGACCCGAACCGGAGACCGCGTAGCGCACGACGACGTGGCCCTCGACGAACTGCTCCGTGAGATCGACCGCATCGGCACCATCACCGCGGACGGTCACCGCCTCGACCGTCGCCAGCGGTTCGGTCGTCGAGGGATCGACGGCCGCGGGGTCGACGTCGGCCGGCGCCAGGACCGTCGGCGACGCCGGGCCGTCCGCGACGGTGGCCGCGGTCGTGGCGGCCTCCGCCGCGGGGTCGCCGTCGGATCGGAGCACCACGACACCGAGCGCGACGACACCGCTCAGGACGACCACGCCGCCGGCCCACCGCAACCACCTCGTCCGACGGTGGCGCAGCTCCTGGTACTCCTCCGGCGTGACCGGGAGGACCATCAGGCGACCGCGCCCGCGTAGACGTTGAGACGATCGCTCCGCGCGAACCCGACGAGGGTCATCCCGGCTCGCCGAGCGGCCTCGACGGCCAACGCCGAGGGGCCGCTCACCGCCACGACGGTCCCGAACCCCGCCGCCCACGCCTTCTGGACCATCTCGAACGATGCCCGCCCGGTGACCACGAGGCCGTCGGTCACGTCGGGAAGAGCGTCGTCGAGGAGGAGCCGACCGACGACCTTGTCGACGGCGTTGTGCCGGCCGATGTCCTCGCGCAGCGGCCCGATCGAGCCGTCGAGCGCGAATCGGGCGGCGCCGTGCACGGCACCGGTCTCGGCGAACAGCGACTGGCCCGACGTCACCCGCTCGACCACCTCGGACAGCAGCCCGGACCCGTGGGTCGCCACCTCACCGAGCGGACCGAGTCGTTCGACGAGCTCGGTGAGGGCGACGGTGCCGCAGAGACCGCACGACGACGACACGTTGCCGACCCGGGCGGTGGGCGTGGGGGCGCGACCGCCGGTGTCGACGTCGATGACGTTGTAGATGCCGGTCGAGCCGTCGCCGCAGTGCCGAACGGCGAGCACCCGAGCTCCGGCGAGGAGACCGTCGGCGTGACACCAGCCCGCGGCGAGCTCGACATCGTGGCCGGGCGTGCGCATGGTCGTGGCGACGAGGTGTCCGTCGAGGCGGATCTCGAGGGGCTCCTCGACGACGAGGTCGTCCGGACCGCGCCGGCGCCCGTCGCCGTCGACGATCTCGACCAGCACCGAGCGGGTGCGTCCGCCGGTCACGGATCCCTGCGCAACTCGGCGGCGAGATGGTGCGTCAACGGTTGTCCGACCGCCGCCATCGACACCCGGTAGCGGAGCACGTCGCCGTCGAGCTCGAAGCGGCGCGACGTGCGGGTGACGTCCTTGGCGGTCGGGGTGACCGCCACGTCGTCGTCGACGAGGTCGACGACGGCACCGTCCCAGTGACCGGTGAGACGTTCGACGATGCCGGTCGGGTGTGCGACGACGAGCTCGAGCGCGCCGTCGCCGAGCGCCCGCCAGAAGGCGGTCTCGGTGTGGAGCGGCCGGTCGTCCACGGCGTCTCGGGTCCGCTGCCCGTAGGTGAGGAAGGGCTTCGCCGGCCCGGGAGCGAGCGTGATCTCCTCGAGGTAGTCGAAGGGCTCGATGGTGGGGTACTCACCCTTCCCGGGCCCGCGCCAGGTCCCGACGAGCCCGAGCAGCGGCGTGATCGCGGGGTGGACCGACACGGGGGCAACGGTACCGGCGGCGGGCTCGACGACCGTGGGCAGGGGCTCCTACCGTCCGGGGCGGGGGACCACCGGGGAGGAACGCCGATGACCGACGTGAAGGTGACGATCGATCCGATCGAGCGAGGCTTCGATGCCCTCCGGCTCGACAGGATCAGTGCCCATTTCCGTCACTACGTGGACGACGGGCTGCTGCCCGGTTGGCTGATCGCGGTGACCCGCGGTGGCGACACGGTCTTCAGCGACACCTACGGCCACCGCGACGTCGAGGCCGGCCTCCCCGTCGAGCACGACACGATCTTCCGGGCCTACTCGATGACCAAGCCGATCACGACGGTCGCCGCGATGATGCTGTGGGAGGAGGGGGCCTTCGAGCTGAAGGACCCCGTCCACCGCTTCATCCCGTCGTTCCGCGACCAGCGGGTGTACTCGAGCGGGTCGGCGCTCGCCCCCGCGACCGTGCCGGTCGCGTCGCCGATGGAGATCTGGCACCTGATGACCCACACCTCGGGTCTCACCTACGACTTCCTCAACGCCCACCCCGTCGACCAGCGCTACCGGGAGGCCGGCTTCAACTGGGGCGCTCCCGACGGGGTGACCCTCGCCGAGGGCGTCGACGCGCTCGCCGAGCACCCCCTGGTCTTCCAGCCCGGCACCGAGTGGAACTACGGGATGTCCACCGACGTGCTCGGCCGGTTGGTCGAGGTCGTCAGCGGTCAGCCACTCGACGAGTTCCTCCGCGACCGCATCCTCGATCCGCTGGGGATGAGCGACACCGCCTTCCACTGCCCGACCGAGGAGCAGCACCGCCTCGCCGCGCTGTACTCGCCCACGCCCGGTTCCCGGCAGCGGTTCCGCAACGACGCGATGGGAGAGGCCGCGACGTCGCCACCGACCTTCCTCTCGGGTGGCGGCGGCCTCGTCACGACGGCCGGCGACTACCTCCGCTTCACCGAGATGCTCCGCCGCGGCGGCGAGCTCGACGGCGTCAGGCTGCTCGGCACCCGCACCCTGAGCTACATGACGCAGAACCACCTGCCCGGCAACGCCGACCTCTCGGCCTACGGGCGACCGCTGTTCGCCGAGACGGCGTTCGACGGCGTGGGCTTCGGGCTCGGGTTCTCGGTCGTCCTGGACTCGGTCGCGACGAAGACCCTCCGCTCGCCGGGCGAGTTCGCCTGGGGCGGCGCGGCGTCGACGGCCTTCTGGGTCGACCCGGTGGAGGACCTGACGGTCGTGCTCTTCACCCAGCTGCTCCCGTCGAGCACACACCCCCTGCGCACCGAGCTCGCTCAGCTCGTCTACCAGGCGCTCGTCGACTGAGCGCCGGAGCGACCGACATCGGGTCCGCCCCTCCTGGACGCTGCTCCGGCTCCCTCCAGCCCAACCTGCGGGGGCCCGCTGGCATCGACCGGCGCACACGTCGCGGCGGACCGAACGCACCGCGGGCCCGTCCGACCCGACGCCGGGGTTCGGCGGCGGCGTAGCGTCGGCACGTGGACGCCCATCGCTCGGACCTCGTCGGTCACTACGGTCGCAACGGGAGCGTCGCCGACGTGATCCTCGACGCGCTCCGGCAGGCGGGAGCGTCCGTCGAGCCACCGATCGCCCGGTCCACGTTGGCCGGTGCCGACGAGTTCCATCTCGGCGGCGCCGCGGCGACGGCGGCGGTCCTCGACGCGATGGGGCTGTCAGCCGACGACGTCGTCCTCGACGTCGGCTGCGGTGTCGGCGGACCGGCGCGAGCCATGGCGGCGTCGGTCGGTTGCACCGTCGCCGGCGTCGACCTCACCCCGTCCTTCGTCGACGCCGCCACGACGCTCTCGGCGTTGACCGGGCACGGTGACGACACCTCGTTCCGGGTCGGCGACGCGACGGCGCTCGGAGCAGCGGACGGCACCTACTCCGCAGCGACCATGTTCCACGTCGGGATGAACCTCCCCGACAAGACGGCCGTGTTCGGTGAGGTGCACCGGGTCCTCCGCCCGGGTGGTCGCTTCGCCGTCTACGACATCATGCGGACCGGGCCCGGCCAGTTGTCCTACCCGCTGCCGTGGTCGGCGTCGCCGGCGACGAGCCACCTGGCCACCCCCGACGAGTACGTCATGGCGCTCACGTCCGCCGGCTTCTCGGTCGGCGCTCCCGTCGACCATCGCGAGCTCGTCGCCGCCGCGCTCGAGCGCACCGCGGCCCATCCACCGGCGGTGACCCTCGTGCACCTGATGGGTCCAGACTTCCCGACCATGATCGGGAACCTCG
>JBCCTY010000323.1:0-4516 GCA_039197885.1 Actinomycetota bacterium | reverse complement strand
GCGATGTCGAGGGGATGGGTGTAGCGCCCCGAGTCGTAGACGTTGCCGGTGAGCGAGGTGTGGGGGAAGGCGTCGTCGGCGACGAGGTTGCGGCGGCGGAGCTCGAACGGGTCGAGGTCCAGCTCGATGGCCGCCTGGTCGACCAGTCGCTCGACGAGGGCGGTGGCCTCGGGACGCCCGGCGCCTCGGTAGGCGCCCATCGGCGTGGTGTTGGTGACGGCGACTGCGACGTGGAACTCCATCTCCGGGAAGGCGTAGCTGCCGGGACCCATCCGTCGGGTGCCGCCGGGGAGGAAGGCGCCGATCGACGGGTAGGCGCCGGCGTCGCCGACGAGCCGGACCCGGAGGCCGGTGAACCCGCCATCGGCATCGACGCCGAGCTCCGCGTACTGCACCTGGCCCCGGCTGTGGGGCAGCGTCTGCATGTCCTCGCTGCGGGGAGGGATCCACACCACCGGCCGATCGAGACGGCGGGCCGCCGCGGCGACCACGGTGTACTCGTGGTGCAGGCCCGCCTTGCCGCCGAAGCCACCGCCGACCTGTGGCGTGATCACGCGGACGTCGGACGGGTCGAGGCCCAGCACCGTGGCGAGCTGTCCGTGCAGCAGGTGGGGCATCTGGGTCGAGGGGTGGACGACGAGTCGACCGTCGTCGTCCGGGGCGGCGGCGAAGCAGTCGGGCTCCATCGGCGCCACCGCCATCCGCTGGTTGACGTAGCGGCCGCGCACGACGGTCGCCGATCGGGCCTCGAGGTCGATGGCGGACTCGGCGGGGATCGACAGCGCGAGGTTGTCGCCGTGCTCGGGGAAGACCACCTCGGCGTCGGGAGCGAGCGAGGCCTCGGCGTCGACCTGCGCCGGGAGGGGCTCGATCTCGGCCCAGATCGTCGCTGCGGCGTCGGCGCCCGCCGCGACGGACTCGGCGAACACCACGGCGATGGCCTCGCCGACGAAGCGGACGCGATCAGTGGCGAGCGGTGGCCGGGCGAAGTCGGGGTGCACCGTGACGAAGCCGTGGTGGGGCTCGATGCCGAGGTCCTCGGCGGTCCAGACCGCCACGACCCCGGGCTGCTCTCGTGCCTCGTCGACGTGGACGGTCCCCAAGGTGCCGTGCGCGACGACCGAGCGGACGAACACGGCGTGGAGCGGGGCGGTGAAGGGCAGGTCGGCGACGTAGCGCTTCGCGCCGCGGAGGAGGTCGGGGTCCTCGGTCCGGGTGACCCGGGTGCCGAGGATGGAGCCGGGGCGTGTGGTGGGGTCGATCGCGGTCACCCGACCGAACGTACCGGCGGACGGCGGGCCCGCGGTCGCCCGGCCGGTCGTGACGGCGCCTCAGCCGGTGGCGGAGGTGCGACCGGAGTGATCGCGCAGATCGATCACCTCCGCCAGTCCGAGCCGGTGGTAGGCGGCCGCCGCCTCGCCCCGGTTGGCCACGCCGAGCTTGGCGAGGAGGTTCGAGATGTGCGTGCTCACGGTGCGAGGGCTGACGAACAGGCGCTCGCCGATGCCCTTGTTGGTCATGCCCTCGGCGAGCAACGACATCACCTCGACCTCGCGCGTCGTGAGCTGGTGTGGGAGCTCGCGATCTACGACGGCGACGGTCGGCGCGAGGTCGCCGGGGATGATCCCGTCGACGCGTTGGTCGGCCGCCATGGCGACCACCCGCTCGACCACGGCGGTCATCCCGTGCCCTCCGGCCATCTCGTGCAACGACCGGAGCTCGGCCTCGACCTCGTCGCGATGGGCTGCGCCCTCGGCGGCGAGGTGCTCGATGCGGAGCAGGCGGGCCTGGGCGGCCTCGTGGAGGAAGCCCGACTCCTCGAGGAGATCGATGGCCCGGCGCGCGACGTCGTGGTCGAAGGTTCGGGTGATCGCTCCCAACTCGGCGTCCATCAAGGCCCGCATCGCCTGGTTGGCCAGGCCGGGGCCCTCGAAGCCCGCGACCAGCGCCTCGACCTCGTCGACATCGGAGCCGTCACCACGCGCCCGCACGATGCGGAGCCGTTCGACGATCGACTCCCGGGTGTAGCTGAGGTTGTCGCCGGCGAGCTGGAGCTCGAGCGCGGCACCGATCAGCGCGTCGGCCTCGTCGTAGCGGCCCCGCCGACGGGCCAGCTCGGCCCGGAGGCGTGACTGGAAGCCCGTCTCCTGGGCAGACTGGTAGCGGTCGGCGATCTCGTCGGCGTCGTCGAGGAACGCCTCCGCCGGCTCCAGGGCGCCGGAGGCGAGCGCGTGCAGGCCGGCGGTCTGGAGCACCGTGAGGCGGCGGAGGTCGTCGAGCTCGCTGGCGAGGAGGACCTCGAGGAGCGGCTCGGCCTCGACCAGGCGACCGGCCTCGACGAACCCCAGGCAGAGGTCGAGGCGGAACTCGGCCCGCCACCGGGGTCCGCAGTGCTGCTCGGCGTACTCCAGACCCTGCCGACTGGCCTCGAGGCAGGCCTCGGTTCGCCCGGCCTGGAAGACGATCATGAGCATCTCGGTGCGATAGGTGTTGGCCACCTGGGAGATCAGTCGACCTTCGAGTGCCAGCTGGCGGGCCTCGTGGGCCAGCGCGACGCCCCGCTCGAGGTCGACGGTGACACCGATCGCCAACGCCTTGGTGGTCATCGCCTCGACCAGCACGACGTCGGGGCCGTGCTCTTCGGCGATCTCGATGGCTCGCTCGGCCGATGCCAGCGCTGGCTGGATCTGGCCGTCGGCGAGAGCCTGCTTGGAGACACGGTGGTGGACGATCGCGGCCTCGAGGGAGCGCTCGGTGCCCACCAGCCGTTGGGCCTCGTCGAGGACGCGGGCGGTCTCGCCGGTGTTGGCGAGGTGCCAGTGGATCGGAGCGAGCGCGGCGAGGAGGCGGGCGCGGCGTCCCGGTGGGAGCTGGCCCGCCCAGCCGGCCAGCGACTCGCCGATGACCGCGACCGCCTCCTCGCTGCGGTAGCAGCTGGTGAGCTGGTCGGCGGTGCGGACGAGCAGCTCGTCGCGGCGCAGGCCGGTGAGCGACTCGGGATCGCTCGCCGCGGGCCAGGCGGTGAGGGCCTGGAGCGAGAGGTCGGCCGCGCTCTCGTAGGCGGCGACGGCCGCGGCGGCGTCGGCGGCTCGGACCGCGGCCGACAGGCTCTCGTCGGGCTCGCCGGCGCCGTCCCAGTGGAGAGCCAGGCTGGTGAGATCGCTGAGCGAGCGACCGCGACGTGGATCAGCGATGAGGGCCTCGGCGGCCCGACGGTGGAGGTCCTCGGCCTCGAAGGGCAGCACGTCGCGGAGGATCGCCTCGCGGAGCAGGGCGTGGCCGAAGGTCAGCTCGTTGCCGTCGACCTCGAGGATCGAGGCGTCGAACAGGCTCCGGAGCGCTCGAGCGGCCCGGAACTCCGGGAGCATCGCGTCGAGCATCCGATGCTCGGCCACGCCACCCACCACGGCGAGCGCGCGCAGGACGTCGCGTTCCTCGTCGTCCAGGCGCGAGATCCGGCTCGACAGGAAGTCGACCAGGCTCACGGGCAGGGCGAGGTCACCTCCCCGTCGTGCGACGAGCAGCTCGTGGGAGAAGTAGGGGTTGCCGTGGGTCCGTTCGACCAGCTCGTCGACGAGGTCGGCCGACGGCGTCTCGTCGAGGAGCCGCGCCGCCTGGGAGGCCAGCTCGTCGCGGGAGAGCCCGGTCAGCGTCAGATCGTGGACGTTGGGGAGACGCCGATGCTCGGCGATCCAGGTGCGGACCGGGTGGGCTCGATCGGTCGCGCCGCTGCGCTCGGTGATCAGCAGCAGCACCCGAGCCCGCCCGAGCACGTGGACGAGCGATGACACCAGATCGCGGGTCGCGGCGTCGGCCCAGTGGATGTCCTCGATCGTGATGACCAGTGGGCGGACCTCTGCGGCCGAGGAGAGCGTGACGGCGATGGCGTCGAAGAGCCGGTCGACGTCGCCGGCGAGCGAGGCACCCGACTCACCGCGGTCGTCGAGCTCGGGGATGAGGGCGCTCAGGTCGCGACGGTGGTGGCCGACGAGCTCGTCGATCGCCTCGAGGTGCTGCAGCATCACCGAGCGCAGGATGTTGACGATGGGGCCGAACGGAAGGGTGCGGTCGGCGTACTCGATGCAGTGGCCGAGGTGACCACCCCAGCCGGTGTCGGTGAGCTGGCCGCGGAAGGCCGTCGTGAGCGTCGTCTTGCCGATGCCGGCGTCGCCGCTCACGAGCACCATCTGTGCGCCGTGCTCCACGGCGAGATCGGCGAGGTCGCGCAGGTGGGCGAGCTCGGCCCGGCGGCCGATCAGCTCCGGGACGGATGCCTCGTCCTCCCCACCTGCCGTGTCCATGGCCGTCATTCTTCACCACGGAGAGTGGTTGACGCCAGTAGTGTCACGGCAGCGACGGCCAACGCCGCCCCGGCGGCCACCTCGGGAGAGGTCGCTTCGGAGACGAGGCCGCCCAGGAGCGAGCCGACGCTGAGGCCGAGGAACACGCCGGTCTGCAGGATCGAGAAGATCGCCACCCGGTTCTCGTCGGGCAGGCGCCGTCCGACCACCACGTT
>JBCCTY010000322.1:0-4548 GCA_039197885.1 Actinomycetota bacterium | reverse complement strand
GCGTGGTTCGCGGAGTGGTTCGTCCTGCGCCGCCTCCACGGGCGCGACCAGCTGCTGGACGGGGTCGACGAGCGCTACGACTCGTCGGCGGTCGGGCACCGCACCCGCTGGCAGCTGTCCTACCCCGATCCGGCGACCACCATCGACTACGTCCGACGGGTCGCGGACGAGCTGATCGATGTCGTCACCGACGACCGCGGCCTGGACTCGACCGCCCACTACGTCGCCTACGCCGTGATGCACCACGACGCCCACTGCGAGGCGCTGACCTACACCCGCCAGACCCTCGACTGGGGGCCGCGGCCCCGTTCCACCGACCCGGCACCCGGCAGCGAGCCCATCGGGGGTGATCGCCCGGTCGGCGGCGGGCGGGTCCTGCTCGGCGCGTCACGCGGTCAGCCCCTCGTCATGGACAACGAGAAGTGGGCCCACCCCGTCGACATCGAGGGGTTCGAGTTGGCCGTCACGCCGGTGACGGTGGCGGAGTTCGCCGAGTTCGTCGACGACGGTGGCTACACCGACGATCGCCTCTGGTCGAGTGGCGGGATCGACTGGCGGCACAGCGCCGCAGCCGTCGCCCCGGCCTACTGGCGCCGTAGCGGTGACGGCTGGGAGCGGCGGATCGACGCGACCTGGTCGTCGATCACCGAGACCGCCGACCACCCGATGCTCCACGTCAACTGGTGGGAGGCCGAGGCCTGGTGCCGGTGGGCGGATCGTCGCCTCCCGACCGAGGCCGAGTGGGAGGCCGCCGCGACGACCGGACCCGACGGTGTCAGGCGGCCCTGGTACCCCTGGGGTGACCGGTCCCCCCGACCCGACGAGGCCGCCCTCGACGCTCGCATGGCCGGGACGGTCCCGGTGGGAGCGTTGGGCGCGGGCGACGGGCCGTGGGGCCATCGGCAGCTGCTCGGCAACGTCTGGGAGTGGACCGCCACGACGTTCGGGCCCTACCCCCACTTCGAACCCGACGCGTACCGCGACAACTCCGAGCCGTGGTTCGGCACCCGCAAGGTCCTCCGGGGCGGCTCGTGGGCGACGCGCTCTCGCTACGTGCGCTCCACGTTCCGCAACTACTTCACCCCCGACCGCCGCGACGTCTTCGCCGGGTTCCGCACCTGCGCCCGATGACCTCGGTGGCAATCGCGGCGCCCGTCCGGCCGAGTGCTCGCTCCGGCAACGACGTGACGGCCCGACGTTGGGCGGCGCTGCTGCGGTCGGGCGGCTGCCGGGCGTCGGTCGTGCCCGTCGACGAGCACGCCGACGAGCCGTCGCCCGCTGTCGTCGCCGCACTCGCGGCCGCCGACCTGCTCATCGCGGTCCACGCACGACGGAGCGCAGCGGTCGTCGAGTGGTGGCGTCGTCACCGCGGCGGGAGCCCACTGGTCGTCGCCCTGAGCGGGACCGATCTCTACGGCGACCTCCCCGGCGATCCGAGGGCGTTGCGCTCGGTGGAGACGGCCGACGCTCTCGTGGTGCTGCAGGAGGCGGCCGTGCGGCGGGTGGGGGAGATCGTGCCGGGGGCGGGCGAACGCACCGTCGTCATTCACCAGTCGGTCGATCCGGCCGACGTGCCGGTCCGCCGAACGGTGACAGGAGAGTTGCGGGTGGTCGTCCTCGCCCACCTCCGGAAGGTGAAGGCCCCGCTGCTCGCCGCCCGTGCCGCCGGACGACTGCCCGAGACGAGCACCGTCACCGTCCACCATGCCGGGCGGGCCCACGACGAGAGCTGGGCCGCCGCGGCAGCGGCGGAGATGCGGCGGAACCGCCGCTACCACTGGCACGGAGAGCTCGACCGAGCCGGGGCGATGGCGCTGCTCGGCTCCGGCCACGTGCTCGCCTGCACGTCGGTGGAGGAGGGCGGTGCCAACGTCGTCAGCGAGGCGATCGCCGCCGGCGTGCCGGTCATCGGCACGAGGATCGACGGCAACACCGGACTCCTCGGCGACGACCACCCCGGCTTCGTCGCCGTCGGTGACGAGGCTGCGCTGGCCGAGCTGCTCGGGCGCCTGGAGCGCGAACCGCTGCTGCTCGACGAGCTCGGACGACGCTCCGGCGAGCTCGGCCCGCTGACCGATCCGACGCTCGAACGCGACCGCCTCGCCGACCTGATCCGGTCGCTCAGCTGAGCGGCTCGTCCTGGTCGAGATGGTCGATCGGCAACCGCCCGAAGACCACGAGGAGCAGGTCGCGCACCGGTCCGCTCAAGGTCGGTCGACCCGGCTGATCGTGACGCCACGTCACGTCGTCGGCTCGGAGCGAGTAACCCTCGGCGATCTGCCCGCCGGTGATCCGAGCGGCCGACGGCGCCACCGCCCGGTCCATGACCAGGACGGTCACGGCGGGATCGACCTCGACGGTCCAACCGACGGCGGCGCCGATGTCGTGGGAGTGGACGAGCACGTCGGACAGCGGCGCCTCCGGCCCGGCTCCGGGCGGCGTGAAGCGGTGTTCCGCGTTGGCTCGGAGGTCGGCGACGATCTCGGCCGGGGGTCGGGCACCGAGCTCGCGGCCGAACCTGGCGTTGGCGCGGTGGAAGCTGCCCCGAGCGCGTACGAGGCCCAGCACGAAGCGGGGGATCGACACGTTCCAACCGGCGGTCAGGTGGCCGGCGACCTCCCGGACCGTCCAGTCGCCGCAGCCGGTCGCGAGCTCCGACGCCCCCGGCGGGAGCGTGTCGAGGCGGTCGGCGAGTCGCCGTCGCTCGTCCGCGACGAGGGCGAAGGTCCGATCGTCGGTCATCGCAGGGTCCTCCTGATGGCGGCCGATGCGAAGTCCACCACGATCGTGACGACGAACAGCGCCACGATCGTCGCGAGGATGCCGTCGTAGTCGAAGGCCGAGGTCTGCTCGTCGAGGCGTCGTCCGAGGCCGGCGGCGCCGACGACGCCGACGATGACGGTCTCGCGGACGGCGACCTCCCACCGGTAGAGGCCGAGCGCCACGAACCGACCCGACACGGCGGGAACGGTGGCGACCGTGAGCGCGCCGGCTGCCGTCGCCCCGGTCGCGGTGAGCTGCCGAGCGGGCCGCTGGTCCATGTTCTCGAGCACCTCTCCCTGGAGCCGTCCGAGGACGCCGGCGTTGTAGATCGCGAGGGCGACCGCGCCGGGCCAGAGGCCGGGGAAGAGCACGAACACGATCACGAACGCCCACACCGGGGGAGGGACCGACCTCATGATCAGCAGCACGAACCGCAACAGCATCGCCCCGACTCGACGAGCGAGGGCCCCACGGCCGGCGTGGCGGCGACCCGGGCGGCGAGCGAGGAACGCGAGGGGCGTGGCCAGGGCGATCGCCAGGACGATCGAGAGCACGGCCAGCGCGATCGTGTCGAGCGAGTCGTCGAGCAGCTCGCGGACGCCACCGTCGCCGATCTCCGGCGGCCAGGAGTCGGCGACGAGCTCACCGGCGAGTCGTCGAGCCCGTTCGTCCCAGAGCGAGGTGACATCGATGCCGAGTCGCCACCACGCGACCGGCACGGCGAGGGCGAAGACGAGGGCGCTCAAGCGGAGGAACCGATCGGCGCTCGGGCCGTCGGCCGGCTCGGTCGCGGTCGAGGGCGTGGCACGCACCCGCGTCTCGGCGGCGAGGGCGTCGCGACGGTGGCGAACGGCCGACGACCAGCGGTCGGCGATGCCGGAGAGCAGGATGAGCGCCCACAGCAGCGTCCACATCTCCTCGTAGCGCAGCGACTGGAACGACAGCGCCAGCTGGAACCCGAGGCCGCCCGCGCCGACGATGCCGAGCACGGCGGCGCTGCGGAGGCTGCACTCGAAGCGGTAGAAGGCGTAGGAGAGGAGGTCGCCGAAGGCCTGCGGCACCGTCCCGACGACCAGTGCGGTGACCCGACCGGCGCCGCTGGCCCGCAGCGAGCGCTCTGCGTCGAGGGGCACCTCGTCGAGCAGCTCGGCGAAGACCTTCGACGTCACGGCACCGAACGGGATGCCGATGGCGAGCACGGCGACCAACGGGTTCAGTCCCAGGATGTTGACGAGGATCAGCCCGAAGACCACCTCGTGCATCGACCGCGGGACCGCGAAGAGGATGCGCCCCGTCGCCCAGCCCGTCCGCCCCCGGCGCATCGGACCGTGGACCGGGCTCCAGACCCGCTCGGTGAGCAGGACGCCGCCGATCACGCCGATCGCCACGGCGAGAGCGGTGCCCACGAGGGCATAGCCGACGGTCACCGCGGACTCCCGAACGGTCAGCTCGACCATGTCGGCGCTCAGGTCGGGCGAGACCATCGCGGCGAAGAACTTCCGGAGCTGCGACCATCCCCGCTCGTTGACCAACTCCCTCGGGTCGGCGCCGGCCCTCCAGATCGACCAGGCGACCAGCGCGACGACGACCGCCGCCCACCGACGCCGGTCGCGGCGCACCGGTCGCTCGACCGGGGAGCTGACAGCGGGGCGGTCGAGCGTCCCGGTCACACGGCGGTCGGTTCGTCGAGCACGTAGAGATCGCCGAGGTGCTCGTCGGAGACCTGTGACGAGGGCAGGTCGAAGCACACCCGACCGTGGCGGAGCGCGACCACCCGGTCGCAGG
>JBCCTY010000321.1:0-4611 GCA_039197885.1 Actinomycetota bacterium | reverse complement strand
GCTCCTCGTACCCGAGGGCGGTGTTGCTCCGGGGGTGGGGCTCGAACCCACGACCTCGCGATGAACAGGCCGCTCGCTCCTGCCAGCTCCTCGTACCCGAGGGCGGTGTTGCTCCGGGGGTGGGGCTCGAACCCACGACCTAGCGATTAACAGTCGCTTGCTCTGCCAACTGAGCTACCCCGGAAGGACGGAGTGAACGATAGCAGCGGTGGCGCCGCGGCCATCGGGGCACTCCCCCATCGTCGGCAGGTCACCGACGGGGTTCAGCGCTTCGACGACACGGGCCCGCGTGGTCAGTTCTCGAGGAAGTCCTTCAGCTTCTGGCTGCGCTGGGGATGGCGGAGCTTGGCGAGCGTCTTCGCCTCGATCTGGCGGATGCGCTCACGGGTCACGTTGAACTCCCGGCCCACCTCTTCGAGCGTCTTGGGCTTCACCTGATCGAGGCCGAACCGCATCCGCATCACCTCGCGCTCGCGATCGGACAGCTCGTCGAGGGCCTCGCGCAACACGGTGTTGAGGCTGTGACGGGTCGCCACGTCGGCCGGCATCTCGAGCCGGTCGTCGCGAACGAAGTCACCGAGGTAGCTCTCGTCCTCGTCGCCGACCGGGGAGTCGAGCGAGAGGGTGTCGAGCGCGATCTGCTGGATCTCGAGGACCCGCTCGGGCGACAGGTCGACCCGGACGGCGATCTCCTCGACCGTGGGCTCACGTTCGAGCTCCTGGAGCAGGGCCCGCTGGACGCGGATGACCTTGTTCATCGACTCGACCATGTGGACCGGGAGTCGGATGGTCCGGGCCTGATCGGCGATCGAGCGCGAGATGGCCTGACGGATCCACCACGTGGCGTAGGTGGAGAACTTGAAGCCCTTGCGGTAGTCGAACTTCTCGACGGCGCGCATGAGCCCGAGGTTGCCCTCCTGGACGAGGTCGAGCAGCTGGAGGCCTCGGCCGACGTGGCGCTTCGCGATGGAGACGACCAGCCGGAGGTTGGCCCGGGTCAGCTCGTCCTTGGCCCGCTCGCCGTCTCGGACCTCGCGCTCGAGCCGTCGGCGCTGCATGACGTCGGCCGAGCCGTTCTCGGCGGCGAGCACCTCGAGCTGCTCGGTGGCGAGCACGCCCTTCTCGATGCGCTTCGCGATGGCCACCTCCTGCTCGCCGGTCAGCAGCGGGACGCGTCCGATCTCCTTGAGGTACTGGCGAACCGGATCGGCCGCCGCGCCCGCGTCGCCGGCTGCCATCAGGCGGCGTCCTCGTCGTCGAGGGACCTCAGCCAGTGCGAGAGCGCGTCGACGGCCGGCCCGCAGTGCTCCTCGTCGGTCAGCTCGTCGAGCCGGAGGCGCAGCCACTCGAGCATCGGGTAGTGCTCGGCCAGCGCAGCCGACGTCGTCGAGCGACGGGTGAGGTCGTCGAGGGCGTGGCGGCCGGCCTGCTGGGCCAGGAGGCGGAGCACGTCGTCGACCTCGGCCTCGGACTCCTCGACCGCGACCCGGTGGAGCACGACGTGCAGCTCGGGACGGGCCTGCTCGACCGCCTCCTGCACCGACGACGTCGAGGCGAGCGCCCGGTAGGCGCCGATGCCGGCCGGTGAGGAGAACATCCGGGCGTGGAGCTGACCGGCGATCGCGGCCCGGCGGTGCACGAGCAGCCGGAGGGCTTCCAGCTCGGTCGAGTCGATGTCGGGCAGCACGTCGGCAGGCTGCTCGACGGGAGCGGCGACCGCCACTCGACGGCCCCGCGGCGACACCTCGACCCGGAGTTGATCGGGGTCGAGGCCGCAGCGATCGGCGACGGTCATCACGTACTGGTCCCTCACGAACCCGTCAGGATGCTCCGAGATCGCCTGGAGCGCATCGCGGGCCGCCCTCGCCCGGTGCTCGGGGGTGTCGAAGCTCGCCGCGTCGAGGATGCGATCGACCCGCCAGCCGAGGAACGGTTGAGCCGCGTCGACCGCGGCCGGCAGCGCCGACGGGTCCTCGAACGCCACGTCACCTGGATCGCGACCGGCACCGAGGTCGACGACGGCGACCTCGAGGTCGTGAGCGCGCTCCCAGGCGTAGACCCGCTCGGCAGCACCCTGCCCGGCGGCGTCGGCATCGAAGGCGAGCACGATCCGGCGGGCGAAGCGCCGCATGACCTTGACGTGATCCTCGGTGAGGGAGGTCCCGCAGGTCGCCACGGCCTCGGTGACGCCGGCCGACGCGAAGCCGATGACGTCGGTGTAGCCCTCACAGACCACGACCCGCCCGTTGGCGACGGCCTGCTGCTTGGCCCAGTTGAGGCCGTAGAGCACCCGGCTCTTGTCGTAGACCGGGCCCTGGGCGGAGTTCTTGTACTTCGGGCCCTCCGCGCCCGGCATGATCCGGCCGCCGAAGCCGACGGGACGGTCGGCGACGTCGAAGATCGGGAACATCACGCGGGCCCGGAACGAGTCCTGCAGCCGTCCGCGCCGGTTCTCGAACGCGAGCCCGGCATCGACGAGGAGCTGCTTCGGTCGCTTGATCGCTCGTGTCAGCTCGTCCCAGTCGTCGGGTGCCCAGCCGATCCGGAACCGCCGGACGAGGTCGCCGTCGTAGCCCCGGCTGCGGAGGTAGCTCCGCGCCGGGCCGGCGTCGGCGCCGGTCAGGAGGCGGTGGTGGAACCAGTCGACCGCCTGCTCGAGCACCTCGTGCAGCTCGCTGCTGCGTCGGCGGCGGTCGGCGGTGCCCTCCTCGGTGTAGCGGAGGCTGATCCCGGCGCGTTCGGCGAGCAGTTCGACGGCGGAGCGGAAGTCGAGGCCCTCGATCTGCTGGACGAAGCTGATGATGTCGCCGGAGGCGTGGCAGCCGAAGCAGTAGTAGAGGCCCTCCTCGGCGTTCACCGAGAACGACGGGGACTTCTCGTTGTGGAACGGGCACAGGCCCATCTGGCGGCGACCGACACGACGGAGGCCCACGTGGGCGCCGATGACCGCGACCGCATCGGTCGCTTCCCGCACCCGTTGGATGTCCTCGTCGACGATCGCCATGCAGTTCGCCCCCACACGCCTGATCGGCCGTCCTCCGACCTCGACAAGCTACCAGTCGCCTGGTGCGCCTTCGCCCGGGATCGACCGCTCGCCGTCGCGGGGACGTCACCGGACCGACGGTCCGCGGCGCGGCCGCCTAGGGTCGGCCAGGTGAGCGACGAGCTCGATCCCGTCCGCCTCGTGCGCCTGTTGGCCGAGCCCGACCGGCGGCGGGTCGTGGCTGCCCTCGTGCTGGGCGCAGCCGACCTCGATGCCGTCGTCGATGCGACCGGACTCGATCGGCGCGCCGCCGTCGACGCCGTCTGGCGCCTCCGCGACGCCGGGCTGGTCATCGACGACGGCGAGGGCGGCATCTGGCTGATCGAGGAGGCCTTCGCCCGCGCCGCGAAGGCCTCGGCGCCGCCGGCGGACCAGGTCGACGACGGCGTCGATCGGAGCCTGCGAGCCTTCGTCCGCGACGGCCGGATCACCTCGATCCCGGCCGGGCGGACCAAGCGGCTCGCGCTCCTCGACCTGCTCGCCCAGGAGTTCGCTCCCGGTGAGCGCTATCCCGAGCGCACCGTCAACGCCATCCTCGGTCGCTGGCACGACGACACGGCGACGCTGCGGCGCTACCTGGTCGACGAGGATCTCCTGTCGAGAGAGGGCGGCGTCTACTGGCGGTCGGGCGGGACGGTCGAGGTCTGATGCCACGCCTCGACGGCGACGAGCTGGCGGACTTCCTCGCCCAGACGCCCGGGGTGCCGGCGCGCATCGGCACCGTTGACGAGCACGGCGCCCCGTCGGTGGTGCCGGTCTGGTTCCTCCACCGCGAAGGCGCGATCCTCATCACCCCTCGGGCTCGGTCGGCGTGGTGGGCCGACCTGCGACGAGATCCTCGCATCTGCATCTCGATCGACGAGGATCCCCTGCCCTATCGGAAGGTCACGGTTCGAGGCACCGTCGACGTCCTCCACGACGAAGGCGATGACGACGCCTGGCGCGACACCTACCGGGAGCTGGCCTCCCGCTACGTCGGCGAGCAGGCCGCCGACCGCTACGTCGACGCCACCATCGACGAACCGCGTGCGCTGCTCGCCGTCCGACTCGACGAGGCCGAGGTCACGACTTGGCGCATGCCGGTCCGAGGTGAGGACCCCACCGGCATCTGGGCCGACCGCTACTACGGCGCTGACGCAGCGACCGACTGACCCGGGCGGGCCGACGCCCGCTCCTGATCCCGGGCGCGCCGGTGCGGCACACCGGGGTGGGCTGGCACTCGGTCGGTTGGGGTGGGGGTGGGGTTCAGGGGGTGTCGATGCCGGTTCGTTCGAGCCAGTGGTCGGGTTCGCGTTCGGGGGGTGGGTGGACGTGGAGGTCGGTGTCGGGTGTGCCGGTGATGGTCCATCGGTGTTCGTGGACGAAGCGGTGGTGGTGGCGGCAGAGGTGGACGAGGTTGTCGAGCCGGTGCTGCCCGCCGGACGCCTGGTGGTGGAGGTGGTGGGTGTCGCAACGTTGCGCGATGACCGAACAGCCGGGGAACCGGCAGCGCGGGTCGCGCACGAGCAGGGCCCGTCGCTGTCCGACCGTGACCGATGGGGTGGCGGCGGTGACGTCGAGGATCGATC
>JBCCTY010000320.1:0-4627 GCA_039197885.1 Actinomycetota bacterium | reverse complement strand
GCCGTGCGGTGCGGCAAGTCGCCGGTGGAGGTGAAGGACGAGGCGGGCTTCGTCGTGAACGCCCTGCTCTTCCCCTACCTCAACTCCGCCATCGCCATGCTCGAGCGCGGGACGGCGTCGATGGAGGACATCGATGCCGCCGTGCAGGGTGGCGCCAACTTCCCGATGGGACCCTTCGCGCTGCTCGATCTGGTCGGTCTCGATACGTCGTTGGCCATCCTCGACGCCCTCCACGCCGAGTTCGGCCGCCCGTGCGACGCGGCGGCCCCGACCTTGCGCCGTCTCGTCGCCGCCGGGCGCCTGGGTCGCAAGACCGGTCAGGGCTTCTACAGCTACTGACCGCTCCTCCTCACCCGATGCGGACGTGGTCGCCACTGGCGATGGCGTGCAGCTCGATGCCACGCGGTGCGAGGTGGCGGACCCGGCGGGCACGCTCGTCGCTCCACGACTCGGCGCGGGGAACGAACGACACCCCCGACACCAGGCCGAGCCCCACGGCGAAGCCACCGCCGCGCGGGTCGACCATCGGATCGCACAGCGCCCGTCCCGATGCTCCCGACGCAGCGACCACCGCGCCCCGTTCATGGGCGGCCACGAGGGCCTCCCAGACCGCCGATCGCTTCAGGACCGACTCGATGTGCATCGCCGAGCCGTCGACGAGGTAGACGAACGACGATGCTCGGACCTCGTCGGCCAGCGCGGGGTCGACGGCGTCGCGGCGCATGAGGACCGGCACGGTCTCGACCGTGGCGCCGAGCGGGGCGAAGTGCTCGGTGGCGGCCGCGATCAGGCGATCGGGATCCTCGTAGGCCGCAGCGGTGGGGAGCAGGGTGACCGTCGTGGTGTCGGCTTCGGCCAGCAACCCGCGGTCGAGCTCGTCGTAGGCGGTGGTGAACTCGTCACCACCGAGGAGGAGGACGGGACCGGCCATGGCGCCGAAGCTACTGCCAGTGGCACACGTCCCCATCCGGAGCCCGTCCCGGCCGAGCACACTGTCCCCGTGCCGCTCGAGCCGCCGCCGACGCCCTGGGCGTTCCCCGACCCCGCCGAGGCCGACGAGGACGGTCTGGTCGGGGTCGGTGCCGACCTCGAACCCGGCACGCTCCTGGCCGCCTACCGTGCCGGGCTGTTCCCCATGCCGCTGCGGCGGTCGATCGGCTGGTGGTCGCCCGACCCCCGCGGGGTGTTGCCGCTCGACGGCCTCCGCGTGACCCGTTCGCTGCGTCGCAGCGTCCGGCGCTACGAGCTGCGGGTCGACACCGCCTTCGGTGAGGTGATCGAGCGGTGCGCCGACCCGCGGCGCTCGCACGGCTGGATCTCGCCGGCCATCCGTTCGGCGTACTCCCGACTCCACGAGTTGGGCTGGGCGCACAGCGTCGAGGCGTGGGAAGGAGGTCGGCTGGTCGGTGGGCTCTACGGGGTCTCGGTCGACGGCCTCTTCGCCGGAGAGTCGATGTTCCACGAGGCGGTCGACGCGTCGAAGGTGGCACTCGTCGGGCTCGTCGGGTTGCTCCGATCGTCGGGAGCGACGCTGCTCGACGTGCAGTGGTCGACCCCGCACCTCGCCAGCCTGGGCGTGCTCGATGTCTCGCGGGAGCGTTACCTCGCGCTGCTCGACGCCGCCAGGACGGTCTCGGCCGGTCCCTGGCCGGCCGGTCGCCTCGAGGTCGACGCCTCGGGTCCGGACATCCGGCTCCTCGTCTGACCGCCCGGCTCCCGGGCCGGCGCAGACGGGAAACGGCACCGCCGTCCGCCCGGGCGGATGGGAGGCTCCGGCGATGCAGGGCCTCCTCGATCCGAGCCTCACGACCTGGGCCGAGGTCGCCGCCGCGCTCGACGTCTCCCGGGCCGGGGTCCATCGCCCGAGCAGCTTCAGCGTGCACCTGGCCGACGTGCTGCAGCGGCGGAGGACCGAGCTCGCCGGCCGACGGGTGGTCGACGCCGGTTGCGGCTCGGGGCTGATCACCATCGCCGCCCTCGTCGGTGGGGCGGCTCACGTGGTGTCCCAGGACGGCGATCGCGAGGCGCTCGAGGCGGCCCGCCACAACGTCGCGGCCCTGCTCGGCGCCGAGGCCCTCGATCGCGTCTCCCTCGTGGAGTGCGACTGGACCCGGCTCGGCCTGATCCGCGCCGACGTGCTCGTCGTCAACCCGCCCCAACGGCCGACGGCGGCCCAGCGCGCCACCGACGGGGGTGAGGTCCACCTCCACGACGGCGGAGGGCACGACGGCGTCGACGCCATGCGCCTCGTCGTGGCCGCAGCCCGCACCGACGAGGTCATCAGCACGGCGAGCTCGCTGCTCGACGAGGCGCCACTCCGGATCACGACCGAGCGCTTCGGCCCACCCGAGCTCCTCGACGACACCGTCGTCCACCACGCCGAGCCGTGGCGCAGCGTGCACCCGGCTGCCCGGCACCCGGTCCGTGTGCTGCGCTGGCGCCGACGAGGTGTCGCCCCGGCCTGACCGCGACGTCGGGCCGACGGTCCCGCGCCCGACGCGGTCGGGGTCGCGCTCGGCGAGGTCTTCGTGAACGTGGCCGGAACTCGGGTGCCCGTCCGGCGCGATCACGGCGACCCGGGAGTTCCCGGTGCGGCGGTGCACACGGCATCGCTCGCCCGACACGGGCGCACGTGAGCTGACGAGGAGCACACGATGAAGCACAAGAAGATCGCCGCAGCCGTCGCCACCGCCGGCCTCGCCGTCGGGAGCGCGGGTCTGGCCCTGCCGGCCGGTGCCGAGACCGGTGGCTCGCCCAACGCCTTCTACGAGGTGACCGTGACCAACCTGGCCCCGGAGGGCGGCACCTTCCAGACCCCGGTCTGGGTGGGCGTCCACGGCGGGACCTTCGACCTGTACGACCGCGGCGAGCCGGTGACGGCGGGCCTCGAGATGCTCGCCGAGGACGGCGGCACCGGTGGTGTCACCGCCGAGTTCGACGCGAACGGCGACGGCCAGGACGCCACGCTCTTCGGCCCCGACGGGCCGATCGCACCCGGCCAACAGGCGACCCGCACCTTCCTGGTCCAGCCCCGTGAGGGTGAGGCCGGCTACCTCAGCTATGCGTCGATGGTGATCCCGTCCAACGATGCGTTCATCGCCAACGGCGACCCGCTCGCCCATCCGCTCTTCGACGACGCGGGCAACTTCATCGGCGAGGACTTCGTGGTCACCGGGGCCCAGGTGCTCGATGCGGGGACCGAGGTGAACGACGAGCTGCCGGCCAACACCGCCTTCTTCGGTCAGCAGACGCCGAACACCGGCGTCGACCAGGGGGAGGGTGTCGAGCTGCACCCGGGCTTCAACCCGGTGGGCTCGGGCGGCATCCTCGACTCGGCGATGTTCGCCGGTGCGGACTTCACCGCCGAGGGCTACGAGCTGCTCGGCGTCGAGGTGTCGGCCGAGCAGGTGGACTTCCGTGAGTCGTCCCGCCTGCGGGGCAGCAACGAGGTCCCGCGGGTCGACACCCGGGCCACCGGCAACGTGGTCCTGCGACCCAACGCCGAGGGCGGCATCGACTACTCGATCCGGGCCGTGCGCATCGATGACGTGGTCGCCGCCCACCTGCACGTCGGCGTCCGCGGCGAGAACGGCCCCATCGTCGCCAACCTCCTCACCGAGCCCGCGGGCGACGGCTTCCGCCTCCGCCTCTCCGGCACGGTCACCGAGGACGATCTCGTCGGTCCGTTCGAGGGCATGTCGACCGCCGACCTGTGGCGGGCGATCGACGAGGGTCGGATCTACGTGAACATCCACACCGCCGAGTTCCCGGCCGGCGAGCTGCGCTCGAACCTCGGGGGCTGAGCCTCCGGCGCTCGCGAGCGGCCTCGGACGCTACGGCGTCCGGGGCCGCCGTCGCGTCCGGTGGGGAAATCGACGGCGGGCCCGGGAGAGCCCGCCGGTACCGTTGCCCCATGCGAGTCGGGATCATCGGAGCAACGGGCCAGGTCGGTGGAGTGATGCGGGGGATCCTCGCCGAGCGCGACTTCCCCGTCGACGAGCTGCGGGTGTTCGCCTCCGCTCGCAGCGCCGGGCGGACGCTGCCCTGGCGCGGCGGCGAGGTGACGGTCGAGGACTCCGCGACCGCCGACTACGCCGGACTCGATCTCGTGCTCTTCTCGGCCGGAGCGGGCGCATCGCGCGAGCTCGCTCCGAAGGTCGCCGCTGCCGGGGCGATCGTCGTCGACAACTCCTCGGCGTGGCGGATGGACGCCGAGGTGCCCCTCGTGGTGCCCGAGGTCAACGCCGGTGCGCTGGTGTCGATCCCGAAGGGCATCGTCGCCAACCCGAACTGCACCACCATGGCCGCCATGCCGGTGCTGGCTCCGCTCCATGCCGAGGCGGGCCTCGAGCGGTTGGTGGTCTCGACCTACCAGGCGGCCTCGGGTGCCGGTCTCGCCGGGGTCGCCGAGCTCCACGACCAGGTCCGCAAGACCGCCGAGGCGAGCGTCGAGCTCACCCACGACGGGCAGGCCGTCGACCTCCCGGCCGGGGAGGCGTTCCCGGCCACCCTGGCCCACAACGTCATCGCCCAGGCCGGCGGGTTCGTCGACGACGGCTCCGGCGACACGAGCGAGGAGCGCAAGCTCCGCGACGAGAGCCGCAAGATCCTCGGGATCCCCGAGCTG
>JBCCTY010000319.1:0-4641 GCA_039197885.1 Actinomycetota bacterium | reverse complement strand
TGGCCTCCGAGGGCGAGGAGCGCTTCGCGGCCGCCGCCGAGCTCATCACGGTCCCCGCCGTCCACCCCGAGCTCGACTTCGTGTTGGCCGCCATGGTCGGCCACCTGTTCGGCTACGAGGCAGCGCTGGCCATCGACGCCTCGGCGATCCCGCTGCGTCAGCTCCGCTCCGAGATCGAGGCGGGTCTCGCCCGCGGTGAGCGGGCCGACGACATGCTCGAGCGGCTCGAGCCCGTCGTCGAGCGTCAGGCCGCCGGCTTCCTCGACGGTGTGCGGGCCCACCGCTACGACGGCCACCTCCCGGCATCGCACGCCGTCCGGCTCGCGTCGGTCTTGCGCTACGCCGCCGGGGTCGTGCCGATCGAGAGCTACCAGATCGACACCGGTCGCATCGGACGTCCGGCCACGATCATCGAGGACCTCACGGCGGCGCTCACCGCGGCGATCGACGAGCTCACCCGGCCGGTCGACGCGATCAAGCACCAGGCCAAGACCGTCACGGTGGGGATCTCCCGCAGCGACGAGACCCTCCTCCAGGCCGAGCTGGTCAAGGGGGCGCTCGAGGCCGGGACGCCCCGCGACCGCCTCGCCTACGCCACGCTGCGCACGCTCGTGGGTCTTGACGCGGCCGTCGCCGAGGTCCTGGGGTGGACCCGGTACCGCATCGACGGTGATCCCCGATCCGATGAGGCGCAGATCCAGGTGATCGACCGCGGCGGCATCGCGCTCGACATCCCGTCCCGCACGGCGGACAACCCGGCCTTGCGGGGCACCAAACGCCGAGCGGCCGAGGAGCGACGGGTCTGGGTCGCCGTCGGTCGATCCGACGGTCGCACCGTCATCACGGTTCCCGAGGTGAAGGGTGCCCAGGCCACCGGTCTCACGTTGCTCCACGTCCGCTTCCACGAGCGCCTGGCCGCCGCCGAGATGCGCAACGTGCTGCGGGGGTTCAAGGACCGCTACGGGGCACTTCGCGACGCCGTGACCGAGACCGAGCCGACCTTCCGCGACGACGTCCTCGGTCACGTCCCCGTCGTCGAGCTCCTCACGAGGCCGGTCGACGAGCTGGCCCAGCACTGGTCGGACGGGCGCTGACCGACCAGTTGATCGTCGGCCGGGGCTCTCGAGGCCGGAGCCGTGTCTAGAGTCGGCACATGGCTGACATGACGTATCGCCGGCTCGGGCGCTCCGGGCTCCAGGTCTCCACCCTCTCGTTCGGCTCGTGGGTGACGTTCGGTCCCCAGCTCAAGGACGCCGACGACACTGCGCTCGAGTGCATCAAGGCGGCCTGGGACGCCGGCTGCAACTTCTTCGACAACGCCGAGGCCTACGCCGGCGGGAGGTCCGAGGAGATCATGGGCCGCGCCCTCGCCCGACTGGGGCTGCCCCGCGAGCAGTACGTCGTGTCCACCAAGTTCTTCTGGGGCCTGTCCAACACGCCCAACAACCGCAACACCCTGAACCGCAAGTACCTCATGCAGGCGATCGACGGGTCGCTGCGACGCTTCGGTCTCGACCACATCGACCTCGTGTTCTGCCACCGGGCCGACCCGAACACCCCGATCGAGGAGACCGTCTGGGCGATGTCCGACATGGTGTCGTCGGGCAAGGCCCTCTACTGGGGAACCTCGGAGTGGACCGCCGACGAGATCCGCGCCGCCTACGAGATCGCCGAACGCCACCACCTCCACAAGCCCGTCATGGAGCAGCCGCAGTACCACCTGCTCCACCGCGAGCGGTTCGAGCAGGAGTACGCCCGCCTCTACACCGACATCGGACTCGGGACGACGACCTGGTCGCCGCTCGCCTCCGGGCTCCTCACCGGCAAGTACAACGACGGCATCCCCGACGACTCGCGGGCGGCGCTCGAGGGCTACGAGTGGCTCCGAGACCAGCTCACCGACGGCAGCGCGATCGAGAAGGTGCGGGCGCTCGCCGGAGTCGCCGATGATCTCGGCTGCACCCTGGCCCAGTTGGCCATCGCCTGGTGCGCGGCCAACCCCAACGTCTCGACGGTGATCACCGGCGCCAGCCGCGCCAGCCAGGTGGTCGAGAACTTCTCGGCGATGGACGTCGTGCCGCTGCTCACCCCCGAGGTGATGGAGCGCATCGACGGCATCACCGGCTGAGCGCATCGATGGCCATCGTGGGCGTGGGGATCGACGCCGTGGAGATCGACCGGTTCCGCGAGTTGCTCGCCCGTCGCACCTCGATGCGGGCGCGCCTGTTCTCACCCGACGAGCTCGACGTCGTGGCGGCGCGCCACGACGACGCCCCCTCGCTCGCAGCGCGTTTCGCCGCCAAGGAGGCGACGATGAAGTCGCTCGGCCTCGGGCTCGGCGCGTTCGGCTTCCACGAGTGCGAGATCCTCCGAGCCGAGTCCGGTGCGCCGTTGCTGCGGACCTCGGGTCGACTGGTCGAGCTCGAGGGTGAGCACGGCGTCACGAGCTGGCACGTGTCGCTCACCCACACCGATTCGATGGCGTCGGCCGTCGTCGTCGCCGAGTCGTGATCCCGATCGTCACGCCGACCGAGATGGCGGCGGTCGATGCGGCTGCGCCCGAACCGGTCGAGGAGCTCATCGCCCGGGCCGGAGCCGCCGTCGCCCGGTCGGCGCGTCGTCTCCTCGGCGGCACGTACGGTCGGCGCGTCGTCGTGGTCGCCGGGCCGGGCAACAACGGTGCCGATGGGCGCGTCGCCGCCGAGCGGCTGCGGCGGTCCGGCGTGCGGGTCGAGGTGATCGACGCACGCGACGCGCCCGCCAGCCTGCCGTCGGCGGATCTGGTCGTCGACGCCGCCTTCGGCACGGGGATCAACCGCGCGTGGGCACCGCCCGCCACCGACGCCCCGGTCCTCGCCGTCGACATCCCCTCCGGGGTCCACGGCCTCGATGGCGAGGTGCACGGCGGGGCGTGGCGGGCCGAGGCGACCGTGACCTTCGCCGCGCTGAAGCCGGGGCTCCTCCTCGGTGCCGGGCTCGAGCGCTCGGGACGGGTCGAGGTGGCCGACATCGGGCTCGACGTCGAGCCGGCCAGCGCAGCGCTGGTCACCGCGACCGACGTCGCCGAGTGGGTGCCGCACCGGGACCCGACCGCCCACAAGTGGCGCAGCGCGGTGCGGGTCGTCGCCGGGTCGCCCGGGATGAGCGGTGCCGGGCGGCTCGTCGCGGAGGCGGCGATGCGCGCCGGCGCCGGGATCGTCCACGCCTCGGCGCTCGGTGGCGATGCCTCGTGGCCGGTCGAGGTGGTGGGTCGGGAGCTGCGTGGGGAGGACTGGGCAGCCGACGTGCTCGAGGACGCCGATCGCTTCGGTGCGGTGGTGGTCGGTCCGGGGCTGGGCCGCTCGGGCACCGCCGCAGCGGGGTTGGATCGCCTCGTGGCGGAGTGCGACCGCCCGTTGGTCGTCGACGCCGACGGCCTGGCGCTGTTGGATCCGGCGACGGCTCGTCTGCGTCGTGGTCCGTTGGTGCTGACCCCCCACGACGGCGAGTTCGCCGCACTGACCGGCGCCCGCCCGGCGGCGGATCGCTTCGCTGCCGCCCGAGAGCTCGCCGCCGACCTCGATGCGACCGTGCTGCTGAAGGGGCCGACCACGATCGTGGCGCACGGAGGGTTCACCCTCGCCGTCGACGAGGGTGATCAGCGCCTCGCCACGGCCGGGAGCGGCGACGTGCTCGCCGGGATCATCGGGGCCCATCTCGCCCGCGGGCTCGACTCCTTCCGCGCCCCGGCGGCTGCTGCGTTCGTCCACGGGAGGGCCGCCGGCCGGTCGCCGATCGAGGGCACCGTCGCCCGCGACCTGATCGATCAGCTCGGCCCGGCGCTGGAGTCCTGCCGATGAGCGCGCTGCCGGCCGGCGTGACCGTCGGCCACTGGGACGATGCGGCGGCTCGTACCGGCTGCACCGTGGTCCTCCTCCCGGAGGGCACGGTCGCCTCGGGCGAGGTGCGCGGTGACGCCCCGGCGACGCGGGAGCTCGACCTGCTCGGTCCGTCCCGCACCGTCCAGCACGCCGATGCGGTGGTGATGTCGGGCGGCTCGGCCTTCGGGCTGTCGGTGGCCGACGGGGTGATGGCCTGGCTCGTCGAACACGATCGCGGCTACCCGACCGACGGCGGTCGCGTCCCGATCGTCCCGACGATGGCCCTCTACGACCTGGCCGTCGGTCAGCCCGGCCCGGACGGCGTGACGACCCGGCGCCCCGGCCCCGACGAGGGTCGGGCGGCGTGCGAGGCCGCCACGACCGCACCCACCTCGGGACGGGTCGGCGCCGGCTGCGGGGCGACCGTGCGCAAGTGGCTCGGTCCGGACGACCGCCTCGACGGTGGCCTCGGGATCGCAGCGCGAGAGCTCGACGACGTCGCGGTCACGGCCATCGCGGCGGTCAACGCCTTCGGCGACCTCGCCGATCGGGCCGAGGCCGATCTGGTCGCCGGTCGTCGACCCTCCGGCCAGCTCTTCTCGACCTCGAACACGACGCTCGTGACGGTGCTGACCGATGCCCCGCTCGACAAGCGGTCCTGCCATGCGGTCGCCCGGTCGGGCCACGACGGTCTCGCCCGGGCGCTGCTCCCGGTGCACACCGCGGGTGACGGCGACGCCGTGATCGCCTGTGCGACCGGTACCGGTCGGGAGGCGCCGGT
>JBCCTY010000318.1:0-4653 GCA_039197885.1 Actinomycetota bacterium | reverse complement strand
TCCGGTCACCGGTGTGGAGTTCCCCGTCTTCGACGAGAGCGACGAGGCGGCCTGGGAGGCGCTCGACCGCCTCGAGCACGACGGCTTCGAGCTGTTCGAGGACGAGCGGTTCGACGACGATCTCGACGACGACGACCTCGAGGACGACCTCGACGACGACCTCGACGACGACGAACCCGAGGACGACGACGTCGACGATGAACCCGAGGACGAGGCCCGGGCCGCCTGAGTCAGCGGCGAGACCGACGGGACGTAACGTCGAGCGGGGGTCGGACCGACCGGCCCCCGCTGCGGCGCGGGAGGTGAGCATGTCGGCCCGGATCCTCGTGGCCGAGGACGACCCGAAGCAGGCCGACGTGATCCGTCGGTACCTCGAGCGCGAGGGCCACGCGGTCGTCGTGGTCGGTGACGGGCGCAGCGCCGTCGACGAGGCGCGACGGCGTCGCCCCGACCTCGTCCTGCTCGACGTGATGATGCCGGAGCTCGACGGCTTCGACGTGTGCCGCGTGCTGCGCTTCGAGACCGACATCCCCGTCGTGTTCCTCACGGCGAGAGCGACCGAGGAGGACCTCCTCCTGGGGCTCGACCTCGGCGCCGACGACTACCTCCGCAAGCCCTTCAGCCCTCGCGAGTTGGTCGCCCGAGTGCGCGTCGTCCTCCGCCGGGTCGGTGTCGCCGGAGAGGTGGAGGAGGTGCACCGCCACGGGGCGCTCGAGGTCGACCGCCGTCGCGCCCGCGTCCGGTTGGCCGACGAGGTGGTCGAGGTGACCCCCAAGGAGTTCGCCGTCCTCGCTGCGCTCGCCGCCGATCCGGGTCGGGCCTTCTCCCGGCGCCAGATCATCGAGGACGCGTTCGGCTTCGACGCCGAGGTCCTGGAGCGGACCGTCGACGTGCACGTCGCCAATCTCCGCCGCAAGATCGAGGTCGATCCGTCTCGCCCCGAGCACCTGCTCACCGTGAAGGGCATCGGCTACGCCTTCGCCGAGGACGGCTGATGGGTGGCGTCCGGGTCCGCCTGCTCGTGATCGCGGTGGTCGTCGCGCTGGTCGCCGTCGTCGCGACGACGCTCATCGCCCAGCGCGTGGCGACCGAGGACGTCCGCTCGGCGGTCGAACGCGACCTCGAGCTCGAGGCCGAGGTCGCCGGGCTCGTGGAGGGCTACGCGTTCGAACGCGGCACCTGGGAGGGCCTCGACGACTTCGTCGACCTCGTCGCCGTGGATGTCGGTGAGCGGATCGCCGTCATCGACGACTTCGGCCGCACGCTGGCCGACTCCGAACCGGGCGTCGAGTTGCCGACCCAGCCGGTCGCCCGGGTCGAGCCCGACCCGTTCCTCTTCGGCAGCGAGGCCTTCGAGCGGGCGCTGTTCGGCTGCGAGCTCCTCGCCGAGGCCGAGGACGTCGTCGAGGTCGACCACGACGAGTGCGTCGACGAGGTGCTCGACGAACTGGGTGAGGGCGCGCTGAGTGGCGTGCTCGTCTACCTCGGCGACGACTCCCGCAACGATGCCTCGCTGCTCGGCAGCGACGGTCCCGACGTGCGCCTCTTCGCCGTGGCGCTGGTGGTGGTGGTGCTCGCCGTCGCACTGGCGGCCGCCGTCAGCTGGCCGCTGCTGGCACCGATCCGGACCCTCCGCTCCGGAGCCACCCGACTGGGGGAGGGCGACCTGTCCGCCCGGGTACCCGAGCACGGGGCGACCGAGCTCGCCGACCTCGCCCGCACGTTCAACGCCATGGCCGATGGTCTGGAAGCCGACGACGAGCGACGGCGCCGGTGGACCTCCGACATCGCCCACGAGCTCCGGAGCCCACTGCAGAACCTCCGAGGCCAGGTCGAGTCGGCGCAGGACGGGCTCATGGCCGTCGATGACGGCTGGTACGAGTCGGTCCTCGACGAGGTGGGCCAGCTCGCCCACCTCGTCGAGGACCTGCAGACGCTGACCCTTGCCGACTCCGACCGGCTCGTCCTCGACCGCAGGAGCCTCGAGGTCGCCGATCTCGCCCGCGACGTCGTCCGCTCCCACGAGGCACGAGCCACCTCGGCCGGTGTCGACGTCGACGTGCAGGGCGCCGGCGTCGCCGAGGTCGACGAGCGGCGCTTCCGCCAGGTGCTCGGCAACCTGCTGGACAACGCCATCCGCCACACACCGGCCGGCGGTTCGGTCCGGATCACCGTCTCGCCGGATCACCCGACGTTGGCCGTCACCGTCGCCGACACCGGTGAGGGCATCGCACCCGAGGTGCTCCCCACCGTGCTCGACCGCTTCCGCCGGGCCGACACCTCCCGCAGTCGGTCGACCGGCGGCAGCGGGCTCGGCCTGGCGATCGTGCGGAGCCTCGTCGAGGCCCACGGCGGCACCATCGAGGTGGCGAGCGAGCCGGGGGAGGGGACCGAGGTCGTGCTGGTGGTCCCGACCGTCGCCGACGGTGTGGCGACGTCGGCCGAACGTCGGGGCAGCCGCCAGACCTGAAGCTCATCTATGGAAACAAGATGCACCTTTTGTAGACTGTTCGTCAGACGACCGGAGGACGCACCGTGACCGAGACGCCGAGCCCCGCCGACCTCGTGCCCGTGACCGTCGCGCGAGGCGATGGCATCGGTCCCGAGATCATGGACGCGACGCTGCGGATCCTCGCGGCGGCCGGCGCCCCGCTGCGCTACGACGTCGTCGAGCTGGGTGAGCAGCAGTACCTGGCCGGGCACTCCTCCGGCATCTCGCCCGAGGCGTGGGACGTGATCCGCCGCAACCGGGTGCTCCTCAAGGCGCCGATCACCACACCCCTCGGTGGTGGCTACAAGAGCCTCAACGTCACGATCCGCAAGACGCTCAACCTGTTCGCCAACGTCCGTCCGTCCAAGTCCTACGCCCCGTACGTCGCGTCGCCGCATCCGGGGATGAACCTCGTGATCGTCCGGGAGAACGAAGAGGACCTCTACGCCGGCATCGAGCACCAGCAGACCGAGGAGGTCACCCAGGTCCTCAAGCTCGTGACCCGGCCGGGCTCGGAGCGGATCGTCCGCTACGCCTTCGAGTACGCCCGGGCGTACGGCCGCCGCAAGGTCACCTGCATGACCAAGGACAACATCATGAAGATCACCGATGGTCTGTTCCATCGGGTCTTCGAGGAGGTCGCCGCCGAGTACCCCGACGTCGAGAGCGAGCACCAGATCATCGACATCGGGGCTGCGCAGCTCGCCGCGCAGCCCGAGCGCTTCGACGTCATCGTCACGCTGAACCTCTACGGCGACATCCTGTCCGACATCGCCTCGCAGATCGCGGGGTCGGTGGGTCTGGCCGGTTCGGCGAACATCGGCCAGGACGTGGCGATGTTCGAAGCCGTGCACGGTTCGGCGCCCGACATCGCGGGCACGGGCATGGCCAACCCCTCCGGGCTGCTCCAGGCGTCGACCCAGCTGCTCGTCCACGTCGGTCACGCCGACGTCGCGGAGACGATCAAGAACGCCTGGTTGTGCACCCTCGAGGCCGGCATCCACACGCCCGACGTCTTCCGTGAGGGCCTGAGCGCGCAGGAGGTCGGGACCGACGGCTTCACCGATGCCGTGATCGCCCGACTCGGAGAGCGACCCCGCCAGCTCGTGCCCGTGACCTACCGGGCCGGGGGCATCCAGGTCCCGTCGAGTCCGACGGTGCGTCGCGACAAGCAGCTGCGCGGCGTCGACGTCTTCCTCGACTGGACGGGTGCGTCCCGCGATCCCGACGAGCTCGGCGCCGCGCTCGAGGCCACCGCACCGGAGGGCTGGCGACTGAGTCTCATCACCAACCGCGGCGTGAAGGTCTATCCCGATGGCCTGCCCGAGACGTTCTGCACCGATCACTGGCGGTGCCGCTTCGTGCGGTCCGATGAGGGTGCGACGTCCTACCCGCAGGTGCTCGCGCTGCTCGGTGCGGTCGACGCCGCCGGGCTCGAGCTGATCAAGACCGAGCACCTCTACACCTTCGACGGCGAGCGGGGGTACTCCCTCGGTCAGGGGGAGTAGCCGCCGAGGACGTCCTCGGACGTCGCTCGGCTCCAGCCGACGCTTGATCGCGACCGTGCTGCCGTCGGGATGGCTGAGTGGCCAGGTCGTCGAGCCGTCCGAGCGGGTCGGTGAGGGCCGGAGGACGACGTCGTGGTCGTGATCGGTCTCGAGGAGCGAATCGACCCTCACGTGCAGGGCCCGAGCCAGGGGCGCCGGCGACGTCGACCCCTTCGGCCAGCAGACCTTCGACCTCGTCTCGGCGCAGCCGGCGATCCGCCGGAGCCCGACCAGCGCGCGGTGCACAACCGGCTCGCTTCCGCCGCTCCGGGCGGCACGCTGCTGTTCGTGCACCACGACCGCGACGCCACGCGGGCGGCCGCGGACCACTCGCCGATGTGGGACGGCGAGACCTACGTCGGCCCGGCCGACGTGACGTCGGCCGTCGACGCCTCACCCGAGTTCGAGCTCGTCGTCGACGAACGGAGGACCCGACCGGGGGGCACAACACGGTCGACGTCTCCGACGTGGCCGTGCGGGCCCGACGGCGCGGCTGAGCTCCCTCACGGGGTGGCTCGCCACGGCCGACCCTCTGATTCGGCACGGATGAGCTCCTGGCGGCCGGCCACCCGGGCGCCCGAGGGGGTGCTCAGCCCACGGCTGCGACGATGCCGG
>JBCCTY010000317.1:0-4655 GCA_039197885.1 Actinomycetota bacterium | reverse complement strand
GGCGCCCGACACACGAAGAACCGGGTGTCGTAGCGCCGGGGCGGCCCCTTGGGCGTGATCCAGTGGCTGAAGTAGTGGAGCTCGGCCACCGCCAGGGTCAGCCCCTCGGCCCGGCAGACCTCGGCGAGGCGAACCCGACCGGCATCGACCGCCACGCGATGGTCGGCGAATCGCTCCTCGACGTCGGACTCGGCGAACGAGACGAACTCACCGCCGGGCGTGTGAGCCAGCAGCACGCCGGCCTCCTCGAACGACTCCCGGATCGCCGCCACCCAGTAGGCCAGACCGCCCCGCTCGACGCCGAGCGACCGACTCGCGTCGGGATCGGTCCGGCCGACGCACAGCTCGTCGAGGAGCGGATCGTCGGCGTCCTCGGGGTCGACGGCTCCACCGGGGAAGACGTAGGCACCGGCGACGAACGCCGAGTCGAGGTTGCGTCGCAACATGAAGACCTCGAGGCCGTCGTCGCCGTCGCGCACGAGCATGACGGTGGCCGCGTCGCGGACCTGGACCTCGGTCATCGAGCGTCCGGCCCGAGCTCACCGGGACCGAACGGATCGGGCGGCCGGCTGCCGCCGTCGGCGTCCTCGGGGTCGGCGACGTCGGTGTCGACCACGGTCCAACCGCCGTACATGCGGGTACCGAAGCGACCGGAGCCGACGTCGCCACGCTGCACACGACCCGCGTAGCGGCGGGTGAGCCACGTGCGCACGATCGCCCGGGTCGGAGGCAGGAGGAGGACGAGGCCGACGCCGTCGGTCAGGAAGCCCGGCGTGACGAGCAACGCCCCGGCGACGAGCACCAGCGCTCCGTCGACGAGCTCCTTGCCCGGCACCTCGCCCGAGTGCAGGCGACGTTGGATGCGGGCGAGCACCGAGAGACCCTGGACCCGCACGAGCACGGCCCCGGCGAGGCTGACGAAGATCACCAGCGCGATCGTGGAGAGCCACCCCATCGAACCGGCGACCTGGGTGACGACGTAGATCTCCAGGATCGGCAGCACCAGGAACAGCAGTGCCAGCAGACCCGTCATGCCCCGACGCTACCGGTCGTCGACCGCGCTCACCTCGGAGGTGTCGAGCAACCGCGCCAGGCGACCCAGCCGACCGTCCCAGGCGTCACCGACCTCGGCCATCCACCGCGTCGCCTCGACGAGCGGTCCGGCGCGGAACGCGTAGCGCACCTCGCGACCGACGCGCTCGCTGGCGACCAGCCCGGCCCGGTCGAGCAGAGCGAGGTGCTTGGTGACGGCCTGACGGCTCATCGGGAGCTCACCGGCCATCGCGGACGCGGTGACGACCTCGCCGCCGGCGAGCCGCTCGAGGAGGAGCCGACGAGTGGGATCGGCCAGCGCATCGAAGACCGGGTCGAGGCTCATCGCCCCACGGCGAGACCGGTCCGACACGAGGTGGCGGCGAGCAGCACGAGACGCGAGGTGGCGATCGAGGCGGTCGCGGACGCCGACATCGTGATCGGCACGGCGCGCCGCTCGATCACCGTCAACCGGGTGCCGGTCGTGACCGGGACGAGGACGACGTCGACCTCGCTGGTCTCGTCGGGTCGGGTCTCGGGCCACCACCGCAGACCGAGCCGGCGGCCGGGCTCGACCCGCTCGACCACGCCCACGCGGTGCTCGTCGCCGTCGCGGACGTCGAGCGCGCCACCGGGCTCGGGGTCGAGGCTGACGTCGTCACCGAGCCAGTCGGAGAGCAGCTCGTCGTCGACGAGGGCCTCCCAGACCCGGTCGCTCTCCACCGGCAGCTCGATGCTTCGTTCGACGCGCATCACCCCAGCCTAGACGCAACCGAGCAGTTGCATCTTGCGACCCGGACGCTCGCGCGAGGTTGCCGCGGTCTCAGTCGACGGCCTCGCGGTCGGGCCGGCTCGTCGCCCGGTCGTCGGTCCCCAGGTAGGCGGCGCGGACGGCGGGATCAGCCTGCACCTCGGCCGGCGTGCCGGTCGAGATGACCACACCGTGGTCGAGACAGGTGATCCGGTCGCTGATCCCGGTGATGAACGCGATGTCGTGGTCGATCACCACGACACCGGCCCCGACGATGCCGGCGGTGTGGCGGACCTGGTCGACCATGGCGATCGACTCCCGATCGCTCATGCCCGACGTCGGCTCGTCGAGCAGCAGGAAGTCGGGGACCAGCGCCGCCGCACGTGCCAGCTCGAGGCGACGGGAGTTGCCGTAGTCGAGCTCGCGGGCCCGACGGTCGCGTTGCTCCCACAGCCCGACCGCGGCGACGAGCTCGTCGACCGATGGCGCCGGGAGGTGGGCGCGGTGGCGGGTGGCGACCAGCCCCGAGACGGCGACGTTCTCCCGCACGGTGAGCGCACCGAAGAGGCGGAGGTTCTGGAAGGTCCGCACGACCCCGGCCCGGGCGATGCGGTGCGGCGGCGCGCCGGTCAGGTCGGCGCCGTCGATGTGGATCGTGCCCGCCGTGGGAGGCACGACGCCGGTGACCACGTTGAGGAGCGTCGTCTTGCCCGCGCCGTTGGGGCCGATCACGCCGAGCACCTCTCCCGGGCCGGCTCGCAGACCGACGCCCGACAGCGCCCGGAAGCCACCGAAGACCACGTCGACGTCGGCGACCTCGATCGAGGTGTCGGGGCGGGGCGCGACCGGTTCGGGGGCGGCCGGCGCCTCCTCGATGTCGCGGGCGAACCGGCGACGGAGCCAGTCGTCGAGCTCCCAGTCGTCGAGCAGCCCGGCGGGACGCCAGATCATGAACCCGAGCATCGCGATGCCGAGCACCGCGGTCTGGAGGTTCTCCCGGAACACCCAGTCGAGCGGGGCGCTGTCGAGACCGACGCCGAAGATCTCGAAGTCGTCCTGGCCGAGCCGGCGGGCCAGCTCCCGGCCGGCGGTGATCACCGCCACACCGACCATCGCACCCGTGACGCTGTTGCGACCACCGACGACCAGCATCACCAGCGTGAGGAGCGTCAGGTCGAAGAAGAAGTCGTCGGGCAGGATCGAGCCGTTCTCGTGGACCGTCAGCCCGGCGCCGACCGACACCACGACGACCGACAGGAGCAGCGCGACCGTCTGTTGGACGAGCGGATCGACACCCATCGCCCGCGCGGCGAGGTCGTCCTCGCGACCGGCCTGGGCGAGCCGCCCGGTGCGGGAACGGGCGAAGAGCCTGGCCACGATCAGCGCCCCGGCGAGGGCGACGTAGATCGGCACCCGCGAGTCGAGCGCGCCGCCGATCGGGAACGACAGCCCGGCCCGATCACCACCGGTGAGGTCGGGCCAGTTCCGGGCGACCTCGTGGGTGACGAAGAGGAGGGCCAGGGTGATGACGGTCGGTGCAGCCGATCCGGAGCGCGCTCCCGAGCGGGCCAGGCCGATGCCCACCACCACCGCCACGACGAGGGTGACGAGGACGGCGGCGAGCAGCCCAACCCCGACGGGCGCGTCGAGGTCGGCCAGGCCGAAGGGGGCGTCGGGGATGCGCTGCAGCTTCTGCTCCGACGGGATGGCGACGACGGCGAAGACGTAGCCGGCAACCGCACCGAAGCCGATGTGACCGAACGACAGCACGCCGGTGTTGCCGACGTAGATCTGGATGCCGAGCACGAGCACGGCGTCGAGCAGGGCGATGGTCACGAGCCGCTCGGCCGCCCCACCCAGGAGCGACTGGTAGAGGAGCCCACCGCCGACGGCCAGCGCGAACAGGAGCGCCGCCCCGAGGACGGGGAAGGCCACGTCGCGCCGGAGGTCGCGCATCAGACCCGCTCGGCGTGGGGAACCGACACGATCCCCTGGGGCCGGAAGATGAACAGTACGGCGATGAGCGCGAAGACCAGCCCATCGGTGAGGTTGGCGATGGAGTCGGGCAGCCGGGAGCGGAGCAGCACCTCGGCGAGCCCCAGGGCGAACCCGCCGATGACGGCGCCCCGCATGGAGCCCAGTCCGCCGATGAGCGCAGCCAGGACCCCGGAGAGCATGGGGTCGATCCCGGCGCTGGGCTGGGTCTGCCCCGCACGCATCAACCAGAAGACGGCGGCGATCCCGGCGAGCAGACCCGACAGCGCGAAGGCTCCACGGATCACGCTGTCGGAGCGGACGCCCATGAGCCGAGCGGTGTCGAAGTCCTCGGCCGCGGCCCGCAGGGAGAGCCCGAAGGTGGTGCGCTGGAGCAGCCAGGTCACACCGGCCAACGTGACGAGGGTGACGGCGATGACGACGGTGTCGAAGACCTCGACGTTGAGGGAGCCCACGGAGTAGGTGTTCGTGACCCACTCGGGGCGCGGGAAGTTGCGCACCGACGCCGACACGTAGAGCAGGAAGAGCGCTGACACCACGAAGTGCACGCCGAAGGAGGTCAACAGCAGCGTGAACTGGTCGGCGCCCCGGACCCTGCTGAAGGCGACTCGCTCGATGACCAGCGACGTCACCACCGACACGATCACGATGAGCGGGACCACGACCAGCCACGACCACCCGGCGTCGAGCCCCCAGAAGGCGGCGTAGCCCGAGACGGTGATCAGCTCGCCGTGGGCGAAGTTCAGCAGGTGCATCACCCCGAACACGACGGCGATGCCGAGCGCGAGGAGGGCGTAGATGCTGCCCCTGCCGATGCCGTCGATGAGGTTCTGCAGGAGCTCGGTCATCCGGTGGGCCCCACGAAGGTCTCGAAGAG
>JBCCTY010000316.1:0-4671 GCA_039197885.1 Actinomycetota bacterium | reverse complement strand
TTCCCGCCGATCAACACGCCGATCTCGATCGTCTCGGGTACCTACTTCGTCGACGACCCCGCCCGGGTCGACACCGACGTGCTCGCCGCCATCGAGCCGGACCTCGCTGCCGTCGACGGCGTGGTGGAGACCTCGACCCGAGCGCTCCCCAACGCCTTCGTTGCGATCGTCGAGTTCGAGTCGTCCATCTCGTCGGAGGAGGGCACGACGGCGCTCAGGTCGCTGGACCTGTCGCTCCCTGACGCTGCGATCATCGAGTTCACGGCGATCGACGATGCCAAGTTCGCCGGTGAGTTCGATCTCTTCGTGTCCGTCGTCGACGACGGGGCGGACCCGGCGACGCTGCAGGCCCGAGCCGCCGAGCTCGCAGCCTGGCTGGAGGCCGACGACGAGATCGCCGCCGCCGACGTCCAAGAGCTGCTGACGGAGGCGACCTCCCCCAGCTCCGGGGCCGTCGAGGTGCGTCAGACGTCGTTCTCCCGGGTGGCGCTGGACCCGTCCGGCTTCCGGGAGGCCGTGAACATCGGCATCGTCCGCGCCTCGTCGTCGGACCTCGACGTCTTGGAGTTCAGCGACCACGTCAACGACCTGCTCGACGACGCAGACGCACCAGTCGGCGAGGGCACCGCTGCCATCACGGCCGACTTCGCCACCGGCGTCCGAGCCCAGCTCGACTCGCTCACCACCAACCTGATCGGCGGTCTGGTCGCCGTCGTGGTCGTCGGGCTCGTCATGATCGGCTGGCGCGCGGCGGCGCTCAAGGCCGGCTTCATGGTCCTCGTCGTGCTCGGCGCCCTCGTCGGGCTGTGGGCGATCGGCTACACGCTGAACACCATCACCCTCTTCGGGCTGATCCTGACCCTCGGTCTGCTCGTCGACAACGCCGTCGTGGTCACCGAAGCCATCGACGCTTCCACCGACGAACCCGACCCCCGGGAGATGGACCGCTCGCTCGGTGTCGTGCGCACCGCCATCGACCGGATCGGATCGGCCACCCTCGCCGGAACCCTCACCACGATCGTGGTCTTCTCACCGATGCTGCTCATCGGCGGGATCCTCGGCGAGTTCGTCCGCCCGATCCCCACCACGGTCATCATCACGCTCGCCACATCGTTCGTGCTCGCCATGGTCGCCATCCCCGTGCTCGGTCGGCGGCTCCTCGCTCGCGGCGCCGGCCGGGCCCTCGCCGGACCGGCCGTCGACACCGGCGCCGCCGCCGTGGCCCGCCTCGCACGATTCTCGACCGGGACCGGTGCCGTGCGGCGGGCGACGGGTGCTGCGCTCGTCGCGCTGTCCCTCGTCGCCGTGTTCGCCGGCGTGCAGCTCGCGAGCCGTCTCGACTTCAGCATCTTCCCGGCCGGCAAGGACGCCAACGGACTGATCGTGGCCGCCGAGTTCGACCCCGGCACCGCCGTGCAAACCGCTGACGAGCTCAGTGCCCGGATCGATGACGCCATCGTCAGGGTCGTGAGCGGCGAGCTGGTCCGATCCCAGTACGTCACCGGTGACGACCAGGAGCTCGAGATCGTCGTCGATCTCACTCCGCTCGACGAACGCGACGTCACCGCCCCCGAACTCGTCGAGGAGCTCGAGGTCGAGCTCGGCGAGCTCGACGGGGCCAGGATCGCCGTGACCCAGGTCGAGAACGGACCGCCGATCGCCGACTTCCCGTTCGCCGTCCAGGTGTCGGTCGACGACGACACCCTCGACGCCGGCCGGGCGCTCGCCGAGGACATCCGCACGGATCTGCTCGGTCGTTCCTTCCGCTCCGGTGGCGACGACGTCGAGGTCGTCGACGCGATCGTGTCGACGGATGGGGAGGTCGCTCGGCTCGACGGTGGGCGCTTCATCGAGGTCCGCGCCAAGTACGCGGACACGACCGGCCTCACCGGTCTGCTCTCGGCCACCGAGGATCACGTCCGTTCAACCGTGCCGGCCCTCGATGAGTTGGGTCTGGCCCCGGGCGCCCTGGCCTTCGACTTCGGCGAGGAGTCCGACAACCAGGACGACTTCGCGGCACTCAGTGTCGCCGGCGTCGTCGCCCTCGTGCTGGTCCTCACCCTGATTGCGATCCAGTTCCGGTCGGTGGCCCAGTCCCTGCTCGTGTTCCTGGCCATCCCGTTCTCGTTCCTCGGGGTCACCGGGATCCTCACCCTCACGGACAACCCACTCAGCTTCCTGGCCGCCATCGGCTTCATCGCTCTGATCGGCGTGTCGGTCAACAACACGATCCTGCTCGTCGACGCTGCCAACCGCGCCCGCCGAGCCGGCTCGACGGCCTCCGAGGCGATCGCCGAGGCGATCGGCCGGCGGTTCCGCGCCCTGGTCACCACCACCCTCACCACCCTCGCCGGACTGCTGCCACTCACCCTCGCCGACCCGTTCTGGGAGTCCTTGGGCTTCACCCTCATGGGCGGCCTGGTGACCTCGACGGTGCTCGTCCTCGTCTCGTTCCCTGTCTACTTCGTCACCCTCGAAGCAGTGCGGGACCGAACCTCGGCAGCCGCCCGCCGGGTGCTCCGCCGGCCGCACCGGACCGCGAGCCCAGCACCGATCAGCTGACCGGACCCGCGCACCCCGGACCGAGGCGCCCCGACTCGACGGGGCGCCTCGGCACGTGAAGTGAACGAACACGACCACCTCGTAGAGCTCCGCCCACCGCCCGCTGAGATGCCCGCCGAGCGGCGTTGCCCACGGCTCAGCCCGCCCGCCCAGGAACCGCACCGCCGCCAGTCCGCCCCCCCCGAGCGACGAACCGACGTGCGCCCAGAACGCCGAGCGCTTCGCTCCGCCTCCGAGCGCATCGCCGGCGAAGTGTGTGGGGCCCTGGTCGGAGATGCCCGTCTGGGGATCGTTCGGTCTGTCCTGAGCCGCGTGGGCAGCTGGCAGACTCGTGCCATGGACGACGCCCCCTCCACGATGATGGACACCGCCCAGATCCGTGCGGTGGAGTCGATGGAGGAGCGGTTGGGTACACAGGCGTGGGACGACGCCGCTCCGTTCTTCACCGATGACGTGCGATATCAGGTGGGAACCCGGCCGCCGGTCTTCGGTCTCGGCGGCATCCAGTCGTCGATGCAGTGGCAGAGCGGGCTCGTCGAGTGGCGCGGCCACGACGTCCGAGCCAAGGTGAACCTCGACGACGTGGTGATCATCGAGGTCGACTCGAAGTTCCTCCGCCACGCCGATGGGCACGACATCGTGATCCCGTGCACCGACGTCTACCGCATGCAGGGGCTCAGGATCGCCGACTGGCGCGTCTACGCCGACATCTCTGCCTTCCACGGCCCCTGAGCGGCGGCCCGACGACGCGGCGATCGCTACCGAGCGGCGCGCTCGAGCCGGGTTGGGTTCGCCCGTCCACCGGCGGCAGCTCAACCGGATGGCGCTCCCAACGCACGTACCGCCGCGCAGCGCTCTGACCGACTCGGAACAGGTAGCCGAGCGGGCTCGACATCACCCGTAGCTCCTCCGCGTGCTCGGTCGCCCACGCGATCGCATCCGCATGTGCCTCGCATCCGATCTGGACGCCGAATCGAGCCACCAAGCCTCGACGTAGTTGATCGCCCGACTCATCCAGGAACCGCTCCAGCCACGACGACGAGCTCACCTCCGCGCATCCCGTCTCCGCGTAGCGACTACTCACACCCTCAAGAAACACCCTGTCGCAACTCCCATTCACGATTTCCCCGCATCACAGAACGATCGACCAGCGGTCGTCCTGAACGGCTCACCACCACCGCCCCAGGTGACCTGGACCCCGTGACGGCTGACGGCACGGTCGATCGCATGCTGCGGCGGCGCGCTCGGTAACGACGAGCACTTCGCTCCGGTAACCGCCTGGGATCCGGCGAACTGCTCGGCCGAAGTGCGCGACCACGCGCTGACCGGGCCGGGCCGGGCCACGGATACTCCTACGCTGCGATCGTGGCTGTTGAGCTTCGCTCGCTCACGGGTCGATCATCGCTGGCCGCAACGGTCGAGCTCCTGCGCCGGGTCCGCCGCTTGCACCCGACCGCCGGTGTCTGGGAAGCAGCCGACTTCGAGTGGTGGTGGCGCACACCGCGACCCAGCGACGACTGGGACCGACCGTTCTGGTTCGACAACGACGGCCCCATCGCCACAGCCGCCCTCACCACCTGGCGCTCCACCGTCGGTCTCGACGTCATCACCCTCCCCGGCGCACCCCCCGACCACGTCACCGACGTGCACCGAACGGGCCTGGAACTCGCCCACCAACTCGACGCGCGTCACCTGGAAGTCATGGTCGACGACACCGATGCGGTCGCGCAGTCGGTGCTCGCCGGCACCGGCTTCGCGCCTACCCGCGAGCGAGGCACTTCAGCCTGGATGCCTGCCGAGAGCCGGCCACCAATCACCGCAACGCCTCCCGGGTACCGGCTCGTGAGCCGAGCCGAACGCCGCGACGTCGAGCACCACTACGTCGCACGCGTCGGCCCCGATGTCGAAGCGCGCCTCGGCCAGACCTCGATGTACCGGGCCGACCTCGACCTCGCCATCACCGACACCTCCACCGGCGACGTCGTCGCCGACGCCCTGTTCTGGTTCGACCCCATCACCCACGTCGGGTTCGTCGAACCCATGGGCACCGACGAGACCCACCGACGCCGCGGCCTCGCCCGCCACCTCCTCACCAACGGACTCGACCGA
>JBCCTY010000315.1:0-4711 GCA_039197885.1 Actinomycetota bacterium | reverse complement strand
CGGGACCCTAGCTCGATGCTCCCGAGAGTCAGCCGCGAAGGGTGGTCGCTCGGCCATCCGAGGTGCGTTGTGACGCAGGGGCTAGCGTGACCCTCACGCGGGCGGGAACGTGGAGGAGACATGTCGGCCCCGACGAGGTCGATCGACGAGATCCGCTGGCGTCGTTGGCCCGAGCGGCGGTGGGCGGCTCGGGCGGTTCGCCTCCTCATCATCGCCGTCCCGCTCGTCGTGGGGCTCGTCGCCGGGCTGGTCTGGCAGGCGACCGTCGACGTCGGTACGGGCACCGGTGGTCGCATCCTCTGGTTGCTCGGCTTCGTCGCCGTCACCGTGATCGGGTACGCCCTGACCGAGCGGATCATGCGGCGGTTCGTCCCGCTGGCGACGCTCCTCCGCATGTCGCTCGCGTTCCCCGACCGGCTCCCGTCGCGCTACGGCCTCGCCCTGCGGACCGGGTCGAGTGCGCGCCTCGCCCGCCGCATCGAGGAAGAGGACTTCGCCGATCGTGAGCACGCCGACGTCGCCGAGTCGGTCCTCGCCTACGCGCTGACGCTCAGCCGCCACGATCGCCTGACCCGTGGTCACGGCGAACGGGTCCGCTCCTACGCCGAGGTCATCGGTCGCGAGATGGGCCTCACCGGCGACGACCTCGACCGGCTCCGTTGGTCGGGCCTGCTGCACGACATCGGCAAGCTCATGATCCCCGCTGATCTGCTCAACAAGCCGGGATCGCTCACTCCCGAGGAGTACGAGCTCGTCCAGGCCCACGCCGCGGCCGGCGCCGCCTTCGCCGAGCCACTCCGGCCGTGGCTCGGGGAGTGGGTCGATGCCGTCGGCCAGCATCACGAGCGATGGGACGGGACCGGCTACCCGAACGGGCTGGCCGGTGACGAGATCTCGCTCGGGGCGCGCATCGTCGCGGTCGCCGACGTCTTCGATGTCATGACCAGTGTGCGGTCGTACCGGCCGGCGGTGTCGGCCGACGAGGCCCGGGAGGAGATCGTGCGGTGCGGCGGGACGCAGTTCGACCCGGCGGTCGTGGGCGCCTTCGTCCGGGTCGGGCTGACGAGCCCCTGGCGCATCGGGGCACCGCTCCTCGGGCTGCTGTCGATCCCCGGCCTCCGTCAGTTGTGGAGCGCAGGCCAGAGCGGTGGATCGGCCGTCGCCGCCGGCACGATGGTCGCCTCGCTGGCGACCGTCATGGGCCTCGCCATCGCCCCGGACGAGGACGAACCGGTCGAGGTCGCCGCGCCGGCCCCGACCACCAGCGTGCCGCCGCCGACCACGACGACGACCGAGGCGCCGCCTCCACCGCCGCCTCCGCCCGCGACGACCACCACCACGACGACCACGACCACGACGGTCGCCCCGGCGCCGCAGGCCGGCGTCGCACCGCCGGCGACGACGACGCCCCCACCCTCGACGACCACCACCACGACCATCCCGCCCACCACCATCGAGGAGGTCGTCGTCCTCGTCGATCGTCGTGTGTCCGGCGAGGAGGACGTGCCCGTCGTGGAGCGGATCGAGGCTCCCGACGGCGCCACCTTCCGCATCATCGAGGACTCCCCGCTCGGGACGACCACGATCGCCGATGACGGCACGCTCACCTTCGTCCCCGCCCCCGACGTCAGTGGTGAGGCCGTCGTGGTGGTCGAGGTCTGCCTGGGCGCACGATGCGACACGCTCGACGTGACCATCGACCTCGTCGCCGCACCTGATGCGCCCGTCGCCGCCGATGATGCGATCACCGCCCGCTCGGGCTTCCCCGTGGTCGTCGACGTGCTCGACAACGACCGCGACGCCGACGGTGACGACCTCACCGTCCGACTGGTCGACCCGGTGCCCGTCGGCGTGACCACCGACGGCGTGTCGGTCACCGTCGCGACGGTCATCGGTGAGGACCTCGTTGCCGTCGTGACCTACGAGACCGTCGATCCCACGGGTCGCTCGTCCCGCGCGACCTTGACGTTGACCGCCGAGGCGGGCCCCGTCGTCGCCCTGGCGAGCGGTCCCGACCGGTCGACACCCGCTCCGCTCGACCTCGCCCCGTTGTCCGGCGACGTCTACGTGTTCGTCGCCGGTGCCGACGACATCACCCGCGTCGACTTCCACCTCGACGATCCGGATCGCGTCGCCGAGCCGCTCGTGCGGGAGCAGTTCGCGCCGTTCGACCTCGGATCGAGCGATCCCTCGACCGGGCTGGCTCGCCCCTTCGACCTCACCGCCCTCGAACCCGGACCGCACGTGCTGACCGTCGTCGTCGTCCGCACCACCGTGCCCGAGGAGATCATCGAGGTCTCCTTCACGGTGGTCGAGCCCCCGGTCGCCGACGAGGTCCTCGACGCGCCGGTGGTCGACGAGGTGGTGGACCCGCCGGTGGACCCGCCGACGGTCGACGAGGTAGCGGTCGAGGTGGCGGACCCGCCCGTGGACGAGCCGCCGGTCGACGAGGTGGTGGACCCGCCGGTCGACGATCCGCTGGTGGTCGAGCCACCGGTGGTGGAGGAACCGCCGGTGGTGGACGACTCGCCGGCCGGCGAGTGAGTCAGGTCAGCGCGGCGTCGGCGATGGCCGCAGCGTGGAGCTGCGTCGTCGGGAAGTACGGCACCGAGAGGTCATCGGCGCCGAGCAGGAGCTCGATCTCGGTGCACGCAGCGACGACGCCCGTCGCGCCTCGTTCCACGAGCCGATCGACGACCTCGACGTAGGCGCGCCTCGACGCCTCGCGGACCTCGCCCCGGACCAGCTCGTCGTAGATCACGTCGTGCACGATGGTCCGGTCGGGTTCGTCCGGGACCAGGACCGTGAGCCCGGCCCCCTCCAGTCGAGAGGTGTGCACGTCGCGCTCCATCGTGTAGCGCGTGCCGAGGAGCGCCACGGTGCGGAGCCCGGCCGCGGTGATCGCCGCGGCGGTGACGTCGGCGAGATGCACCAGGGGCACGTCGATCGCCGCCGAGATCCGATCGGCGAGCAGGTGCATCGTGTTCGTGCAGATCGCGATGACCTCCGCCCCGGCAGCCTGGAGCAGGGCGGCGTCGCCGGCGAGGAGGTCACCGGCCTCGTCCCACCGACCCGACGCCTGCAGGACCTCGATCTCGGCGAAGTCGTAGCTCCGCACGATCAGGTCGGCCGAGTGGGTCCCGCCGAGGCGGCGGCGGACCTCCTGGTTGAGGAGGCGCTCGTACTCGATGGAGCTCTCCCAACTCATGCCGCCGAGCAGCCCGATCCGTCGCATCCACGCTCCTGATGTCGAGGGAGCCGAGTCTCGCCGACTCGAGGGACCGGTGTCGGGCCACGCCCTACGCTCGGGCCATGCCCCGGATCCCAGACAGCCACCGCGATCTGATCGAGGGCGCCCACACCGCGGCGATCGTCACCATCGGTCCGGACGGGCGCCCCCAGACGAGCGCGGTCTGGTTCCTGTTCCGCGACGACGTGTTGCACGTCTCGATCACGACCGACCGCCAGAAGTACCGCAACCTCGTCGCTCGTCCGGCGGTCGGGTTCTTCGTCCTCGATCCCGAGAACCCGTGGCGCTACCTGGAGATCCGCGGCGATGCGACGATCGAGGCCGATCCCGAGCAGCGGATGGTCGTGGCGGTGGTGGAGAAGCACGGTGTCGACCCGACCCCCTACCTCCGCCCCGAGGACGAGCGGGTGATCGTCACCATCGACCCCACGACGGTCGTCACTCGCGGTTGAGCGTCCGGGACCTGGTCGGCGATCTCAACCGGCGACCAGGCGGGAGACCATGGTCCGGGCGCAGTCGATCGATCGCGAGACCGCCGCGATGAGCTCATCGGCTTCCGCCCGCACCTCGTCGACGCTGCCACCTCCGCGGAGTCGATCCTCGCTCGCGACCAGACGGTCACAGGCCTCCCCGGCACCGATCATCCGCATCGAGCCGGCGATCGTGTGGAGCGCCAGCCGCGTCTGCTCGGCGTCGCCGTCGAGCAGCTCCTGATGCGTCCGGGGCACCTGGGCCTCGAGGAGCTCGAACAGGTCCGTGTGGATGCCGAGCTCGATGAGCGTGCGCAGCTGGGCCTCGTCGATCGCGTCGCCCCCCGGCCCGTCCATCCGGAGCCATCGGCCCCTTCGACTCGACCTTGAGCGGCGACCGGAACGCTCAACAGCCCTCGGCAGCGTCCGATGGCTGAGGTGTCTGGGGGCGGACGACAGGAGTGACCTGATGCTGACGGCCAGGACCGAGACGGTCGAGATCGCGTACGTCGACGACTCCGAGGACGACCAGCTCCTGGCGAGCATCGCGCTCCAGGAGCTGAACCTCCCCCACGAGCTCACCATCGCCGAGTCGGCCATCGAGCTCTGGTCGCTGCTCCGCGCCCGGATCGAGGGCGGGTTGCCGTTGCCGAGCGTGCTCGTCCTCGACCTGAAGATGCCGAAGGTGAACGGCCACCAACTGCTCGCCCAGCTCGCGCTCGATCCGGAGTTGAGCGGCATCCCGGTCGTGATCCTGTCGACGTCGGCCGACGTCGGCGACCAGGCGGCCGCCCGCGAGAACGGTGCCGTCCGCTACGAGGTGAAGCCGTCGTCGTTCTCCGGGCTCGTCGAGGTCTTCGCTCGGATCGCAGCCCTCGGGCGCCAGAGGTGATCCACGCGTGAGGACCCTGATCGTCGAGGACAACCCGGTCGACGAGCTGGCCGTCCGGACGATGCTCGAGCGGCCCGCCGACGACCTCGAGGTCGAGGT
>JBCCTY010000314.1:0-4737 GCA_039197885.1 Actinomycetota bacterium | reverse complement strand
GAACACGCCCAACACGACCGTGACCGTCTTCGTCGGCGACGCCGAGTGCACGGTCGTCGGCACCGCCGGTGACGACGACCTGACCGGCACGGCCGGCAACGACGTCATCTGCGGTCTCGGTGGCAACGACACGATCGAGGGGCTCGGCGGCACCGACCTCCTGCGAGGCGGTCCGGGCAACGACCTCTTCATCGTCGACGGCGCCGACATCATCGAGGGTGGGTCGGGCACCGACACCGCCGACCTGACCCTCGGCTCGGGCGCCGACGCCGTCGACGTCCGCGACGGCGAGGTCGTCGTCGGTGGTGAGGTGATCGAGTTCAGCGACCTCGCCGAGTTCAGGATCGACCTCGGCGGTGGCAACGACTCCGTCGAGATGACCCCGTCACAGACCGCGATCGAGCTCATCGGAGGCTCGGGCTTCGACCGACTCACCTACAACTCCGGCGGTCTCGACAACGTGGTCGAGACCAGCGACACGATCACGGCGACCGGCGTGGCGGCCCTGACCTACAGCGGCATCGAGATCGTCGAGACCGACGAGAGCCGCCTGATCGGCACGACCGCCGCCGACGACGTCGTCGTGACCCGGATCTCGCAGGACCTCGTGATCGACCTGCTCGGTGCCGGTGACCTGCTCGAGGTGTCGCTCGGTCAGCTCGACGGGCTCCTCACCATCGACGACAGCGGCGCGAGTGGCGAGGACATGCTGATCGTGATCGACGGCGACGGCCCCTCCGACATCTTCGTCGGCACCGGCACCGTCCGCTCCGGTGACGAGCGGATCGACCACGACGGCATCGAGGTCGTCGAGGTCATCGGTCAGGGCGGTGACGACACCATCACCGTCGAGGCCCTCGGCCTCGCCGCTGCGGCGTCGACGCCGTCGGTCAAGGTCGACGGCGGGACCGGCACCGACACCCTCATCGTCAACGCCGGCGGGCTCGACGCCTCCGTCGACGTCGCCGCCGGCATCGTCCAGGTGGCCGGTCGGGCCCCGATCGAGTTCACCCGGGTCGAGTTCGTCGAGGTCCGTGACGCCTCCACCGAGATCCCCGTGGCCAGCACGGCCGGCTACTGGATGATCGACAGCGTCGGCACCCTCTACGAGTTCGGTGCGGCCGTCGACCTCGACGACGCTCCGGTGTCGGGGACCGCCGTCGACCTCGTGCCCACGCCGGACGGGCGTGGCGTGTGGGTGCTCGACAGCAACGGCGGCGTGTACGCCATCGGCACCGCGACCTTCCTCGGGGCGCCCGCCGGGACGGCGCTCGATCCCGGGGAGGGCTTCGAGGCGATCGCCCCGACGCCGTCGGGTCAGGGCTACTGGGTCTTCACGAGCCGGGGCCGGGTCTTCACCTTCGGCGACGCCGTCGATCACGGCAACCTGCTCGACCTGCCGCTCAACGGCGCGATCGTCGACGCCATCCCGACGGTGACCGGACTCGGCTACTGGATGCTCGGCGCCGACGGCGGGGTCTTCGCGCTCGGTGACGCCGAGTTCTTCGGCTCGACCGGCAGCCTGGTGCTCAACCAGCCGGCCGTCGGCCTGGTGCCCGACCCCGATGGCGTGGGCTACTGGTTCGTGGCCAGCGACGGCGGCGTGTTCGCCTTCGAGTCCGACTTCCTCGGCTCCATGGGTTCGACGCCCCTCAACCAGCCGGTCAACGGCATGATCCCCTACGGCGACGGCTACCTGCTCGTGGCCAGCGACGGCGGCGTGTTCGTCTTCTCGAACCTGCCGTTCGTGGGCAGCCTCGGTGGCAACCCGCCAGCCAACCCGGTGGTCGGCATCGCCGCTCCGGTGAGCCCCTGAGACCGGCCTGAGGCCTCCGGGCCGAACAGGCGGAGCAGTCTCGGGCGGGAGCGGCAACGGCGCCGCTCCCGCCCGGTGCGCGTCCAGGGGTGGTTGCCGTCGGTCTGCCACCGTCGAGGAGTCGGCACCAGCGCCGGACCGGGACCGAGCAGTCCGAGCGGTCCGGGTGGGCGCGAGATGACCGGACCCGGCGAGCGCTCCGCTCCAGCTCCTATTGCACCCAGGCGGTGCGGCGGCGTTGGTAGAGCACGCCGAGCAGGACCAGGCCGTGGGCCGCGGCCGCAGCCACCAGGATGGGCACCACCAGGCCGGTGCCGCCGTCGTCGTCACCGGCGTTGGAGATCGGGGTGATGGCGAGTTCGGTCACCGGCTGAGTCGTCGAGGTGTCGTCGCCGGCGGCGATGAGGTCGACCGTGGTGGTCGGCTCCGACACGAGGGGCTCGAGCGGCACCGTGTCGAGCGACGTGACCGTCTCGACCGGCACCTCTGCGGTCGCCGACGGCGCCGAGGACGTCGTGGCCGACGTCGTGCGGGGGCGGGGCGCGGAGGTGGTGCCGGGGGCGCCGGCCGGTGGCTCCGTCGTGGTGCCCACCGGCTCGACCGTCGTCGCGGTCGTCGTCGGTGGGCTGGTCGTGGACGACGGCGTCGTCGAGGTGGGGACCTCGTCGCACCGGGGCCCGACGATCGTCTGGCCGTCGATGTTGCAGACCCGGAGGCGTTGCGTCGTGGTCGTGGCGCCGGGCTCGGTGGTGGTCGACGCGGGGGTCGTGGTGGTGGTGTCGATCGTCGTGCTGCTCGACGGGGTCGTCGTCGGGGTCGTGGTCGTCGAGGGCGGATCCGTGACGGTCGTCGCCGGTTCGCTGGTCGAGGTCGTGATCTCTGCGGCCAGCGCGGGCGTCACCGTCGGGGCGGTCGCGGCCAACGTGAGGACGAGGAGCGCGCCACCTCCGTGAGCCACCGTCCGCCACCATCTCGCCACGTCGCGGGACTCTACGGGTGAGGTACGGAACACGCCAGCGGCCGAGGTACGACGGGGGGTGGTCGTGGACGCGGTCAGTCGTCGAACGCCGGGGCGGGACCGCCACCGGCGCCGGCGGCCACCGGCTCGCGATCGACGGCGGCGCCCTGGAGCACGGTCCAGGTGGCGACGGCGGCCACGATCACCAGGCCGGCGATGATCGGGGCGATCAGGAAGAGCAGGCCGTTGTTGCCTCCGTCGAGGTCACCGGCGGCGACCTCGCCGTTGATGTCGGCCCGCTGCAGACCACCCTGCTCCTCGTCACCGTCGGGTGCATCGGCCCGACCCTCGAACGAGCTCTCCGGTGGGGTCGACGACCCGTCGGTGCCCGTGCCGGTGTCGTCACCCGCCCCCGATCCGTCGTCGGCCGGGCTCAGCTCGATCTGGCCGGCGTCGGAGCGGTTGATGTCGAGCTCACCGAGCGACGGCGCCTCGGCCTCGGTGGTGGTCGGCGCGGCCGTGGTGCTGGGTGCCGTCGGGGCCTCGGCGGCGGTCGTCGGCGGGGCCGTGGGCGGTGGGGGAGGCGTCGTGGTCGCCGGTGGCGCGGTCGTCGCCGGAGCCGCGGTGGTGGCCGGTGGTGGGGTCGTCGTGGCCGGAGGCGCCGTGGTGGTCGGCGCCACCGTGGTGGTGGGCGCGGTCGTGGTCGGGGGAGGCGTGGTCGTGGGAGGCACCGTGGTGGTGCCGCCGCTGCAGTCGAAGACCCCGGGCAGGACCTCGACGCAGTTGGGATCGTCGCCCTGGGCGTGCGCCGCCGAACCACCCAGGAAGGTCACGCCGAGGACCACTCCGAGCGCCACGAGCGCGGGCGCCAGAGCGCTGATCCGGGGGCGATCCATGTGCCAGAACACTACGTCCGGAACGGGGTGGATACCAGGCATCGGGCGACGCTTCGCGTGGTCGCGACGTATACCGTCAGCGGTATGGATGGCGACCAGGTGCTGCTCGAGCGACTCCGACGGGTCCGGGAGCAGATGGGGCGACTCGGCGTCGACTCGCTGCTGCTCTCGGTGGGGGCCGACCTGCCCTATCTGACCGGCTACCAGGCCATGCCGCTCGAGCGTCTGACGATGCTCGTGCTCCCCGTCGAGGGCGACGCCACGCTCGTCATCCCCGAGCTCGAGATCGCCCGGGTCGAGCCCCGCCCGGACGTGTTCGCGATCGAGCCGTGGGGTGAGACCGACGATCCGATCGCCCGCGTCGACCGACTCCTCGGCAGCGCCAACCGAGCCGCGATCGGCGACCAGACCTGGGCCCGGTTCGTCGTCGAGCTCCTCGGGCGCCGTCCGTCGCTCGAGCTGATGAACGGCACCGAGGTGACGGCCCCGATCCGCATGCGCAAGGACGCTGCCGAGGTCGAGGCCCTCGCCGCTGCTGCTGCCGCCGCCGACGCCGTCCAGCAGCAGCTCCGCGACGGCACCATCCCGCTCGAGGGCCGCCGCGAGTCCGACGTCGCCGCCGACATCGCCCGGTCGCTGCTCGACGAGGGCCACGACGTCGTCAACTTCACGATCGTTGCGTCGGGTCCCAACGCGGCGAGCCCCCACCACGAGGCCGGGTCGCGGGTGATCCGAGCCGGCGAGAACGTCCTGTTCGACATCGGCGGGACCCGCGACGACTACTGCTCCGACATCACGCGATGCGTGCACGTCGGCGAGCCACCCGCAGGCTTCGCCGAGCTCTACGACGTGCTCCACGCCGCTCAGGCGGCCGGGGTCGCGGCGGCGACGGCCGGCACGCCGGCCCAGGACGTCGACCGAGCGTGTCGTCGGGTCATCACCGAAGCCGGCTACGGCGAGTTCTTCATCCATCGCACCGGGCACGGCATCGGCATCGACGCCCACGAGGAGCCCTACATCGTCGAGGGCAACGAGCTCGCCCTCGAGGTCGGCCACGCGTTCTCGGT
>JBCCTY010000313.1:0-4741 GCA_039197885.1 Actinomycetota bacterium | reverse complement strand
GTAGACGATCGCCTCGGCCTCCTGGGCCCGGATCGCACCGGTCGACGACGCGATCAGGCCGTCGAGGAGCCCGCCGAGGAACATCAGGAGCAGCGAGATCAGGGTGAGGATCACCGTGGCGGTGACGAACCGCCCCGGCTGGCGGACGAGCTCCTTGAGCGCGATCTTCATCGGCCGACCGCCGCGCCCGTGGTGGCCTCGATCGGGTCGATCCGCAGCACGCGTCGTGCGGCCACCAGGGCGCTGGCAACCGCCAGCACGATCAAGAGCACCGACCAGAAGATGACCGCGCCCGTCTCGAAGCGGAGGGGGAGCCCCCCGAGCGTGCGCTGCGAGAGCGGCGCGTAGAGCGCGATACCGAGGACGAGACCGCCGCCGACGATCAGCAGGACCTGGACGAGGAGCGCGTTGACGAGGCGGCGGGCGGGCGCACCGATGGCTCGCAGCAGGGTCAGCGCCGGCGCCTTCTGGAACGTCACGATGAGGAAGAACAGGCCGGTCACGCACGGCACCACGAGGCCGTAGAGCAGGAAGATCAGCGTGAACGACTGCTGTACCTGCGACACGCCCGGCGTCTCGGCGGCGGCGTCCGATCTGGTGAGGGCGTCGAGGTCGAGCGACTGGTCGTTGATCCGGTCGACGAGCTGCGAGGCACTGACCCCGTCGGCCGGTGACACCGCCAGCACGTTCGGGAGCGGCTCACCCGCATCGGGGTTCACCGACACGACGGCGTCGATCCAGGTGTCGTAGGACGTGAAGAGCGTCGGCGCGACGTTGAGTTGGACGTCGTCGGCGAGCCCGACGATCGTGAGCTCCAGGCCACCGGGCAGGAGTCGGACGACCTCGCCGACGCCGTACCCGAAGCGCTCGTCCGCCGCGCTGGCGACCGCCTCGCCGGGTGCCTCCGGGTACCGGCCGGCGCTCAACTCGGCGGGCGCTCCGAGCGGATCGCCCGCGTCGTCGAGCTCGTAGCCGATCACGGTCGTGTCGAACGTGTCGCCGTCGTCGTTGGCGAGCGGCAGCCCGGTGAAGGTGCCCTGCCCGATGCGCCCGACCGAGCCGACGCCGTCGGCGTCCTCGACGAGCTCCTCGAGGTCGGGCGTGATGATCGAACCCTGCAGGATCCGCTGGCCGTCGACGCTGTACACCAGGACCGGGGCGTTCTGGTTCCTGATCGCACCGATGAACGACGTGATCAGCCCGTTCTGCAACGATTGCTGGAAGAGGATGAGGAAGACCAGGAGGCCGACGGCCGCGACGAGGAGCCCGAAGCGGACCTTGGCCCGTCTCATCTCCGTGATGGCGAGGAACATGCGAGGGCTCGTGCGACTCGGGGACTGTCTCGGCCGACAAAGCTACTCGGTACACCGAGGAATGTCGACGTGCCGATCCGTCGGACGCCGCGATGCTACGCCTCCCCCGGCGGTGGCCCGACCGTGACCAGGGTCAGGCCGACCGGCGACGGCGGACCGCACGATCCGAAGGACGTGCAGGAGATCGTCGACCTCATGAGCACGCTGAGCCGGATGTCGGTCGCGCTGTCGGTCGACATCGGCGCCGAGCTCGGCGTGCACCCGACCGACGTCAACGCCGTGCACGTCCTGGCCGCGGCGGTGCGACCCGTGACGACGAGCGAGCTGGGGGCGGCGCTGGGCTTGTCGTCAGCCGCCGCCACCGGGCTCGTCGACCGGCTCGTCGCCGAGGGGCTCGCCGAGCGCCATGACCACCCCGACGACCGACGCAAGGTCGTCGTGGTCGCGACGGACCGGGCGACCGACATCTCGTTGCGCCACCTGGCGCCGTTGCTCGATGGCGTGGGTCGGGCGATCGGCGAGTCCGATCCCGAGGCACTCGCTGCGGTCACCCGGTTCCTTCGCCGGGTCACCAGCCTCGGCGACGGCAGCGCCGAGGGGTGATTCGTCAGCCCAGCTTGGTGAGCGTCTTCTTGAGCTGACGGACGGCCTGGTTGATCCGCTGATCGTTCTCGACGAGCGCGAACCGCACGAACTCCTCGCCGCCCGGTCCGAACCCGACGCCGGGCGAGACCGCCACGTGAGCCTCCTTGACCAGCATCGACGCGAACTCGATCGAGTCCATCTCGCGGTAGGGCTCGGGGATCCGTGCCCAGGCGAACATCGTCCCCTGGGGTCGCTCGATGTGCCAGCCGATGCGGTCGAGTCCGTCGCACAGCGCATCGCGGCGCCGCTGGTAGACCTCGCGCACGAGCGCCGGGTGCTCGGGGGCCTCGTTCATGGCCACGGTGGCGGCGATCTGGATCGGCTGGAAGGTGCCGTAGTCGAGGTAGCTCTTCAGCTTGGCGAGGGCGGCGACCGCCTCGGGGTTGCCGAGGAGGAACGCGACCCGCCACCCGGCCATCGAGAACGACTTGGTCATCGAGTAGAGCTCGACGGCCACCTCCTTCGCGCCCTGGGCCTGGAGGATCGACGGCGGCTGATACCCGTCGAAGCCGAGATCGGCGTAGGCGAAGTCGTGGACGATGAAGGTGTCGGTGTCGTGGGCGAAGTCGACGACGCGCTGCATGAAGTCGAGGTCGACGCAGGTGGTCGTGGGGTTGTGGGGGAACGACAGCAGGATCACCCGGGGCCGGGGCCAGGCGTACTCGTAGCGCTCGACGAGCTCGTCGAAGAACTCCTGCCCGGTGCCGAGCGGCAGCTTGCGGACCTCGGCACCGGCGAAGAGCGGGGCGTAGAGGTGGATCGGGTACGACGGTGACGGCACCAGGCAGGCGTCGCCGGGGCCGAGCAGCGTCCACATCAGGTGGGAGAGGCCTTCCTTGGCCCCGATGGTGTTGATGACCTCGGTCTCGGGGTCGAGGCCCACATCCCAGTTCCGCTCGTAGAGCGAGGTGACGGCCTCACGGAGCTTCGGGAGACCCCGGCTCAGCGAGTAGCGGTGGTTTCGCTGGTTGGCTGCTGCCTCGGCGAGCTTCTCCACGGCGATGTCGGGGGACGGCAGGTCGGGGTTGCCGAATCCGAGATCGATCACGTCGGCCCCACTGCGCCGCAGGTCCTTCTTCAACGTGTCGATGATCGTGAAGACGTAGGGCGGCAGCCCGCCGATGCGTCGGAACTCCATGGAGACCACGCTACCGAAGGGCTCCTCGCGGTTCGGCATGGGTTGCGTCGGCGCCGTCGCGGCCGAGCACCGCGGCACCCAGCGCCCCGGCCCGCTCACCCAGGCCGGCCGGCTCGATGCGGACCCGAGGTCGGTGGCCGTTGGCGAAGATCATCTCGTCGACGCGCGAGCGGATCGGATCGAGCAGCAGGGCCTGCTCGGCGACGAGCCCGCCCCCGACCAGGATCAGCGACGGGTCGAGGATCGCCACGCAGTTCGCGAGCCCGAGGGCGACCCACCCCACGAACTCGTCGATCACCGCCAGGGCGACCTCGTCACCCTCGCGGGCGGCCTTCGTGACGTGCTCGCCGCGCAGCGCCGCCGGGTCGTCGGCGACGATCGAGGACAGGGCGCCGCGGCCACTCCGATGGACCGCGGCGACGGCGAGCCGGGCGAGACCCGTGGCGCTGGCGACGGTCTCCCAACAGCCCCGGTTGCCGCACGAGCAGAGCACACCGGCGGGATCCACCACGTGGTGGCCGAGCTCGCCGGCGAAGCCGTGGGCGCCGAGCTGGATGCGCCCGTCGGCGATGATGCCCGTGCCGATGCCGGTGCCGAGGGTGACGAGGACGGCCTCGTCGTGGCCCTGCGCCGCGCCCAGGGTCCGCTCGGCCCAGGCGGCGCAGTCGGTGTCGTTCGCGACGACGATCGGCCCGGCGAAGCGGACGGCCAGGAGATCGCGCACCGGCAGCTCATCGGCACCGACGAGGTTCGGGGCGTACCGGAGCCGCCCGTCGGCGTCGACGATCCCGGGCACGCCCACGCCGATGCCATCGACCTCACCGGCGAGCTCGGTCAGCTCGGCGACGACCGCGGCGATCGTGTCGAGCAGCTCGGCGGCACCGTCGGGCGTGGGGACGCGGCTCTCGGCGAGCACCTCGCCGTGCTCGTCGACCAGCACCCCGAGCGACTTGGTGCCGCCGACGTCGACGCCGACGCCGAGGTGGGGCCGGTCAACCATCGATGTCGATGCCCTGGTAGCCGTCGCCGTCATCGGGCTCGTCTGACTGCTCGGGCTCGTCGGATCCGGCAGCGCGGTACATGACGTCGCGGCCCAGTCCGGACAGGGTGTCGACGACGCGTGCCACCGAGTCGTCGTCGCGGACGGCTCGGTCTGCGGCCTCGAGGAACGACCGGCCGGCCGAGATCAGCTCGATCGCCGCGGCCTGGAGATGGGCCAGCGCGTCGGCTGCGGCGTCGCCGGCGCCGTCACCGGTGGTCGACTCGTGGTCGTCTGCGCTCATCCGACGTCGCCCTCCTCGCGCGGTCCGAAGCGTACCGACAGCACCCCGTCGTCGAACCCGGCACCGACGACGGGTCGCGTCCGCAACGTGTCGGGCAGGGTCACCACCCGGCGATAGGGCCCGACGCCGAGGTAGAGGTCGTCGCCCCGTCGCCCGAGGTCGAGCTCACCACCACCGTCGACGCCGGGCAGCGCGAGCCGGAGCACCCGGTTCCCGTCGACCTCGACGACGCTGAGGGTCTGGCCGTCGTGGAGGCGACCGGTGGGGTCGTCGTCGTAGAGCTCCTCGCCGAGGCGGGCGAGCGCCTCCACGCCGATCGGTTCGTCGTCGGCGAGGCCGAGGCGCAGAATCGGCAACGGGGC
>JBCCTY010000312.1:0-4745 GCA_039197885.1 Actinomycetota bacterium | reverse complement strand
CGATCTGTTCGAAGAGCGGCAAGGTCGCCTCGGGAGCCGCACCGGGCAGCGTGCCGAACCAGAGGACGGTGTCGACTCCCGTCGCGGCCAGTGCCTCGAGCTCGGCGACGAGCTCGTCGGGCGTGACGAACCGCCGACGACGAGCCGCATCGGTGGCCAACGCCCGTTCGCGCCAGACCTCGTCGGCCGGGAGGTCGGCCGCCGTGCCGTACCAGTCGGCGTAGCGCAGGTCGCGGTAGGCCGCGTGCTCACCGAGCTCGGCATCGGCGCGCTCGGGGTCGTCGGTCGGGTAGCGCTGGACGAAGGTGCAGAGGTTGGCCCGACCGGTTCGTCCGGCTGCCGCACGCTCCGCGAGGTAGACGTCGTGGAGGCCGAGTTCACCGACGGCGATCAGGCCGTCGCCACGCCTGGCCGCCCGACGGACCGGCACCTCGGCCCTCCCCGCCAGCCAGATCGGGATCCCCTCCTCCTGCACCGGCTTGGGGGTGACCTCGACGCCCCGACCCGGCACCGGTCCGTCCGACCACGCCGCCCGCAGCACGCCGAGGCCCTCGTCGAGCAACGCACCGCGGCGCCGGCGGTCGACGTCGAAGGCCACGAACTCCTCGACCTTGTAGCCGATCCCCAGACCGAGCCGAAGGCGACCGCCGGAGACGACGTCGACGACCGCCGCGTCCTCCGCCACCCGCAACGGGTCGTGGAGCGGGAGGAGCAGGACCGCCGTACCGATCGTGACCCGGCTCGTCACGGCTGCCACGGCAGCCGCCATCGGCAGCACCGACGGCAGGTAGTCGTCGTCGATGAAGTGGTGCTCGGTCAGCCAGACCGTGTCGAACCCGAGGTCCTCGACCGCCCGGACGTGGTCGAGGGTCCGGCGGTAGAGGTCGGCCGGGTCGATGCGCGACGACGGCGGGTTGCGGAAGTCGTACAGGACCCCGAGCTCCATGGACGGGACCGTAGCGGTGCGGAGGCGGCCCGGCCCGGGCATCGGGCAGGCACCCGTAGGATGCGCGCATGAGCGCCGCACCGGACCTCGCGAGGTACATCGACCACACCCTCCTCGCACCGGCCGCCACGGCCGACGAGATCGACCGCCTCTGCGACGAGGCCGTCGAGCACCGGTTCATGGCCGTGTGCGTGAACCCGACCTGGGTGCGGCGCTGCGCGGCGCGACTCGACGGCAGCGATGTCCGCGTCTGCACCGTGATCGGCTTCCCGTTGGGCGCCACCACCACGGCGACGAAGGTCGGCGAGGCCGTCGAGGTCGCCGAGCTTGGAGCGACCGAGCTCGACATGGTGCTCAATGTCGGCGCCCTCCGCTCGGGCGACCGTGCGGCTGCAGGCGACGACATCGCCGCCGTCGTCGCCGCCGGTCACGGGGCCGGGGCGCTCGTGAAGGTCATCCTCGAGACGGTGCTGCTGACCGACGACGAGAAGGTCTCGGCCGCCCGGCTCGCCGTCGCCGCCGGGGCCGACTTCGTCAAGACCTCCACCGGGTTCGGCGGAGGTGGAGCGACGACCCACGACGTGGCGTTGCTGCGCGAGACCGTCGGCCGCGACGTGGGCGTCAAGGCCTCGGGTGGTGTCCGGTCCCGTGAGGCGGCGCAGGACATGATCGTCGCCGGGGCCTCGCGGCTCGGGACCTCCTCCGGCATCGCGATCGTGACCGATGCCGACGCGCACGACGCCGACTACTGATCCGGCGCCGTCACCGGGGCGCCGCCGTCCCACCGTTCGGCGCGGGCGAACGACTCGACCGGGTCGCGGCGGAGCCGGGTGAGCGATCGGGTCGGCCGGCCGAGCGGGACGAGCGCGCACACCGCCACCTCGTCGGGGAACCCGACCAGCTCCCGCACCGCCGCCTCGGCCCGGCTGACGAAGGTGGTGAGCGTGCCGCCGAGGTCGATCGACCGGGCGGCGAGCAGCAGGTTGTGGACGAACGGGTAGATCGACGCGCCCGACACGACACCCACACGGTCGAGGTCGGCGTCGAACGACGCCACCTCGGTCAGGTCGAGGCCGATCAGCAGGTGCACGGGTGCCTCGGCGAGCGCGTCGACCCAGCCGAGATCAGGCGGATCGGCCGCCGCTGCCGCGAGGTCGACCGACGACGGCGTGATCGTGTTGAAGGGCCGCTCGCCGGCCGCCGCCTGGGCCACGTAGGCGGCCATCGTCGGGCGGCCGAGCTCGATGAGTCGACGCTTGGTGACCGGGTCGCGCACCACGACGACGCGCCACCCCTGGCGGTTCCCGCCGCTCGAGGCGAAGCGGGCCACGTCGAGCAGGTGATGCACCTCGGCGTCCGACACCTCGTCGTCGGTGAAGTCACGGGCGGCGAACGTCGTCCGCATCGTCATCTCGAGATCGGCCATCCGCCGACCCTATTCCGCGGTCCTGGCGCGGCCGTTGTGCGGATGTTGCCTGGAGGTCGCAACCTGATCCGCCGATCCCGGCAACGTGAAGAAGCTGTTCCTCGTCGGGCTGGCCCTCGTGGCCGGCGGCATCGTCGTCGGCGCCTCCCCGGGCTCGGTCGTCGACGCCACCCAGTCCATCGTGGGCGTGGTGATCGACCAGTCCGACGAGATGGAGGCCGAGCAGCGCTACGAGGCCGAGCTCGACGGCCTCCTCGACCGCGACTACGGCCTCCTCGACGAGCCGCTGTGTGACGCCCAGGGCGTGCCGGGGACCGGCGGTGACGACTTCCAGGTCAGCGCGCTGGAGTGCCGCGTGGCGACGGTGGGGTACGGCGTCATCGAGGTGTCGGGCCAGCTTCGTGGCGATCGCGTGGTCCTGGTCCTCACCGACGCCGACACGACCCGCTTCATCGAGATCGTCGACGATCCGTCGATCGCCGAGTGGCTCCCGCTCGTCGCTCCCGAGCCGACCGGCTGAGTACACGCCCCGGAGGTGCAGCGACCGGTGGCACGGCATCGGCCGCCCTGCGCGTCAGTCGTCGTGGAAGGCCGGGTCGTGGGCCTCGGCGAACAGCTCGGGCCGGTAGAGCTCGTCGAAGGTGGCGAAGATCTCGTCGAGGGGTAGGTCGGCGTAGCTCCCCCGCTGCCGGACGTACTCCATGTGGCGGTTGCCGCGCTCGTCGAAGGGGTGCATCAGCGCGTCGGCGGTCCCGTCGAAGTCGAGCACCTTCGTCCCGAACCGCTCGCACAGCTCGACGTTGAAGGCCGACGAGGCCTTCAACCACCGACCATCGACGTGCAGCTCGCTGTAGCCGTGCCACGCGAACAGGTCGGTGCCCATCGTCGCCATCAGCTTCTCGCTCGTGAGGTGGTTGCGGACGTCGGCGAAGCCGAGCCGGGCGGGGATCCCGGCCGCCCGGGCCGCCGCCGTCAACAGCACCGACTTGGGCACGCACCAGTTGGTCGTGCTCGCGACGATCGTGCTGGCGAGGTAGTCATCGGGGTCACGGCTGGTGTCGTAGGGGTCGTAGCGATAGCCGTCACGAACCCGGAGGAAGAGGGCGACGGCCCGCTCGCGCTCGCTGCGGGCGTCGGCGGCCGCGAGCGCCTCGTCGGCGAACGCGAGGACGGCCGGGTGGTCGCTGTCGACGAAGTGCCCCGGCGCCAGGTCGTCGTCGGTCACCGGTCGTGGATCTCCGTCGGCCATCGCCCCTCCCCGCTCGCTCGCCACGAGCACCGTAGTGGCCACGCACGGCGGCGGACGAGCGGGGCCGATGCCGGCACACCACCGTTCCCGACCACTCGACGTGGAACGCTCTCACGTTCGGTGGCGGTGCGGTATCTTGCGGTGCCGATGTGCCGAGGCGACGCTTCGGTGCCCCCCTACAGCGTGTGCAGACACGGGGAAGGTCACATGAACGCCAGGATTCGCAGGTCCAGAGTGCTCGCGCTCCTGATCGGTGTGGGTGCGATGCTGGCCCTCGCCGTCGGGTTCAGCCCGTCGACGGGCGCAGCGCCCGTCGGGTGGCACGAGGGCACCCACACCAATCGCATCATCGTCACGGTCACGAACGGTGCGACCGAGAAGGTCGATGCCCTCGTCGAGCTCCCCTTCCCGACCAGCCCGGCAGGCCTGCTGGGCGACACCGTTCGGGTGACCGAGGTCTCCTCGGCCGACCCGACCACGAACACCGTGGTCGAGGCCGACGTGCCGGTCCAGGTCGAGGGCAACGGGACCCCGGCCACGAGCGACGACACGATCGTGTTCCTCGTCGACGGCACGTTCGGGCCCGGAGCGACGAAGTTCTTCCACGTCTACCTCGGCAACGACCGTGACCAGTCGCCCGGCTTCATCGACTCCCCCAACGCCGACGCCAAGCGGGCGGTCACCGTCGCGCTCCTCGCCGGCGACAACGCCCAGAACCCGTTCGACCGCCTGATGTACCGGATCACGACCCGCGCCGGCACCTGGTACTTCGAGCCGAACGGTGGCGGGTTCGCCGGGCTCGTCGACGCCGACGACAACGACTGGATCGGCTGGGACCCGGCGCAGCGCGCCGAGGGTGGTGAGTTCCGGGGCATCCCGAAGGCCCGCCTCGACACCGCCGTCTACGGCAACGACGAGGGCCCGTTCAGCCCTGGTAGCGGCGACACCAACAGCTCGGTGATCGGCGGCCCGGTCCGTGCGACGATCACGTCGAACAGCCGCGACTTCACCGCCGTCAACACCCCGAACGATGGCGAGTGGACCGCCCAGTTCGAGGTCGGACCTCGCTCGATGGTCTTCGAGATGGTCGACGTTCCCGACACGCCGACCCCGTGGCGGGCCCT
>JBCCTY010000311.1:0-4747 GCA_039197885.1 Actinomycetota bacterium | reverse complement strand
GCTGTGCGACCGGCTCCAGGCGGTGCAGGCGGAGCTCACCGCCGAGCTCGGTGAGTGGCTCACCACGGCGTGGTGGGGCTTCGACGGGGCCCGGTCGCCGGAGGAGTGGTTGGGGCTGTTCGGTCGTCTCGGTTCGGGTGATGCTCGTGCGCTGGTGGCCCGAGCCCGGTTGTGCGGGCAGCTGCCCCGGTTCGGGGCGGCGTTCGCCGCCGGTGAGATCACCGCCGCCCACCTCGACGCGTTGGCTCGTGTGGTGAACGATCGACGCCTCGACCACGCGGTCCGCGACGAGACGGCCCTGCTCGACGCGGCCCGTCAGGAGGGCGTCGCTGCGTTCGAGCAGACCGTGGCCGGGTGGCGTCAGCACTGCGACCGTGACCTCGCCGCCGACGACGCCGAGACGATTTGGGAACAGCGCCGGGTCCATCTCCGACCGGACCTGTTCGGAGGCTGGCAACTCACCGGACGGCTCGACCCCGACGGCGGGGCAGCGGTGTCCGCCGCGTTGGACGCCAACCGCAACGACCCCGACCCGGCCGGCGGACCGCCACGATCGCTCGGTCAACGCAACGCCGACGCACTGGTCTCCCTGGCCACCGGCGACAGCGCCGTCGAGGTCACCGTCGTCATCGACCACGACCTCGCACCGAGCAAGCGGTTCGCACCTCGGGCCGAGGTCGAAGGCGCCTCGATCCCCGCGGTGACCGCGGAACGACTCACCTGCGGGGCCACGACCTCGACCGTGACCCGCCAGGGTCGCTCGATCCTCGACGTCACCGCCGCCACCCCCACCGTCACCGTCGGGCAACGCCGGGCCCTGCTGGTGCGCGACCCGCACTGCCGGTTCCCGGGGTGCACCGTCACCGCGCACCGCTGCGACACCCACCACCTCCACCACCGAGCCCACGGCGGCCAGCACCGACTCGACAACCTCATCCACCTCTGCCGACACCACCACCGCTTCGTCCACGAAGCCGGATGGACCATCACCGGCACACCCGACACCGATCTCCACTTCCACCCACCCCCCGAACGCGAACCGGACCACTGGCTCGACCGGACCTGACCGAGTGCGAACCCGCCCCGGCGGGCCGCACCGGCGCGCCCGGACTCAGGCGGCCGTCCACCCCGATCCACTGGTGTAGCGGCGGAGCCCGAGACGGAAGGTCGCCCACCCGAGCATGGCGACGCCGGCGGCGACGGCCGCCACCGCCGCGGCCATGCCGGCGTCAGGGTCGTCGACGAGCTGCGCCGGGACCGACGTGACGAAGCCGGCGGGCACGACGGTGTAGAGGAGGACCTTCACCGCACCGCCGAACACGTCAACGGGATAGGACGAGAACAGCAGCAGCGCGTGGAAGCCGAGCTCGCCTCCTTCGTTGCGGCCGATGAAGAAGCCGAGCGAGCCGACCGCCACCAGGAAGCCGATCAGGATGGCTGTGGCGCACACGACGCCGAAGAGGAAGACGATGGTGCGGGCCGGCGTCGGATCGCCGAGCAGCGCGAAGAGCGCGACGCCGAAGAAGAGGTCGCCGACGTTGGCGGTCTCGATGCGCCGCACGAGCAGGTGGGGCAGCGTCGCCGTCGGGAGCGTGAGGAGGGCGTCGAGCCCGCCGTCGGCGGCGAGGGCGTTGATGCGTCGGACGTTCGCCAACCCACCGAGCACGAGACCCGCCGACGTGGTGAGGATCGCGAAGAGGATGACGAGCTGGTCGACGTCCCAGCCCCGCACCTCGCCGACGCGGTCGAAGAACAGGTACCAGAACACGATCCAGATCACGTCGTTGACGAGCATCACGGCGATCTGGAACCAGAACCCGCGACGGTTGGCCCACGCCTCGGCCCAGGCGCCCGCCCACGTGCGGGTCAGTGCCCTCATGCCCCCTCCTCGACGAGGCGGCGCTCGCCGGCCCGGAAGACGGCGACCGCGAGCCACACCGCCACCAGCAACCAGGCCAGCTGCACGACCAGCAGCCAGGGTTCGACGTGCCCCGAGGCGAGGCGAGCCGGCGCGTAGGCCATGGCCATGAAGGGCAGGGCCTTCGCCACGTTGGCGAGCGTGTCGGGGAGGACCTCGAGCGGCAGGAGCATGCCACCGAGGACGAAGACCAGCTTCGACCACAGGAACCAGGCGCCCTTGGCGTCGGCGATCCAGAACGCGGCACCGGCGAAGGCGTGCTGCGCGACGACGCTGATCGACACCGCGAGCAGCAGCGACGGGACGGCCAGGGCGAGCGCGAGACCATCGATCGGGGCGCCACCCACGAGCCACGAGAACCCGACGCCGACGACGACGCAGACACCCAGTCGGGGCAGGAACGCTCCGACCCGCAGCGCGATCCGCATCGGCAGCACCCCGACCGGTCGGAGCAGCTCCGAGGTGATGCGGCCGCTGGCGATGTCGTCACCGACCTCCTCGATCAGCCGGAGAGGCAACGAGACGGTGGCCGCCTCGGCCGTCGCGACGTACCAGACCAGCGCGGTCGCCGAGTAGCCGACGATCTCGCCCCCGTTCGCCGAGGCCGCGGTCGCCCACAAGCCCGACAGCACGGCCGTTACCATCAGGTAGAAGACCCCGGCGACCGCCGGGCCCGACGGCGAGGCGAGCTCGCGCGCCGCCTCGGTCGACACGGCCCGCCCGAGCGCCCGCCGCTCGTCCGACCGGATCACGCCGGTCGCTCGTAGATCTCGCCGATGATCTGCTCGAGCGGCGGATCGAGGACGGTGAGGTCGGCCACGGGCAGGGTCTCGAGCACCGTGTCGAGCACCTGGCGGATCGGTCGGAGGTTGGTGTCGACGTCGAGTCGCAGCAACGTCTCGCTCGGCGCCGTCACCTCGACCCCCTCGCCGAGGACGAACCCGAGCGCGATCGGGTCCGCCGGTCGTTCGAGACCGACGTCGACCCGTTTGGTCGCGAAGAGCGTCCGCCGCATCGAGTCGACCGACGCGTCGGAGATGATCGAGCCGTGGTTCACCACGATCGCCCGATGGGCGACGTGCTCGATGTCGGCGACGTCGTGGCTGGTCAGGAAGACCGTCGTGCCCAGCTCGGTGTTGAGCCGAACGAGCAGGTCGCGGAAGCGCTGCTTGCCGAGCAGATCGAGGCCGATCGTGGGCTCGTCGAGGAACAGCAGCTCGGGTTCGTGGAGCATGCAGGCCACGAGCTCGCAGCGCATGCGTTGCCCGAGCGACTGGGTCCGCACCGGCTGCTCGAACAACGCCGCCGCGTCGAAGAGCTCACCGAGCTCGGCGATGCGTCGGTCGATCACCTCGTCGGGCAGGCCGAAGACCGCCCCGAGCATGCGGTAGGAGGCGCGGGGCGTCAGCTCGGTCCAGAGTTGGGATCGCTGCCCGAACAACGTCCCGATGCGACGCGACAGCCGCCGTCGCTCCTCCCAGGGGACGATGCCGAGCACGGTGGCGGTCCCGCCCGTCGGGTGCAGGATGCCCGTGAGCATCTTGATCGACGTCGACTTGCCCGCCCCGTTCGGCCCGATGAAGGCCAGGCGCTCCCCCGCCTCGACGGCGAAGGAGATGCCCCGGACGGCCTCGATGACCCGCCGGTCACGACGCCGACCGGTGACGAAGCTGCGGGCGAGGCCCTCGACGTCGAGGGCCGGGTGGTCGGCCATGGCCCACGGAACCACGCCGCGCCGGCCGGCGCACCCGCGTTTCGTGGACGGGCGAGATCAGCCGGCGACGTAGATCGCTGCGAGCTTGCCGTGGACGACCTTCGACGGACGTCCGTCGCGCATCCCGTAGGGCCGCGGCGCGTCGTGGCCGAACGGCCGGGTGTAGGCCTGTAGCTCCTGGGCACCGAGCTCGGTGAAGGGCTCCCGATGGCGGCGAGCCGACGACACGCCGAGGGTCACCATCACCAGCACGACCACTCCGAACAGAACCAACATCGCCACCATGACGCCACCTCCTTCGGTGTCTTCTCTGTGAACAACGCTAGGTCTCCCGTCGGCCTTCCCGACGAGGGGGTGACCCCCATCACCGGTGACCCTTGGCACCACCATCAGGCGGGGTCCCACACGGCGGTCTTGGTGAGACACCGCACGGGCGAGTTCAGCACGCAGACGGTCACTTCCGGGTCCGCGCCGAGATCGGTCTGCGTGACGGAGCGGAGATACACGAGGCCGGGTCCTGCAGCACCTTCGGCAGCGAAGTCGTAGGTGGTGCCGTCGAAGTCAGCGGTGCCGATGATGCGGGGGAGGCCTCGACTGGAAGGTGTCGCCGACGGGCAGCTCCTCGAGCTGGCCGAGGGCCGCAACAGCACCGCCCCCGGCGCCTGTTTCGAGGCCCGACCCGAGTCCTGGCGAACCCGGATCGGTTGGGCGATCCTGGATCTCGCCGGCTCCTATCGGGCCGCCCTGGATCTGATGTTGCCGCACGCCGTTCAGGTCGCCGATTCCTTCCACGCCGTCCGGATCGCCAACCAGGCGCCCGATGAGTGCAGTCGCTGGGGCCAGAACGAGACGTTCGGGCACCGGGGCAGCCGTGCTGATCCGTTCTGCCGGGCGAGGCGTCGTCTCACCACGGCCGGCGAGCGACTCATCACCGCCCAGATCGAACGAGTCCTTGGGCTGCTCGCCGCCGATGACCCGCACGGTGACGTCCGTATGGCCTGGAACGCAAGGAAGACCCTGCGCCGCCACCACTCCTTGGATCCATATGTCCAATGACCGGCTTCTCAATGATAGTCTGTTTCGACCCCAAAAAGGGCGAAGCTCGCCGTCGTTGC
>JBCCTY010000310.1:0-4766 GCA_039197885.1 Actinomycetota bacterium | reverse complement strand
TCTGGGCCGACCGCACCGTTCGCATGGGAGAGTGATCGGCGGGGACCGACACAGGGGAGGCAACGATGTCCGAGCCGACGCTCGAGGGCCGCACCGCGGTGATCACCGGTGCGACCGGTGGCATGGGACGGGCGATCACCACGCGACTCGCCGCAGCCGGGGCGAACGTGGTGGCGAGCGACCTGGACGACGGCGGCGCCGACGAGTTGCTCGCCGCATGCGGATCGGCCGCCGGATCCGTGAGCTTCGTGGCCGGTGACGTCGCCGTCGCCGATGACGTCGATGCGGTGGTCGCCGCGGCCACGAGTCGACACGGGGGCCTCGACTGCGCGGTCAACGCAGCGGCCATCGAGTTCGAGACGGTGCCGCTCGCCGAGTGCGCCGACGACGACTTCGAGCGCATGATGGCGGTGAACGTGCGTGGCGTCTTCCTGTGCATGAAGGCCGAGATCCGGGCCATGCTCGACGCCGGAAACGGCGGCTCGATCGTCAACATCGCCTCGACGAACTCGTTCTCGCCCCAGTACGGCCAACCTGCCTACACCGCCAGCAAGCACGCGGTGCTGGGCCTCACCCGCAGCGCCGCGATGGACTACGCCCGGCGTGACATCAGGATCAACGCCATCTGTCCCGGCGCGATCGACACGCCGATGCTGCGGAACGCCATGGAGCGGCGGGGTCGGGTCGCGGACGACGTGGCCCGGCGGCTCAGCCTCTTCGGCCGCTTCGGTGAGCCGGACGAGATCGCCGACGCGGCGCTCTGGTTGTGTTCCGATGCCTCGTCGTTCACGACCGGTCACGCCCTCGCCGTGGACGGCGGGATGTTGGTGACGTGAGCGAGGCCCCCTCGGAGGAGGCGATGCGGGCGCTCGTCGGCACGCCGATCGCCGGCGGCTCGTACGAGATCGCCCACTGGGAGAACTTCCTCTTCACCGAGGCCTGCGCAGCGGAGCAGCTGCCTGACGGCCTGGCCCACCCGGCTCACCTCTTCCACGTGGCGATCAACGGGGCCGGTACGACGATCCAGGAGCTCTTCGATGCGGCGGGGTCGCGGCCGGGCGACCGGGTGAGCATCGACTTCTACGACTGGACCCTCCATCGTCCGCTCCGGGAGGACGAGCGCTACGACGTGACGGGGTCCGTCACCGAGCACGAGCGGTCGACCGACCGACGGGGCTGTCTCCGCGACTCGGTCACCTACGAGTTCCTGCTCCGCGACGGCGACGGTGCCCCGGTCGCCGAGGTCGCCTTCCGGTGGCACTACGGCCGGGACGATCGGGCAACGCCGTGAGGGTCGAGGTCGGCGACGTCATCCCGCCCTTCCAGCTGCCCGATGGTGCGACACCCGAGCGGATGCGGACCACGGCCGCGATCCTGCGCGACCCGACACCACTGCACTGGGACCGTGAGTACACGAGAGCGCGGGGGTTCGAGGGACGCCTCCTCAACCAGACGCCGCTCAACATGGGCTACGTGCTCAACATGCTGATGGCCTGGGCGGGGCCGACGAGCGTCCGCCGCATCCGGGCGCGGTTCCCGAACGTGGTGCTCGACGGCTCGCCGGTCGCGACCGGAGGCTCGGTGGTCGCGATCGAGGAGGTCGAGGGAGACCGGGTGGCGGAGTGCGAGGTCTGGTGCGATCGCGACGACGAGGTGCGGTGCCTGGTGGCGACGGCCTGGGTGACGCTGCCCGACGGCGACGACGTCACCCCACGGTGACCCGGACGGGTCCCTCGGGCACCGGTCCGAAGCGGTTGACGTAGCGCTCGCTCCGCGACGCCAGGAGGATCACCACGTAGAGCGCACCGACGATCGGGATCACCAGCGCGAGCAGGGTCCATGCCGAGGAACCGGTGTCGTGGAGGCGGCGGACCAGCGCCGCCGCCCACGGCAGCGTCAGCGGCAGTCCCACGATCCACGACAGCACGGTGAAGTCGGTCCCCAGCGGTGCCAGCAGCGAGAACGGCGTCGTGATGATCGTGGCCGCGAGCTGGAACCACCAGAACTCCGCTCGGCCCGATCGGCCGGAGAAGTCGGCGTATCGCTCGACGACACAACGACGGAATGCCCAGGCCATGGTCATGGGAACGCTCCTGTTCTCGCTCGTCCCCAGCCGATCACGCCGGATCGACCGAGACCATGGGGACCGCACCCCAGACCGCCGTGTCGGCGGCGGGGTGAGATCAGCAGATGCGGGGGAGCTGCTCGCCGAGCGGGACGTCGACGACGCGACTGGCACCGATGGCCGTGCGCGCCACGACCACACCGGGATGATCGTCGACGACGCGGCCGATCACGGTCGCTCCTCGTCCCTGGTCGTGGGCGTGCATGGCATCGATCACCACGTCGAGACCCTCCGGCGGGACGAAGGCGACGAGGCGACCCTCGTTGGCGATGCTCATGGCGTCGAGGCCGAGGAACGAGCAGGCGGCGGCGACCGCCGGTGGGACCGGGACCGACGACTCGTCGTACTCGATGCCGATCCCCGCGGCGCTGGCGATCTCGCACAGCGACGCGGTCACGCCGCCGCGGGTCGCGTCTCGCAGGACGTGGACGTCGGTGAACGCGTCGAGCATCGACGCGACCAGGCCGTTGAGCGGCGCGGTGTCGGAACGGAGCTCGGTGTCGAACTCGAGGCCCTCGCGAACCGACATCACGGCCACACCGTGCTCACCGATCGGCCCGCTCACGACGACCACGTCGCCAGGCCGCGCTCGGGCCGGACGGATGTCGACACCCTCGGGGACCACGCCGAACCCCGCGGTGTTGACGTAGATGCCGTCGCCGTGGCCGCTGTCGACGACCTTGGTGTCGCCGGTGACGAGGCGCACCCCGGCGTCCGCTGCCGCCGCGGCCATCGACTCGACGACGCGCCCGAGCGTGGCCAGCTCGAGGCCCTCTTCGAGGATGAACCCCGTGCTCATGGCCAGTGGCTGCGCCCCGCTCATCGCGATGTCGTTGACGGTGCCGTTGACGGCGAGCTCGCCGATGTCGCCGCCGGGGAAGAACAGCGGTCGGACCACGTAGGAGTCGGTCGAGAAGGCGAGCCGTCCGGCGGGCACGTCGACCAGGGCCGAGTCGTGGAGGTCGGCGTCGCGTCCCCCGAACGCCGGCACGAAGAGGTGCTCGACGAGCTCCGCCGAGAGCTTCCCGCCACCGCCATGGCCGATCACGATGCGTTCGTGGTCGCGCAGCGGGATCGGGCACGACCAGCCCTCGAAGTCCGGCCGATCGGTCATCGACCGGCTCATCCGATCGAGACCGGCACGTCGAGGCGCCGGTACTGGAAGTAGGCGGCGCAGGCGCCCTCATTGGAGACCATGGTGGCGCCGAGCGGGTTGCGAGGCGAGCAGGTGGTGCCGAAGGCTTCGCACTCGTTGGGCTTGATGAGCCCCTGGAGCACCTCGCCGCTGCGGCACAACGGTGACTCGGGGGTGTCGATGTCGCTCACCCCGAAGCGCAGCTCGGCGTTGTAGTCGGCGTAGCGCTTCGAGAGCCCCCAGCCGCTGGCGGGGATCTCACCGATCCCGCGCCACTGCCGATCGCACACCTCGAAGACGTCGTCGAGCATGCGCTGCGCCGGAGTGTTCCCTCCGGCGCTGACGACCCGCTCGTAGGCGTTGTCCAGCTCGGCGACGCCGGCCTCGAGCTGGCGGACGACCCGTCGGATGCCCTCCAGGACGTCGAGCGGTTCGAATCCGGTCACGACGATGGGCACGTCGTGTCGCTCGACGAGCGGTTCGTACTGCCAGGTGCCCATGACCGAGCAGACGTGACCGGCGGCGAGGAACCCGTCGACGCGATTGGTCGGTGACGACACGATCGCCTCGATCGCCGGCGGGACGAGCACGTGCGACACCAGCACCGAGAAGTTGTCGACGCCGCGCTGCTGGGCGAGGTGCACCGCCATGGCGTTGGCCGGGGCGGTCGTCTCGAAGCCGATGGCGAAGAACACCACCTCGCGGTCCGGGTGCTCGGCGGCGAGCTGGACGGCGTCGAGCGGCGAGTACACCACCCGGACGTCACCGCCCCGGCTCTTCACCTGCATGAGATCGGTGCTGCTGCCCGGCACGCGGAGCATGTCGCCGAACGAGCAGAAGATGACCTCGGGTCGGGCGGCGATCTCCAGGGCCTGGTCGATCACCCCGAGCGGTGTCACGCAGACCGGGCAGCCCGGGCCGTGGATCAGCTCGATCTCGTCGGGGAGGAGCTGGTCGATGCCGTTGCGGATGATCGAGTGGGTCTGCCCGCCGCAGACCTCCATGATCGCCCACGGTCGTGTGGTGATCCGGGCGATGTCGTCGAACAGGCGACCGGCCAGCTCGGGGTCGTTGAACTCGTCGAGGTACTTCACGGAGCGACCTCCTCGTCCACCCCGAGCTCCTCCTCGAGGATGCCCAGGTCCGCGAACATCTGGAGCGTCTCGAGCGCCGAGGCCTCGTCGATCTTCGAGATGGCGAAGCCGACGTGGACGATGGCGTAGTCACCGACCTCGATGTCCGGCAGGTACGCGAGGCAGATGTCCTTGTGGATGCCGTCGAAGTCGATGGTGGCCATCCGCGTGCCCTGTTCGGCCCGGATGTCGATGATCTGGCCGGGAACGGCGAGACACATGGTCAGTCCTCCTCGGTCGCGATGGTGGCCCCGGCGGCGACGAGTCGGTCCGGTGAGGCCGCGTGGGTGGCGACGAACGCCTGGCCGAGCGCCAGTCCGCCGTCGTTCGGTGGGACGAGATGGTGGGTGAGCGCGGTGAGGCCGGCTGCGGT
>JBCCTY010000309.1:0-4780 GCA_039197885.1 Actinomycetota bacterium | reverse complement strand
CTGCGCCGTCACCTGCTGGAAGCCGATGGCCGGGCCGCCGGAGCGGATCTCGATGTCGACGCCGGTGTCCTCACCCTGGAAGACGAGGTCACCCGAGACGATCGCCGCACCGGCGTTGATCTCGTAGCCCTCCTTGCCGATCAGCTCGTAGAGCATCCCGTGCTCGGACTCGGGGTTCCAGTCCTTCTGGATCACGATGTTGGGCGGGCAGAGCTCGGAGAGGCTGCCGCTCATCTCCTCGGCCGGCGCCTCGGTGGTGTCGGCCTCCTCCTCGGCCGGTGCCTCGGTGGTGTCGGCCTCCTCGGCGGGTGCCTCGGTGGTCTCGGCCGGCTCGGACGCCGATGCCGATGCCGATGCCTCGGTGGTGTCGCTGGTCTCCTCGTCGTCGCTGTCGCCGCAGGCGGCGGCGACCAGCCCGAAGGCCAGCAGCAACGCCAGCAGGCGCATCAGGGATCGTGGCATGGGGTATCTCCTGTATGGGTGTCAGGGAAGGCGGCGAGCCGAGGGGGGTTCAGCCGGCCGACCGCTCCGAATGCCACGACCCGGTCACGCGACGGGCGAGCCATCCGAAGAACGCGAAGACCACGATGCCGAGGACGGAGGACAGGATGATCGCTCCGTACAGCTCCTCGTACTGCAGTCGAGAGGCGTAGGCGTCGAGGAACGAGCCGATGCCGGCTTCGCCTCGGCGGAAGAAGAAGTCACCGACGATGGCGCCGATGACCGACAGCCCGGCGGCGATGCGGAAGCCGGTGAACGCCGCGGGCAGGGCTGCCGGCAGCATGAGCTTCCACAACCTGGTGACCGGTCCTGCGCCGTGCAGGGTGAACAGCTCGTGGTGGGCCCGCTTCGCCGAGAGCAGTCCGAACAACGAGTTCGCCACGATCGGGAAGAAGGCGATGATCACGCAGACGATCACCCGGGCGTTGAACCCGAAGCCCCAGATGACACCGATGAGCGGGACGAGCGCGAGGATCGGGACGGCCTGGAGGGCGATGAGGTAGGGGAAGAACGCCTTCTCGACCCACTTGGCCTGGCTCATCAGCATGGCGACGAGGCCGCCGAGGACGATGGCGAAGGCGAGACCGACCAGCGCCACCTTCGTGGTGAGCCACAGGGCGACCATGTTCTTGATGAAGATGACGTTGGTGTCCGGATCGGCGCCGAGGTCGAGGAACGGGACGATGTCGCTCACGACGAGCTTGACGTACTCCCAGAGGTCGCGACCGGTGACGTCCTCCCAGAACGAGACGTAGAAGACGTCGTGGGGCTTGGGGACGAGGAACTCCCGACCCGACAGGAAGATCAGCGGTGCGACGTACCAGAAGGCGAGGAAGCCGGCGAGGACGCCGAGCTGCCCGAGCCGGTCGCCGAAGGAGAAGGACCGGCCGGCTGCCGGCTCGGTGACCTGGCCGCGGGTCGGCGCCTCGGAGCCGGCCGACGCCGCGTCGGTGGTCATCGGGGGGGCGAGGTCGGTCATCGGTCGGCCCCCTCGGCGTGGCCACCGCGCAGCGCGGCGGACACCTTGCCTGACAGCTCGGCGAACTCGGGCTCGAAGCGCAGCTCCGGGGCCCGCGGGTACTCGAAGGGGACGTCGAAGTCGGCGACGATCCGCCCGGGCCGGTTGGACATCACCAGCACCCGGGTGCTGAGGAACACGGCCTCGTAGATGGAGTGGGTGATGAAGAGGCCGGCGAACCGCTCGGCCCGGAACAGGCTGATCAGCTCGTCGTTCAGGTGCTCGCGGGTGATCTCGTCGAGCGCTCCGAACGGCTCGTCGAACAGGAACACCGGCGGGTGCATCGTGAGCGACCGGGCGATGGAGGCGCGCATCCGCATGCCGCCCGACAGCGCGTGGGGGTGGTGGTGCTCGAAGCCCTCGAGCCCCACCGTGCGGATCGCGTCCATCGCACGAGCGGTGCGCTCGGCGCCGTCGACGCCGTGGAGCTCACCCAGCAGCTCGACGTTCTTCAGGACGGTGCGCCAGTCGAGGAGCGTCGCGTCCTGGAACACGTAGCCGATGTTGGACCGGTCGACGTCGACCGATCCGCCCGAGGCGGTCTCGAGGCCCGACGCGATGCGGAGCAGGGTGGACTTGCCGCACCCCGACGGGCCGACGACGGTGATGAACTCGCCGGGCTCGACATCGAACGAGACACCCGACAGGGCGTGCGTGCCGTCGGGGAACACCATGTCGACGTCGCGGAACGACAGTCCGGTGCTCACGTCGGGACGGGGACGGTCGAGATCGGTCGGGGCGGTCATCCGGTCCCGCACACTAGATCGTGACGATCACGGGAAGGCGTTCGAAAGATGAACCCTGTGTTTCCCGACCGTTCATCGGCCGAAGTCGAAGGCGGCGACCTCCGTGAGCTTGGTGACCATCCGCTCGACGGCCGCCTCGAACCACTCGGCGCCGAGCTCGGCGCTCGCACCCGTCGGATCGCCGATGTGACCGTCGGGGCCGAAGTCGTCGGAGAGCCAGCCGAAGCTCACCTCACCGCCGAAGCGCACGAGCTCGTTGTCGGCGAGCCGCTCGGGGACGTTGCGCGACGCCCGATCGAGGTGCACGTGGTCGGGTCGGAGATGGAGCATGACCGAGGTCTCGATCAGCCCGCCGTGGATGCCCATGCCGAGCTCGGACGCAGGTGAGGCGCCGCCCTGGTCCGGGGGGACGCCGGGGTGGGTCAGGAACGTCCGCAACCCGTGGTGGAGCCGGAGCTCGCGGCACGCGACGTTGAGCAACGACGAGTTGCCGCCGTGACCGTTCAGGAACACGAGCCGTTCTGCCGCGGTCGTGGCGAGCGACCTCCCGATGTCGTCGATCACCCGGAGGAGCGTCTCGGGCCCGAGCCACACCGTGCCGGCCGACCAGGCGTGCTCGTTGGACTTCGAGTAGGCCATCGTCGGCAGGAGCCACACGTCGAGCTCGTCGGGGACCCGCTCGACGGTGGCCGCGGCGATCTCGTCGGCGATGACGAAGTCGGTCGAGAGCGGGAGGTGCGGGCCGTGTTGCTCCACGGCCCCGATCGGCTGCAGGAGGATCGATCGAGGACCGAGCCGGGTGGCGATCTCGGGCCCGGTGAGGTCGGCGAGGTGGCGCGTCATCGACGTCGACGGTAACCGAGTCCCTCCGTTACCAGCCGATCGCCGCTCCGGTCAGGGCCCGGGGGTCGGCCGCCCCGGCGAGGTGGCCGTCCTCGGCGGTGATCACGTGGGCGTGCCCGAACCCGCTCGCCCCCGGCACGGTCCGCTCCACGCGGTGACCGCGGCCGGCGAGCGCGTCCCAGCCCGGCGCCGCGTGGGCCTCGATCGCGACGCTCGGTCCCGCTGGATCGTCCCACGTGTCGAAGCCGTTGCCGCCCGGCGAGGTGAGGGTCCACCGTCCGGCGTCGACGGCGGCCCCCGGCGTCTCGCCGTGGTGGAGGAGGCGGACGAGCAGCTGCTCGACGATCTGCGGCTGGGCGTCGCCGCCCATGGTGCCGACCACGGCGCGGAGCGTCCCGTCGGCTCGGGTCACGATCGTGGGCGCAAGCGTGTGGGGTGGACGCCGACCGGGGCCGTACTCGGCCGGATGCCCGGAGCGCAACGAGAACCCGATGCCGCGGTTGTGGAGGAAGATGCGGGTGCGGGGGAGGATCAGGTGGCTGCCCCAGCCCGAGGCGTTCGACTGGATGAGCGACACGGCCTGCCCGTCGCGGTCAGCAGCGCAGAGGTAGATCGTGCCGCCACCGCGTCCGGGTGGTGCGAGCGTCGATGCTCGTTCGGGGTCGATGGCTGCTGCCCGGGCGTCGAGCCGGGCAGCGGCGAGGAGCGTGGCGCCGTCGGCGCCGTCGAAGAGCCGGTCCGGGCGATCGTGGCCGACCTGCTTGGCGACCTCGATCAGGAGGTGCGCCCACCGCTCGTCGTCCGGGTCGTCGGGCAGATCGACCTGGCCCGCCACGGCCGCTCCCGCAGCGGCCAGGTAGCCCTGCGACGTGGGCGGCATCGTCCACACGGTGTGGCCGAAGGCACGGGCGGAGAGCGGCTCGACCCAGGCGGCCTGGCTCCGGTCGAGATCGGCCCGCGTGTACTCGCCAGCGCCGAGCTCGAGCAGGTCGGCGCCGTAGTCGCCGCCGAAGACGCCGTCACGTCCCTCGGCGGCGAGCGTGCGGAGCGTGGCTGCTGCGCCCGGACGACGGACGATCGTGCCCGGGCGCAGCGGTGCGACGTCGTCGTAATCGGCGGCACCGGGCAGCCCGGCGATCCGAGCATGCGAGGCCACGAGCAGCGGCGAGGCCGGGAAGCCCTCCTCGGCGTAGGCGATCGCCGGTGCCAGGACACGGGACAGCGGGAGCCTGCCGCACCGGGCGTGGAGCCCGGCCCAGCCGTCGATGCAGCCCGGGACCGTGGCGGTGCGCACGTCCTCGCGGAAGGGCATCTCGGTGTGTCCCTCGGCGCGGAGTCGCGCCGGATCGGCCCCCGATCCGGCGCGACCAGAGGCGTCGAGCGCCAGGGGCGTGTGGTGCCCCTCGTGGACGAGGGCGAAGAGGTCGCCGCCCATGCCACACATGTGCTGGGAGGTGACAGCGAGGACGGCTGACGTGGCGATCGCGGCATCGGCCGCCGTGCCGCCCTCGCGGAGGGCTGCTGCACCGGCGACGGAGGCGAGGTGGTCGACCGAGCAGACCATCCCGCGTGGGGCACGAACCGTGGAGTCGGGCATCGAGCGAACACCGTAGGTCGATGGCGTCCGCCATCCTGTGGCCGTGGACCACGCCGCCCTGATCGCCGACCTCCG
>JBCCTY010000308.1:0-4815 GCA_039197885.1 Actinomycetota bacterium | reverse complement strand
TCGATCGGCGTCGGAGCGTCGGTGACCGACCCCACACTGCTCGACCGTGCACGTTCCCTACCGCCTCGTCGCGGCCGCCCGGCCGACGCTGCCAGCCGGGCTGCTCGTCGCGCTCGCCCTGGGCACGGCGAACTTCGCGGCAACGCCCTTCCTGATCCCGGCGATCGCCGACGCGCTCGACATCGGGGTGGGCACCGCCGGACTCATCTCGACGGCGCAGCTCGCCGGCTTCATGATCGGCAGCTGGCTGGCGCCCCGCGTGCTCGCCCCGACCTCGCAGGTCGTGGTGGGCTCGATCCTGGCGCTGGCCGTCGCGAACGGGCTGTCGGCGCTCGTGTCGTCCTGGCCGCTGCTGCTCGCCCTGCGGGTGATCTCCGGCGTCGGTCTGGGTGCGACGGCGTGGCTCGCCTGGCGTGAGGCGTTCGGGCACCGACGTCGGACGAACGAGCTCAACGTGGCCGCACCGCTGGTGGTCATGGTGTCGACGCCACTCGTGGCCGTCCTGGCCTCCGAGGTGAGCGCCGGAGCCACGTTCGCCGTCCTCGCCGTGCTCGCGCTCATCCCCCTGGCTCTCCCGATCGAGCCCTCGTCCCACCTCGGACCCCGGCCGGGCGGCCGACGGGGACCGGCGGCCACGCCGGCGCTGCTGATGCTCCTCGCCCTCGGCCTGCTCACGACCGGCGGATCCTCGGTCTTCGTCTTCGTCGCGGTCATCGGCACCGAGCGCGCCGACCTCACCGCGATGGCGGTCTCGGTGGCGATCGTGGTCAACGCTGCGATGGGGTTGCTCGCGAGCCGGGTGCCGAGGCCGGAGTGGGCGTCGCCGGCGGCGATCACCGCGATCGCCGCTTCGGCCGCGTTGCTCACCGTGACGCGGTCCCCGGTCGTCTTCTTCGTCGTCGTGTCGCTCTGGGGTCTCCTGTTCTTCGTCGCCCTCCCGTCCTCGTTCGACCTGCTGTCGAGTCGGTCGCGCTACCCGGAGGAGCGGGCCGGTGACGCACAAGCGGTGATGGCCGCCGGACGGGTCGCCGGTCCGGCGCTCGGCGGCGCGCTCGTCTCGGCCGGATCGCTGCCCGTGCTCGGCCTCGTCGCCGCCGGGATCCTCCTGGTGTCGGCGGCCGTGGCGGCCTCGGTGGCGAGGTTCCATCCCCCGGCATCGGTCGAGCCCGCGCCGGTCGACGAGCCGGACGCTCAGTGGGATCGTTCGGAGAAGCGCCTCCGGTAGGCGCTCGGCGTCGTGCCGATCGACGCACGGAGTCGATCGCGCAGGGTCGTGGCGGCGCCGAAGCCGACGAGGCGTGCGATCTCCTCCACGGAGGCGTCGGTGGTCTCGAGGAGGCGACGAGCGACCAGCACCCGCTGCTCGGTCAGCCAGCGCTTGGGGCTCGTGCCGGTCGCGGCGCCGAACCGCCGGGCGAAGGTGCGCGGTGACTGCCCGGCATGTGCCGCGAGCCGGGCGACGGTGAGGTCGTCGCCGAGGTGTTCGACGGCCCACTCGCACACGATCGCGACGAGGTCGTCCTCCCCGGGCGGCGCGACCGGTTCGGGAACGAACTGGCGTTGTCCGCCGTCGCGATGGGGCGGGACGACCAGGCGGCGGGCCACCTGGTTGGCGACCGCTGCGCCGTGGTCGCGACGCACGAGGTGGAGGCCGCAGTCGATGCCGGCGGCGCTGCCAGCCGAGGTGAGCAGCTCGCCCTCGTCGACGTAGAGCACGTCGGGCTCGATCCGGACCTCCGGGTGCTCGTCCCGGAGCCGGGCGAGGTGGCGCCAGTGCGTCGTGGCCCGGCGCCCGTCGAGCAGGCCGGTCGCAGCGAGGAGGAAGACGCCGGAGCAGATGGTCATCACCCGTGCGCCGCGTGCGTGGGCGCGCTGCACCGCATCGACGACCGCCGGTGCCGGGTGGCCGGTCCAGCCCGGCACGATGACCGTCCCCGCCTCCTCGAGCGCAGCCAGGTCGGCTGCCGGGGTGACCAACACCCCACCGGTCGCGCGGACGGGAGTGCCCGCCTCGGCGACGACCGTCGTGCGGTACCAGTCGGCGAGCTCAGGGCGGGGCAGCGCGAACAGCTCGACGGCGATGCCGAACTCGAACGTGCAGAGGCCGTCGTAGGCCACGATCGAGACTTCGAGCGGATCGTTGGTCGGCACTGGCAGATTCTCGTCGAACATCGGCATTCCTGCCACTGGCCGATGGGACGACGGGGCGGGACGGTGGGGTCATGACCGATGCCGCCACCCACTTCCGCCACCTGCTCGAGGTCGAGACCGACTGCTGGGACACCCACGAGGCGCTCGCCTCGGGCGAGCCGGGGTTCGTGCTGCTCGACGTCCGGTCGGCCGAGGGCTTCGGGCGCGGCCACGTCGCGGGCGCCGTCAACCTGCCCCATCGCGACATCACCGAGGAGCGACTGGCCGAGTGGCCCCCGGAGACCGCCTACGTCGTCTACTGCAACGGTCCCCACTGCAACGGTGCCGACCGGGCTGCGCTGCGACTGGCCGAACTGGGACGGCCCGTGCGGAAGATGATCGGAGGCGTGACGGGCTGGATCGACGAGGGCTTCGACCTCGTCACCTGACGATCTGGGCGTCGACCTCGACGAGTTGGCCGGTGTGGCCGAGCAGGTGGGCGCCGAGCAGCGTCGCCGGTGGGACCGGTCCGTCGAACCACTCGGTCACGGCCGACCACGTGTCGAGCAGGTTCTGGTGCTCGCCGACGACGTGGATCGTGAGGTGGCGGACGCTCTCGAGCTCGACACCGTGGACGGTCAGCAGGATCCGCAGGTTGTCGAGGCATCGACGCGCCTGCGTGGCCGGATCGTCCGGCCCGACCAGCGTCCCCTCGGCGTCGAGGGGGACCTGGCCGGCGACGAACAGCCGGTCCCCGGCCCAGCTCGCGTAGCGGTAGCCGGGCGTCGGAGCCAGACCCGCAGCGAGCTCGCGCTCGTTCACGACGCGGTGACCGTCTCGGTGTCGCGAGTGAGTACGGACTCGTTCACGCCGCCGGTGTCGCGAGTGAGCTCACGCTCGTCACGACGCCGTGACCGTCTCGGTGTCGCGACCGGAGCGGAGGAGCGTGCCGGGGCGGGCGTCGGTGAACTCGGCGCCGCGGACGATCTCGACGCCGTTCACGAAGACGTGCTCGATGCCCTCGGCCTCGCCGTAGAGCCGACCGGCGCCGCCCGGCAGGTCGTCGCGGGTGTACACCGGTCCCGGTCCGATCCGCTCCGGGTCGAACACGACGATGTCAGCCGCCCAGCCCTCGGCCAGCCGCCCGCGGCCGGTGATCCCGTAGAGCCGGGCCTGGTCATCGGTCAGCAGCTTCACCGCCTCCTCGACCGAGAGCAGCGACCGCTTGCGGACGGTCTCGGCGATGAGGGTCGTGCAGTAGTTGAACGTCGCCAGGAGGTCGAGGTGGGCGCCGGCGTCCGATGCGCCGACGATCGCTCGTGGGTCGCGCCACACCTCCACGCGGCGCTCCCAGTCGGCATCGTCGTCACCCCGCGCCGGCGGGCTGAATCCGGTGCGGAGGCCATCGCGCACCACGACGTCGCACAGGGCGTCCCAGGCGGTCGTGCCGAGCTCCTCGGCGACCTCGCCGACGGTGCGGCCCTCGAACGGCTCGGTGTCGGGCGTGAAGCACTCCACGAAGGTCATCCGCTCCCAGCGGGCGATGCCGCGCAGCGGGCCGGTCTCGCTCTTCGCCAGCTCGTCGAGCTCCTTCCGGCCCACAGGGTCGGCGAGCAGATCGAGCTTCTCGTCGTCGGGCAGCGCCATCGGCTTGGCCCAGCCGGGGAGCGCATCGAGCACGAAGCCGGTCTGGAAGCACAGACGCGGCCGGATCACGTCGGGGATCGTGAGCGCGACCACCCTGCCGCCGCGGGCGGCGGCGTGGTCACCTGCGGCGAGGCGGTTCTCGACCATCTCGGTGTTGCGGGCGGTCACCTGGAGGACGTTCCAGTTCAACGGCCGATCGGCGGCGACCGACATCCGCGTCATCACGTCGTAGTGCTCATCGGTGAAGTCGCCCGAGGTCGGCAGGAACTCGAGCGTGGTGCCCTCGTACTCGCCGACCACCTCGCAGAACGCGACCAGCTCGTCGACGTCGGCGTGACGCGACGGCACGGGGTCACCGGCTGCATCGTTGTGGGTGGGCGACCAGGTCGACGAGAACCCGAGGCCACCGGCGGCGAGGCCCTCCCGGAGCAGGGCCAGCATCCGATCGTGCTCCGCCGCCGTGGGTGCCCTCCCCGACGTCGCGTCGTCGCCCATGACGACCCGACGGATGGCGGAGTGGCCGACCAGGAAGCCGGCGTTGACGCTGAGGCGCCCGTCGAGACGGTCGAGGTACTCGGCGAACGAGGTCCAGTCCCAGGGCACCCCCTCGTCGAGCGACTCCAGCGGCATGCCCTCGACGCGAGCCAGCATCGTCTTGAGGTACTCCCCGGCGTCGGCGGCCAGGGGTGCGATGGTGAAGCCGCAGTTGCCGCCCACGACCGTGGTCACGCCGTGCAACGGCGAGGGCGAGAGCGTCGTGTCCCAGAAGGCCTGGGCGTCGTAGTGGGTGTGGATGTCGACGAAGCCGGGGGCCACGACGAGCCCGTCGGCCTCGACGACCTCGGCGGCGCCGTCGTCGATCGTGCCGAGCGCGACGATCCTGCCGTCGCGGACGCCCACGTCGCCCACCGCCCCTGGTGCTCCGGTGCCGTCGACGACGTAGCCGCCACGGATGATCAGATCCAGCATCGCCAGCCCTCCCCTGGTGTCCCCACCGAGACCCTATGCGGGCCCGGTCGCGCTCACGAAGTGGGGGAC
>JBCCTY010000307.1:0-4828 GCA_039197885.1 Actinomycetota bacterium | reverse complement strand
GACGCCGGCCCGGCTCACGACCTCCAGCGCGCTGCGTCGGGGCTCCGGGCGCAGGAACTGCGACACGTAGCCGATCTCGGCCGCCCGGACGTCGAGCAGCTCCCGGTCGGGGAGACCCCGGAGCTCGACGCTGGTCCCGTCCTCGCGGTGCAGCCACACCTCGCCGGAGTCGGGCAGGTAGGTCCGGTAGATCGACTTCAACAACGACGACTTGCCGGCGCCGCTCGTCCCGGCGAGGGCGACGTGCTCCCCCGCCGCCACGGTCAGGCTCACGCCCCGCAGGGCCTCCACGTACCGTTCGATCGCGTGCAGCTCGAACGACACGCGCAGGTCGCGCACCTCGAGCACGGTTCGGTCCGCCATCGACGCTCCTCCGGTCACGACGTCAGCCCCGCGCCGCGGCGACGAGGCGTTGGCTGTAGGGGTGTTGGGGATCCTCGAGCAACTGGTCGGTGAGGCCCTCCTCGACCACCCGACCGTGGTGCATCACGATCACCCGCTGGGTCAGCATCTCGATGACGGCGAAGTCGTGCGACACGACCACGGCAGCGAGGCCGAGCTCGTCGAGCAGATCGCGCACGAGGTCGAGCACGCCGGCGGCCACCGACGCGTCGAGCCCGGTCGTCGGCTCGTCGAGGAGCACGACCGGCGGGCGGTTGGCGAGCGCCTTCGCGAGCTGGACCCGCTGCCGCATGCCACCCGAAAAGGTCCGGACGAGGTCGTCCATGCGCTCGAGCGGCACCTCGGTGCGGCTGAGGAGCTCGGCGGCGCGGGTGCGGATGTCACCGAAGTGGCGCCACCCGGCTGCGGTCAGCCGCTCGGCGACGTTCCCCCCGGCGCTGATGCCGAGCTCGAGACCCTCACCCGGGTCCTGGTAGACGACCGAGAGCTGATCGACCCGCAGCGACCGCCTGGTCGCAGCGTCGACGGCCATGACGTCGACCTCGCCGCCGCGGAAGGATCGCAACCAGGCCCGCCCGGCGGTCGCCGGGAGGTCACCGGCGATGCAGCGCAGCACCGACGACTTGCCCGAGCCCGACTCACCGATGATGCCCAACGCCTCGCCGGGAGCGACCTCGAAGCCCACGTCCCATGCACCGACGACGGCGCCGGTCGCCGGGCTCACCGTCCGACCGAACGCCGGACCGGTGCCGGCGACGGCCTCGGGTTCGTCCCCGAGGACGGCACCGGTCGGCCCGTAGATCTTGCCCAGGCCCTCGACCTTGAGCGCCCACCCGGCCATCAGAAGCCCTCCTCGTCGGCGTCGTGCGGTTCGTCGTCGAAGGCGGGCTCCGACAGGGGCTCGATGCCCCGCCGGCGCATGCACCAGTCGCTGTCGGAGCAGACCCAGGTGGACGGCCCGTCGAGCTGTGGGACCTCGACGAGGAACGACTCGGGCTGGCCCGGTGAACCCGCGCCGCACAGGCGACAGCACGCGCCCGGGGTCCGCTCGACCTCGAAGGGCACGTCGTCGAAGGTCAGTGGCTCGACGTCGGTGTGGGGCGGCACGGCGTAGATCCGCTTCTCGCGACCGGCACCGAAGAGCGACAGGTGCCGGGACTGGTGCAGCTTCGGCACATCCCACCGAGGGATCGGCGTCGTGGCGATCACGTAGCGCCCGCCGACGAGGCACGGGTACCCCGTCGTGCGGGTGATGACGCCGTTGCGGACGACGTCCTCGTAGAGGCTCACCCACATCTTCGAGTAGTCGGCCTCGGCATGCATGCGGGCCAGCTCGGCCATGTCGCGCTCGACGCCACGGAGGGGCTCGGGCACGGGAACCTGGAGCACGAGCACCTGCTCGTCGGTCATCTCGTCCTCGGGGACCCGGTGGCGGGTCTGCACCACCGTGGCCTCACGCGAGTCGGTGGTGGTCGCCACACCGGTGGTGTCGCGGATCAGGCGCCGGAGGTTGGCGGCGTTGACGCCGGCGTCCTCGCCCTGGTCGATGACCTTGACGGTGTCGTCGTCTCCCAGGACGCCGAGCGTCACCTGGAGGCCGCCCGATCCCCAGCCTCGGGCGACGGGCATCTCCCGGCTCCCGAACGGCACCTGGTAGCCCGGGACGGCGACGGCGGTCAGGCACGCCCTCCGGATCTCTCGCTTGGAGTACTCGTCGAGCAGCTCGGAGCGCTCGGGTCGCGGTTCGAGCAACTGCGCGGTGCGGCCGGGCGACGGCTCCCCGAGCAGGTCCGACAGCGTCATCGGCAGTCCTTTCCGAGGTCGGCATCGTCGCCGCGGACCATCGCCGCCTTCACGTCGCGACGCGCTTGCTTGCGTTCGATCATCGACCGGAACGTGACGTAGTGCGGCAGCTTGAGGTGCTCGAGGAAGCCGGAGGCGTCGAGCCCGTCAGTGGTCTGCAGCACCGATTGCTCCAGCGGACCGCGGCCCTGGTCGCGGTGCACGGCGATGTCGAGGTTGGCCATCGCGATGGCCTTGCGTTCGTTGTGGCCCATGCAGAGCCCGTACCCGACATCGAAGCGGTCGACCTCCTCGTCGATCCCGTCGAGGTCCTCGATGGCCTCGACCTCGGTGGCCCGGATCCGACCGAGGGTCACCGCCTCACCCGTCGTCGGATGGGCGACCCGCACGGGCAGTTCACCATGGCGGACCTCGCCGAGGGTCACCTCGTGGAGGTGGCGGTCGGGACCCAGGATGTTGCGGTACCAGAGCTGGACCAGCGCCCCGGTCTCGGCCCGGGCCATGGTCGCGAGGAGCGCGGACCGCGGCGCACCGGGTCGGGCCGGGGTCCGCGTGATGTCGGCCGGTTCGGGATCGTCGTCGCGACGACGATCGACCATGAGGTCCATGTCGCGGAGCAGTTCGTAGAGGCGACGGGGTCGACGGCGAGCCGGATCGGGCTCCACCGCGTCGGGAGCGACCTCGGGAGGAGCCTCGGCGACGGCGACCGCTGCCTCGGCGGCGGCTTCCCGGGCCTGGTCCTCCGGCATCGGGTCGAGGAGTCGGCCGGTGTAGTCGACCGTACGCCCGAGCAGCTGGGGTCCCGGCGGGTTGCGGAACGCGGGCACGATGCGGCGCAGGATCGTCATCTCGTCGGCGTCGACCGCGTCGGCGTAGGCGAAGCGGGGCAGGGTCGAGCGGTGCGAGCGCACGAGGTGCGAGGCCTCGATCACGTCGCCTTCGGCCTGGCGGAGCGCCCGCGCCGCCAGCTCCGGAGCCCAGAGCCCACCCTCGCCCATGACCCGGTCGACGGCGAGCCGCTGCCGATCCAGGAGCTGGTCGACCTCGAGCCAGGGGCTCGGTGCCGCCACCCGCTTGCGGCGGACGAGCTCCTCGGCGGCGCGGATGGCGTCGAGCCCGCCCTTGGCTGCTGCGTAGCCCATCGGTCAGTGACCTCCTGAGGTCGTGGCCGCACGATGGCGGACCTCGATGCTGGTGCTGCGAGGGATCGCGGCGACGTCGCCGCCGTCGGAGACGAGCCAGGTGTCGACACCGGCCGGGAACGCGGCGTTCGCCAGCGCGAGCGCCTCGACGACCTCGGCGCCGATGCCGGTCACCCCCAGGGTGATGCTCCCGTCGACGCCGGGGCCCTGGAGGCCGACGACGACGTCGTCGGCGGCGGTCGAACCGTCGGTGAGCGCGGTGACCGAGAGCGCCAGCCGTGCCGCCGACTCGGGAGCGAGCGCCGTGCCCCGCCGGAGCACCTCGATGTCGTCGGGGCTCGGGGCCACCAGGGCGGTCACGCACCCGGCCGCCTCGATCGGCGCGATCCGGGCGCCGGTCGCGTCGGACAGCAGCCGGGCCCAGTCGGGCTCGTCGACGGACCGGAGCACCGCCACCGTCACCTCGACGTCGGCGGTGGCCAGGGCGAGCACGAGCGCCGGTGGCAGGCCGTCGACGAGCACCCCGGTGGGGATCCGGTGGATCGATCCGGGGCGCGAGAGCGAGTCGAGGAGCACGCCGAACGCCTGCTGCGAGCGCACCCCCTCGAGTCGAGCCGCGCGGACGAGCTCACCGTCGGGCGGCTCGCCGCCCACGTCGGTTCCGGTCGGGTAGGTCCCCGTCATCAGTCCAGCTCCTCGAAGGTGACCTCGGTCGATGCGAGCTCGGCCCACTCGGCTCGTTCGGCGGCGGCGGCCGCCTCGGCGGACCAGCGACAGAGCTCGACGACGTCGGCGGCCTCGGGCCCGCCCGACTCCACGACGGCATCGCAGATCGCAGCCGCGAGGGTCGCCGCCCGGTCGTCGCCGAGGCGCATCGACCAGCCGCGATGGCCGTCGAGCTCGACCTCGGCACGGGTCACGAGCACCTCACCCAGGTAGAAGCGCTCGTGGGCCACCGGCTCCCGAACGGGCAGCATCACCATCCCGACCTCGGGTTCCTGCACGATCACCGGGTCGACACGACCGAGGCATCGGTCGGCCAGCGCGACCAGTGGTTCGGCGTCGAGTCCGGCCAGGAGCTCGACCCGCCGCGTGCGGTCGATGTCGGTCGTCATGGTGCCTCCACCTCGTCGGTCGTCGGTTCGGGTCCCAGCTCGAAGCGGATGCGGAACACGTCGGCCCGGAGCCAGGTGCGGGCGTGCTCGACCGATCGTCCGGTACGGCGGTCGCGGTTCACGGACTCGAGGAACCAGGTGGGCGGACGGCCCTCGTGCCCGAGCGACGACGCCACCTCGGCGGGCGGGGTGACCAGCTCGCCCCGGCTCCAGGACCTGGTGACATCGAGCCCGAGTCGGGTGAATCCCGCGAACAACGAGCCGCCCTCCGCGGCCTCCTCGACGGCGTCGGCCCATCGGCGCGGGACGACCGAGATCGCGGCGGTTGCGACGAGGCCGTCCACGGTCCCCCGCCGTCGCAGCTCG
>JBCCTY010000306.1:0-4843 GCA_039197885.1 Actinomycetota bacterium | reverse complement strand
CTCGTCCTCTGACCAGCGGTTCCGGCCGAGTCGCCCCGTCCCGATCGGTACGCTGACCCGGGATCGATTCGAGGAGCGTGATGAGCGAGCCAGAGCAGGTCGACGTCGTCATCATCGGTGGCGGACCGGGCGGTGAGGGAGCAGCGCTCTACGGCAGCGCGGCCGGGCTGAAGATCGCCGTCGTCGAGAAGGACAAGATGGGCGGCACGTGCCTGCACCGCGGGTGCATCCCGGCCAAGCGCCTCCTCGAGACGTCGGCCACCTACCGTCACATCTCCGAGGCGAAGAAGTTCGGCATCACGGTGGGCGAGCCCAGCGTCGACATGGGCGAGGCGGTCGCCGCGAAGAACACCGTCGTCGACACGCTCCACCAGGGCCTCCGCGGCCTCCTCAAGCGGCGCAAGGCCGACGTCCACGAGGGCGTCGGCACGCTGCAGGCCGACGGCACGGTGAAGGTCCGCTACCACGACGGTTCCGAGGGCACCATCGTCGCCGACAACGTCATCCTCGCCGCCGGGTCGGTGCCCCGGACGATCCCCGGCTTCGACGTCGACGGCCGCATCGTGATGACGAGCGACGAGGTCCTCGACATCGACTTCGTGCCGCAACGCGCCGCCGTCATCGGCGGTGGCGCCATCGGGTGCGAGTTCGCCTCGATGCTCTCCGACCTGGGCGCCGGCGTGACGATCCTCGAGGCGCTCGACCGCATCGTCCCGGGCTGCGACACCGACGTCACGAAGGCGCTCTCCAAGGCGTTCAAGAAGCGCGGCGTGAAGGTCCAGACCGGCGTCCGCGTCAACGGCCACACGCCGAAGGACGGCGGCGGCACCACCGTCCACATCGAAGGCGCCGACGACCTCGATGTCGACGTGGTGGTGGTGTCGGTCGGCCGTCGCCCCTACAGCGAGGCGCTCCTCGCCGACGGCGTCGGCGTCGAGCTCGACGAGCGGGGCTACGTGAAGGTCGACGAGTGGTGCGCCACGACCATGCCCGGCGTGTTCGCGATCGGTGACCTCATCCCCACGTCACAGCTCGCCCACATCGGGTACGCCGAGGCGATGCTGGTCATCAAGCAGATCCTCGGCGAGCCGGTGACGCCGATCGACCACGACCGGGTGCCGTGGTGCATCTACTGCCACCCCGAGGTCGCCTTCGCCGGGCTGACCGAAGAAGCGGCCAAGGAGCGCGGCTACGACGTCGTCGCCGAGAAGCACAAGTTCACCGGCAACGGTCGAGCCCTGATCGTGGGCGAGACCGAGGGCCTCGTGAAGGTCATCGCCGAGAAGAACGCCGATGGGAGCGCCGGGCGGATCCTCGGCGTGCACATGATGGGCCCGTGGGTCACCGAGCAGCTGGGGCAGGGCTATCTGGCGGTCAACTGGGAGGCCACCGTCGACGACGTGGCCGCCTTCATCCAGCCCCACCCGACGATGTCCGAGTTGTTCGGTGAGACCGTCCTGGGTCTGACCGGGAGAGGAATGCACAGCTGATGGCCGATATCGAGATGCCCCAGCTGGGGGAGACCGTCACCGAGGGGACCATCACGCGATGGTTCAAGCAGGTCGGTGACCGGGTCGAGATCGACGAGACCCTCTTCGAGGTCTCGACCGACAAGGTCGACTCCGAGGTCCCCTCGCCGGTGGCCGGCTTCATCAGCGAGATCGTCGCCCCCGAGGGCGAGACGGTCGACGTCGGCGAGGTCATCGCCCGCGTGTCCGACGCCCCCGGCGGGGATGCAGCAGCGCCCGCACCCGAGGCCGCCCCGGCTCCTGCGCCCGCTCCGCCTCCTGCGCCGGAGCCCGCTCCAGCACCGCCCCCCGCTCCCGAGGCCGCCCCGGCTCCTGCGCCCACGCCGCCTCCAGCGCCGGAGCCCGCTCCTGCACCAGCGCCGGCTGCTGCGGCATCGGCCGGTCCCGCGCCGGAGGTCGAGGGCCGGTTGCTGTCGCCGGTCGTGCGCCGGCTCATCACCGAGCACGGGCTCGACCCCGACCGGATCGAGGGCACCGGCGTCGGCGGACGGATCACCCGCAACGACGTCCTGAACGCCATCGATGACGAGGCGGCGGCCCCCGCAGCGTCGGCGGCCCCGGCTCCTGCGCCCGCTCCGGCTCCTGCACCCGCTCCGGCTGCTACGCCCGCTCCGGCTGCTGCGCCCGCTCCCGCTCCGGCTCCGCCACCTGCTCCGGCCCCGGCTCCTGCTGCGTCCGCCCCGGCCGTGGCCGGCGAGCGCTCGGTGATCGCGCCGTTCAACAACATCCGTCGTCGGACCGGCGAGCACATGGTCATGTCGCTGGCGACGTCGCCCCACGTGCTGACCGTGATGGAGGTCGACTACGAGAACGTCGACCGGGTCCGCAAGGCCCACAAGGCGGCCTTCAAGCAGGCCGAGGGGTACAGCCTCACCTACCTGCCGTTCCAGGCGCTCGCCGTGGTCGAGGCGCTCGGGGAGTTCCCCGACCTCAACGCCTCGGTCGAGGGCGACCACCTCGTGGTGCACCGCGACGTCCACCTCGGCATCGCCGTCGACCTCAACTTCGAGGGCCTGATCGTGCCGGTCGTCAAGCACGCCGACGAGAAGAACCTCCGGGGTGTCACCCGTGAGATCAACGACCTGGCCGGCAAGGCTCGGTCGAAGTCGCTCAACATGGACGACATCTCGGGCGGCACGTTCACGATCTCCAACAACGGCAGCTTCGGTACCCACATCACGTCGGCGATCATCAACCAGCCGCAGGTGGCCGTGCTGTCGACCGACGGCATCAGCCGCAAGCCGGTCGTCGTCGAGGACCAGTTCGGCAACGAGACCATCGCCGTCCACTCGGTCGGCTACCTCTCGCTGAGCTGGGACCACCGGGCGTTCGACGGGGGCTACGCCGCCTCGTTCCTCCGTCGGGTCAAGGAGATCATCGAGACCCGCGACTGGGAGCAGGAGATCTGACGCCGGCGTCGGCCGGAGAGGAGCAACGATGACCCTGCACGTGCGCTGGCTGGGCCAGGTGCCGTACGCCGAAGCCCTGGACCTCCAACGGGCCCTGCACGGCACCTCGCCGGCCGATCACCTGCTCCTCCTGGAACACCCCCACGTCTACACGCTGGGTGTGCGGGCCGATCTCGCCAACGTGCTCGTGCCGCCGGCGGAGGTCGGCGCCGAGCTCGTCCGGGCCGATCGTGGCGGTGACGTCACCTACCACGGCCCCGGCCAGCTGGTCGGCTATCCGATCCTCTCGTTGCCCGGCAAGCGGGGCGGGGGCATGGCCGACACCGCCGCCTACGTCGACACCGTCGAGCAGCTGCTCATCGATGCGCTCGCGGAGCTCGGCGTTCCCGGTGCCGGTCGATTCGAGCAGTACCCCGGTGTCTGGCTCGACCCGGAGGGCGGCCGCCCCCGGAAGATCGCGGCCATCGGGGTCCGGCTGACCCGGGGTCGGACGATGCACGGGTTCGCCCTCAACGTCGCGCCCGATCTCGACATGTTCGGCCACATCGTGCCGTGCGGCATCGACGACAAGCCGGTGACGTCGCTCGCCGCCGAGGGCGTCGAGGTCGAGATGCGCGAGGTGGTCGACGTGGTCAGTCGCCTCGCCGGCGAGCGATGGGGTCGGGGGAGCGTCGAGCGCCACGACGTGGTCTGGCGTCACCGAGCATCGGATCTCTCACCCTTCAGTCGAGGTCGAGGGTCGGGCGACGTGGTGAAGCCACCATCGGCCGGCAACGTCCGGCTCACCGGGCGTCTCGCCCAGGCCGGCGTCACCGAGGGCCTCCAGATCGCCAGCCGTAAGCCGGAGTGGCTGCGGGTCAAGGCGCAGATGGGCCCGGAGTACCTCCAGCTCAAGCGGGTCATGCGCGACCTCGACCTGCGGACGGTCTGCGAAGAGGCCTCGTGCCCCAACATCTTCGAGTGCTGGGCCGACGGCACCGCCACGTTCATGATCAACGGCGAGCGGTGCACCCGGGCCTGCGGGTTCTGCGATGTCGACACCCGCAAGCCCGAGCCGCTCGACGCCGCCGAGCCCGAGCGAGTCGCCGAGGCCGTCGACCGGATGGGACTCGCCCACGCCGTCGTGACCGCCGTCGCCCGTGACGACCTCGACGACGGCGGTGCCGCCGCTTTCGCCGAGACGATCCACGCCATCCGCCGCCGGCGTCCGGGCAGCCGCGTCGAGGTGCTGATCCCCGACTTCCGGGGCGACCCCGACCAGCTGCAGGTCGTGATCGATGCCCGGCCCGACGTGCTCAACCACAACGTCGAGACGGTCCCGAGGCTGCAGCGGGCCGTGCGACCCTCGGCCGGCTACGCCCGGAGCCTCGCCGTGCTCGCCCGTGGCGTCGCCGCCGGGCTCGTCACGAAGACCTCGATCATCGTGGGCATGGGTGAGACCGAGGAGGAGGTCCGGGCCACGCTCGTCGACCTCCGCGGCGTCGGCTGCGACATCGTCACCATCGGCCAGTACCTGCGCCCGACGACCAACCACCTGCCGGTCCACCGGTGGGTCGAGCCCGCCGAGTTCGAGCGCTTCGGGGCCTACGGGATGGACGAGTTGGGGATCCCGCACGTCGAGTCCGGACCACTCACCCGGTCGAGCTACCACGCACGGGAGTCGGCCGAGCGGGCATCCGGCCCCCGGACGGCCACGGCCTGAAGCGGTCGTCCAGCGTTGTCACGCTTCGTAACCGTGGGCTGACCGCGCTGAGCGGTGCCGCGGCTGGAGTCGGGTGATGCGACCGGTTACCGTCGGCTGGTCGCGAGAACCGTCGGAGGAACGCGGGTGAATCGGTTCGGCAAGCTCTTCCTGTCCATCGCGCTCGTCGCGGGCGTCCTCGTGGTGTCGCCGACGGCGGCCGG
>JBCCTY010000305.1:0-4853 GCA_039197885.1 Actinomycetota bacterium | reverse complement strand
GAGGTCGTCGGCATCGACGAGGAACGTGTCGTGGCTCGCTTCCGCGAGCACGCCCTGACGCTCCGGGACCGCTCGCTCTGAGCCGGGCGTCGGGCGCAGTGCCGCTCGATCAGCCCGCCGAGGGCAGCGGTTGGCCCGGCATGAGCGCCGAGAGCTGGCGGGCCTGACCGAGCAGGCGGCCGTCGCGCATCCACGCCACCGTCTCGGTGTCGACGTAGCCCCCGGCGCTCACCGTCGAGGTGTTGGTCATGGCGAGGAAGTCGTCGATCGGCTCGTCGAGCGTCGCGAACAGGTGGTAGGTGATGTCGATCGTGCTCGCCATCATCATCGGACCCGGCAGCATCATCACCGGCGGCGGCCAGGCGTCCAGCATGGCCACGAGCAGCGGCAGGTCGATCGGAGCGTGATCGCCGGGCCGGAGCCAGCCCGACACCTCGGCGACGTCGAGATCCTGGGGCGGGAAGCCGCCGACGACGTAGCGGGTGTCGTAACGGGACCGGATCATGAGCGGGTCGGGCCAGGTCTCCCGGTGGATCGACTCGGGTGGCGGGAAGTCGGGTGCGGGGCGCGTCGTGCGTTCGGGGCCCGCCTCGCGATCGGCGGCCACCACGCCGCGGGCGAGCGCGACGCTCCGATCACCGGCGACGAGCTCGGCATCGACGACGGTCGCCGATCGCCCGTCTCGGCGCACGTCGGTCGAGAGCGTCGCAGGACCGGGCACCGCTGGGCGCAACAGGTGCACGGTCAACGACCGGAGGTGGCGCGCGTCGTCGTGGAGGGCACGCTCGGCCGCGATGATCGCCCGGGCCAGCAGAGCCGACAGGTACCCGCCGTTGGCGCCGGCGCCCACCGACCACCGATCCGAGATCACCGCATCGGCCGTGCCGTCGGCGCGGGTCGTCAGCGCGGTGTCGGCGTGGAACTCGCTCGGCGGGGCCATGACGACATCAGACCGCACCCGTCGACGGGTCCGACAATCGACCGGTGCTCACCCGTCCGTGAGCGCCGAGCGCATCACCGGGGTCATGGGACCGAGTTGGCGGACCTTGAGGATCTCCAGGATCTGCTGGAGGTGGTCGCGGTCGTGGTACGGCCACTCGTGGACGAAGTCGCCGGCGGCGAAGCGACGGCCGTCTCGGAACGTCCCGACGACTGCCAGCTCGTCCGGCGTGAGCGTGGCGAGCAGCTCGGCCGACACCGCACGCTCGGACCGCAGCTCGTCGAGCAGCGAACCAAGTGGCTCGGCGGCCAGGTCGCGGGCCTCGATGGCCGCCCACGGGCGGAACGGCGCGACGACGCCGTCGCCACGGGCGATCGCGACGATCCGATCGCGGAAGGCCTCGGCGTCACAGGCGACGAGGTGGCCGATCACCTCCAACACGCACCACTCGCCGGGCTCGGGACGCTCGGCCAACGCCTCGTGGGGGATCGGCTCGAGGAGGGTGGCCAGCACGTCGGGCAGCGCGACGAGCGCCGCGACGACCTCGTCGAGCTCGACGTGTGCCGGTTCTGCCGTCACCTCGCGAGGCCCCAGCCGGCGCGGAGCTCGGCCACGGGTGTCGGTGGGCGGTCGTGGCGGACGTGACCCGGTGGGTCCTCGCCCATCCAGCGCTCGTCGAGTGGGTCGGTCGACGGCTGCCAACGCACGTCGCAGCTCAGTCGGTGCCGCGCGGTGAGGTTGGTGGTGGAGGCGTGGACGGTGTGCATCCCGAACACGATCACGTCGCCGGCGCGGAGCTCGGCCGTCGCCCAGGTGCCGCCGAACTCCCCGGTGACCTCGAACGGCTCCGTGGAGAACCAGCCGGCGACGTTGTCGCGATCGACGTCGATGCGGCCGTAGGTCTCGCGGAGCCGGCGGTAGGAGTCGAGCCGGTGGCTGCCCGGGACCACCGCCAGCGTGCCGTCTTCCGGGGTCACGTCGCCCAGGGGGATCCAGGTGGTGACGAGCCGGGGCGAGCCGCGCCCCATGTAGACGACGTCCATGTGCGCACCGGTCATCTGCTCGGTCCCGACCGTCCGCAGCCACGTGAAGTCGAACGTCACGACCTCCTCTCCGAGCAGCCGGGCCACGACGTCGGACAACCCGTCGTCCTCGAGGGCGGCGAGCACGTCGGGGTGGTGCGTGACCGGGCGATGACCCAGCAGCGGCACGTCGGACTCGCCTGCACCGATCTCGAGTCGGAGTGGATCGGAGCCAGGGGCCAGCGCGCCGGCGTCGTCGAGCACCCGGGCGACGCGGGCGCGAGCGCCGAGCACGACCTCGCGGGGGATGACCGCTCGGAGCAGCAGGTGACCGTCCTCAGCGAAGCGGGCTCGGAGAGCGGCGACGTCGTGGAGGAGGTCGGTGGAGTCCGTCAGCTCGCCCAGCTGCTCGGAGGGCCACGACGTGGTGACCGAACCGAAGCGGACGGGTCGGGACGCCATCGCAGGAGCATAGGTCTGCACCAGTTGGTTCCACGCCGTACCTCGCACGGCACCGGACCAGGTTCCTCGTGGAGGAATCAGGTGCGTCGAGCGATCGACGAGACGTCTGGACCGGCGTCGTCGGGCCTTCGCATCATCGAGGGAGCGCGGCGGCAGCGCTCTGGCCCCGTGGGATGGCCACTCTCCATTGACTCGTCGACGTGCACCGGTCGCCGGCGGATCGACAACCGGTGCGTGCTCAGGTGCCGCAGTGCGACGCCTGGAGGGACGTTGCCAGGTGCTCTCGGGGCAACGCCCTGCTCTGCTTGGCGACGATGCCGGACGCCCGAGCGGTCTGATCGGCACGGGAACGCTCGGTGCGGCACCACTGTGCACCGGTCACGTCCGGTGTTGTTGATTGCGTGAGCGGCGCAGCCGGGCTCTCCGAAGCGCTCGAAGCGGTGGAACGTTCACAACGAGATGGGTGGACCACCGGATCGCCGACCGAACGCGGGAGACGGGCTGCAGTCCGGCAGCTGGCCGGTACGCGAACCAATCACCTGTCACGGCAGCCACCCTGCCAGTCGTGCGGCTTCCACTGCCTGCTTCGGCCTGGAGCTGGAGTTCCAACTGCACGTTCACCGCACTGATCGTCGGCGTGCGTCGTGGGCGTGCGGCTCAGCTCGATCCGCTTCGGCTGGAGCACGCCGCGGCTCTCACCGGTCCACGGCGCCGACCACCTCTGAGCCGTCACCCGCGCCCGAAAGCCGATCCGATCATCTCGAGCGTGACCGTCCAGCTCGTCTCGGCGGCCGTCTCGTCGTAGGTCGGGTAGCCGGGCCAGGTGTAGCCGTGGTCGGCCCCGGGGAAGGTCCGCACGTCGACGTGGTCGAGGTCGACGACCGCATCGAGGAAGCGCTGGTGCATCTCGATCGACTGGACCTCGTCGGCCTCGCCGATCCCGAGGAAGAGCGGCTGGGCGAGGTCGGCAGCGGTGAGATGGGGCGAGTCGGGCTCGTCGTCGGCGAGGAAGGACGGATGCCACCCGGCGCCGGCCACGACGCGAGCGGCGTCGCGCTGCATGGCTCGTACGACGGCCCGAGCACCGAGGCAGAAGCCCACGACGGCGTAGGGCTGATCGTCGGCCACGCCGGCAGCGGCGAGGGCGCGCTCGCCGTCGTGGGCGATCTGCGCGTCGGTCATCGAGGCGATCCAGCCCATGATCGTCGGGCGAGCGTCGGGGTCGGTGGCTGCGTCGGCCGGTTCGTAGTGGAGGAGGCGGCCGTGGCGGTGGTGGAGGTCGGGGGTGACGACGACGTAGCCGTGCCCGGCCATCCGGGCCATCCACTCCCGGGTCGCCGGCCGGAGCCCCGGGGCATCGATGTAGTACAGGACCACCGGCCAGTCGCCGTCACCGACCGGTCGGGCGATCACGACCGCCATCTCCCCGTCGTCGGTCGTGGTGTCGATCGTCTGCTCGGTGACGTCCATGGTCGCCGAACCTAGTGCCACGGCCCGTGGACCGATCTCGTGTGGCGGGTCGACGACGCCGGGTGCCGACCGGCGTCCGAGACCAGGAGCGACCCTGGTTACGGTCTGGCCCGATGTCCGACACGACCCGCCGCACCGTGCACGGTCTCGTCATCGAGCGGAGCGGCGACCGCCTCACCCTCCGCGAGCCGGCCGTGGGGCGCAACACCGTGATGACCGCCGCGATCGCGCTCACCGGCGTGGGATTCATCGCGCTCGGCCTGCTCGCCGCACAGGGGTTCGCGACGATCGCCGCCGTGGTCGTCGGTGTCGGCCTCGGCGCCGTCGGTGCGGCCGGGCTCGTCTCCCACGCCCGGGGCGACGGGGTGGTCACCGTCGACCTCGCTGCCGGATCCGTCGAGCGAACGGGACAGGTGGTCGAGCCGGTCGCCGACGAGCGCCCGGGGGTGGCGATCGTCCACGAGATCCGTCACCGCCCCGACCCGAACGGGATCTCGAGCACGCCGCGATCGTCGTGGCAGGTCGAGATCGTCCTCGGCGACCGGCGATGGGGCCTGCAGCCCTCCCACCGGTCGCGGGTCGATGCGTCGGTCGTCGCCCGCGCCGTGCAGTCGCACGTGGGCGGAGAGATCGGACGGCGCGACACGAGCGATGCCGACGCTGCGCAGCCGGACGAGTGAGGGCTACGCCGCGCACCCCCGGAGCGTGACCCGTTCGGGGGCGCCCGGTTCCGCCGCCACGGCGCCGAGGCCGCTCCCCCGGGCCACCTCGACGAACGTCGCCGCCGCCTCGGCGTCGTCGAGGACCACGGTCGCGACGAGGCACGATCGGCCCGTCCGCTCGTAGAGGACGTACCGGTCGCCGGCCCAGCTCACGGCGAGGTCGTGGGCCGCCTCCGGATCGAGCGTCCGGGCGGCGAGCAACCGGAGGACGAACGCCCCCATGGTCCCGGCATCGGT
>JBCCTY010000304.1:0-4863 GCA_039197885.1 Actinomycetota bacterium | reverse complement strand
GGCGGCGCACCGTTCGCCGGTGGTCCCGGTCGTCTCCGCGCTCGAGAGTCGTCCGCCGACGACCACGACCACCACGACGACGACCACCACGACCACCACGACGACGACCACCACGACCGCACCGGCCACGACGACCACCACGACCGCACCGGCCACGACGACCACCCCCGCGGCGACCACGACCCCGACGACCACCGCTCCCACGACGACCACCACGACCACGACCACGCCCGCCACGACCACGCCCACCACGACCACCACCGTGGCGCCGGACGTCACCGACCCGACGCCCTACCGGCTCCTCGACCGCACCGGCCGCGTCTACTCCTTCCCCTCGGACCCCGACGACCCGGGCGGAGCACCCGGCAAGCTCGGCGGCGAGGCGGTCGACCTGCTCCCGGCACCCTCGGGTGACGGCTACTGGATCCTCGACGAGGAGGGTGGTGTGCAGGCGGTCGGCGATGCGCCGGTGCTCGGGGGGCTACCCGACGGGCTCCTCCTCGACGGTGAGGAGGCCGCCACCTTGTCCGGGACCGCTGACGGGGCCGGATACTGGATCGCGACGACGCGAGGGCGGGTGGTCGCGTTCGGCACCGCGCCGGCGGTCGACGACCTGGTCGACCTCGGGATCGCCGACGACCTCAACGGTCCGATCGTCGACTCCGTCGCCACCCCCGACGGCGACGGCTTCTACCTCCTGGGCTCCGACGGCGGGGTGTTCGCCCTCGGCGAGGCCAGCTTCTTCGGGTCGATGGGCGGCACGCCGCTCAACGCACCGATCGACGCGATCGTCGCGGACCCCGACGGCACGGGCTACTGGCTCGTCGGCGCCGACGGCGGCGTCTTCGCCTTCCGAGCCGAGTTCCGGGGCTCGATGGGTGGCCGCCCGCTCAACGCGCCGGTCGTCGGCATGGTGCCCTACGGCGACGGCTACCTCATGGTCGGCGCCGACGGCGGCGTCTTCGTGTTCTCCGATCTGCCCTTCCTCGGCAGCCTGGGTGACGATCCGCCCGCCGATCCGGTCGTGGCCATCGGCGCCTGAGCCGACCCGTCGTCGCTGCAGCCCGCGGCGCGCACATCCGCTCCGTCCGTGCTCACTCGAGACGGCTCGTTCGGTCCGACCTCGGTGTGACGGGGCGCTCGCCTTCCCGCCCGACGACCTCGACGAGGCCGTCCGCACCGGAGAGATCGGTCGGGACGCGCGACACGCCGCCGTCGATGGGCGCGGGCAGCGACCGACCGGTACCTATCGTCGATCCCCGACGGTCGCGTCGCGCTCGCGGGGCGGTCGGGCGACTCAGCGCTTGAGCAGGCCCCGCTTGCCGTTGGACGAGGCAGCGAACGCCGGATCGTCGACGTCGTGCTCCTCGACCGGCTCCTCGACCTCGACCTCGGGGGCCGGCGCCGGGTCGCCTGCGCCCGGGAGCTCGGCCCGGAAGTAGGTCTTGAACTCGACCGGGACCTCGGTGAGGCGGAACAGCTTCGCCTGCTCCACCCGCTCGACGTTGCGCAGGTGCTCCAGGAACCGGACCGCTTCGTCGAGCGATGCGGCCTGGTGGTAGGCCTGCTTGCCCTCGGCGCTCTTGAAGATCACGAGATGGGACATGGTGGGCTCCTCCTCAGGCACTCCTGTCGGCGCTCGACGACCCGACCTTGAGGACCATCTTCGAGCCGGCCGGCTCGTCCCTCAGCGCGGCCGACGCCTCCTGAGCAGCCCCTCCTGCGCGACCGTGGCGACGTGCAGGCCGTCGCCGTCGAAGACCTGCCCGGTGGCCAACCCGCGCGACCCGCCCAAGCGCTGCGTCTGGAGGTCGAAGAGGTGCCAGCGATCGACGCGCAGCGGCTCGTGGATCCAGAGCGAGTGATCGAGGCTCGCCCCCATCCACACGTCGTCGAACCCGTCCGCCGGCGGTGGATGATCGACGGACGCGGCGGCGATGCTGCTCATCGGGTTGTCGTCGGACACGAAGGCCAGGGCACAGGCGTGAAGGACCGGATCGTCGTCGAGCTCCTCGACGACCCGCATCCACGCCTGTGAGCGCGCCGGCCGTGGGCCGAGGTCGATCTCGACGTGACGGAAGATGGGCGACCAGGTCTCGTCGACGCCCTCGTCGGGACCGGGCACGGTGGGTGCCTCGAGCGGTTGTGCCCGCTCACCGTCCTCGTCGACGTGGAACGAGGCCGACAGGCTGAGGATGGCGCCACCGCTCTGGCGGGCCACGACCTGGCGGGTGACGAAGGACCGTCCGTCGCGCAGCCGGTCGACCTCGTAGCGGATCGGCTGGTCGATGTCGCCGCCACGGATGAAGTAGGCGTGGAGCGAGTGGACGAGGAACCCGTCGTCGACGGTGTGCGCCGCCGCTCGCAGCGCCTGCGCGACGACCTGGCCGCCGTACACGCGACCCCACTCGTAGCGCGGCCCGACGCCGATCCAGGTGTCGGGCCCGTGCGACTCGAGGTGGAGCAGCTGGGTGATCGTGGTCGGCTCGTCGTGCATCGGCGACGATGCTGCCACCCGGGCCGTCGGTCGGGTGTCGACCGACGGTCGGCTACGTTCGACCCATGGACGCGAAGGAGTGGCTCGCCGCCTACGCCGATCGTCTGGGGGCCGACGCCCCCGACGACGAGACGACCGAGCTGTTGCTTGAGCTCGCCGGCGTCGCCGCGCACTCGTCGGAGCGGATCGCGGCGCCGATCACCTGCTGGCTCATCGGCGTCGCCGGCCGCTCACCGGCCGAGGCGCTCACCATCGCGAAGGAGCTCGCCGGCGAGGGCTGACTGCCGGCTCCGGCGGGTCGGCGATCAGGTCAGCCCGACGGCGGCGAGCACCAGCGTGGCGGTGCCCACCGTCGACGCCAGGCTGGTCGTCACCATGACGCGCTGCTGGGCGACGAAGCCCGCCGCGAGCTCTGTCCGGAGCTCGGAGCGAAGGTCGGCCATCTCACCGCGCAGCTCGCCCCGCAGCTCGGCCATCTCACCCCGTAGCTCGGCCATCTCGCCGCGCAGCACCATCGCCATGGCCTGGACGTCGTCTCGGGTGGCGAAGTCGGACACCGGGCGCTCCGGGAGTCGGGTGAGCAGCAGGTCGGTGCCGTCGGGACCCAGGCGATCGTCGAGGATCTCCCGGAGCCGACGGTCGTCGTCGGTGGTCATCGTGTCATCTCGGAGGCACGGAGGGAAGCGCCCCGCTGACGATACGGACGGGGTGCGCGCGAGGGTCCCCGAGCTCCGCAGTCGACACACCGGCACGAGGCCGCCCGGCTCAGCCCTGCTCGGCGACGAACCAGTCGATCGTGGCCCGGAGGCCCTCCTCGAACGACGTCGGCTCGACGTCGGGGAACAGGGCGAGCAGCTCGGTCCGGTCGGCCTGGGAGTGACGGACGTCGCCGGCCCGAGCCGGTCCGTGCCGGCGCTCGAGCGGACGTCCGAGGACCTCCTCGATCATCGTGACCACCTCGAGCAGGCCGAGGCGCGAACCGAAGGCCAGGTTCACCGGATCGGGCGAGGTGACCCGGCGCGCGACGGCGTCACAGATCACGCGGGTCAGCGAGCCGACGTAGGTGAAGTCGCGGGTCTGGCCCCCGTCGCCGTGGATCGGGATCGCCCGCCCGGCCAACGCAGCATCGACGAACGACGGGATGACGGCGGCGTAGGCATGGCCGGCCGGCTGGAGCGGTCCGAACACGTTGAAGAAGCGGAACGCGAGGACCGGCAGGTCGAAGCAGTGGGCGTGGCTCAGGGCATAGGCCTCGGTGGCGAGCTTCGAGACGGCATAGGGAGAGAGGGGCTGGGTCCGGAGGTCGATCGACTTCGGGAGCGTCGGGTTGGCGCCGTAGACGCTCGACGAGGAGGCGACGATCACCTGGGGCCCACCGGCAGCTCGGGCCGCTTCGAGCACGAGCAACGTGCCGGTGGCGTTCACGGTGTGGGCGGCGACCGGGTCGTCGATCGAGCGGGGGACCGACGGTCGTGCCGCGAGGTGGACGACCGCGTCGGCCCCGTCGAGGACGTCGCCCAGCAGGTCGGTGTCGAGGATCGACCCCTCCACCAGCTTCGCCCCCGACCCGGCGAGGTTGTCGATCGAGCCCGTGCTGAGGTCGTCGAGCGCGATGACCTCGTCGATGCCGTCGCGGGCCAGGGCCGCGCAGAGGTTGGCGCCGATGAAGCCGGCGCCTCCGGTCACGACGACTCGCATCGATGGCTCCCGAGGTTCGGTGGACCAGGCCAGCGTACGACCGCAGTCGGTGTCCGGACACCACAGCGCGTACCACCGTGGACGCTCGCAGCGCGCGCTCGGTAGCGTGCCGAGAGCGGGTCCGACGGCGACGACAGGTGACGGGTGACCAGGAGACGGGCGCTGACCGGGACCTCCCCGGCGCCTTCGGCGCGATGAGCGACACCACGAGGGTCACCTTCGTCATCCCCAGCCTCGGCGCCGGTGGCGCGGAGCGTTCCCTCGAGGTGAGCTTGCCCGGCCTCGTCGAACGGGGCATCGAGCCGCGGGTGGTCGTCTTCCACCGACGGGCCCAGGGCAGCCACGCGGTCGTGGAGCGCTCGGGCGTGCAGGTCCACGTCGTCGAGGGATCTCGGCTGCGTCGGGTCGTCGAGCTCCGACGGGTGCTGCTCGCCGAACCGACCGATCTCGTCCACACCTCGGTCGTCGCCGCCGACATCGCCGGACGGCTCGCGGCGCGGGCTGCGGGTCTCGCGTCGGTCGGCACCCTGGTCAACACCACGTACGAGCTCAGCCGCCTCGACGATCCGAACGTGTCGCGGCCCGCGCTCGAGGTCAACCGCGCCGTCGACGCCACCACGGCCCGGCTCAGCGTCGGGTTCCGGGCGATCACCGAGGCCGTCAAGGAG
>JBCCTY010000303.1:0-4898 GCA_039197885.1 Actinomycetota bacterium | reverse complement strand
GTTGTGCGTGGCGGCGTCGGGTCCGACGTCGATCGGCGCCGAGGACGGATCGAGGGCCCACGTGCGTTCGAGTGCCGCGGTCAGGTCGCAGAACAGGGCGGCCAGCGGTCGGAGTCGATCGGTCCGCCAACCGCCGAGCACCCCGGCCTCGACGCAGTGGCCGAGCCACTCGACGGCCGCCCGGTCGACCGGCCCCCCTGCGGTCGGCACGGCGACGAGGTGAAGGAAGAGGTGGGCGTCGAGCTCGCGGCCGGAGATGGTGCGTCGCTCGTGGAGGGCGAAGGGGCCGACCGCCGCGGTCGGTGCCGGCCGGATCGCCCCCGATGCCGAGAGCAGCTCGTGGTGGAGACCGACGGCCCGATCCCAGGCAGCGAGACCGCCGGCGTGCTCGCTGGCGGCGAGCGCGCGGCCCAGTGCCTCGGCCGGGTCGCCGTACTCGAGCTCGAGCAGCGCCACGATGCGTTGCGGCCGGGGCCGCTCGTCTGCCACCGCCGGCGACGCTACCCGTCGGCCGACGGTCCGCCGCCGTGCCACATCCCCGGGCGATGATGCGGTGATGACGACGACCCCCGATCCCGCTGCACCCGACCTGGGTTCGCTGCGGGGTGCCGCGCTCGACGACCTCGTCGGCTCGCTCGACGACGCGGCGCTCGATCACCTGGTCGCGGCGTTGACCGACGAGCAGCGCCGTCGGGCCGTCGAGGCGGGTGACGTCGAGGCCGTCGCCGACCGGGCGTTCGAGGAGCTCTTCGACGCCAAGGGCGCGGCCGGCGAGCCTCGCGTCGAGGGTCGGCTGCTGGTGTGTCCCGGCTCGGTGGTGCCCAAGTCGAAGACCGTGCACCTCAGCCGCTTCGTCGCTGTGGGTGAGACCTGGGTGTGGGACACGATCGACCTCCTCCACGACGAGGTCCGCCGCGGCGAGGGACCGGCCATGCGCTCGGTGTCGATCGTCCCGCTCGTCGAGGGGCTCGAGTTCCACGTGGTCTGGTCGAAGGGTCCGTCCGGAGGTCGCCGCCTCGAGCGGGCCACCTCCTATCGGGTCCGGGGCGGTGACCCCGAGCCGGTGTCGACGCGAGTGCCCAAGCTGGTCGCGAACCGGTAGGTCCGCATCCCGGCGTCGTGACGATGCAGCGGTGCGTGGGCGCGACGCCCGATCCTGAGGCATCCTGACGTCGGAGGGTGATCGGTGCGAGAGTCGATCGACGAGACGAACGGGTTCGCCCCGGCGGTGATCGAGCTCGAGGACGATCCCGCGGACGCGCTCCCGGTCGGCGCCGATCCGGTGTCCGAGGTGCTCCGACGACTCGGCGCCGACGATGCCCGCCTCGTGGGCCGTGACCCCCTCGCCGTGCGGGTGTTCGAGCGGGCCGACGGGCAGCTCGACCGCTGGCAGGTCGCGTTGTTGCGCTGGCGGTTCCGGATGGGCTGGCCCGTGACCCCCGAGCGCTCGCGGGTGGCGCGACTGTCCGACCTCAGCGCCGACGACGCCGTCGCGGCGTTCGCCTCGGCCGGGCGGATGGAGCTCGGTGGGGTGCACGTCCGGTGGGACGCGCCCGGACCGGGACGCCGGGCTGCCCGGGAGCTGATCCGGGCCGAGGGCACCTGCGAGCTGCCCTGGTCGTGGCCGGCGCTCCCGATCTCGCTGGCGGTCGCCGAGTGGTCGGGTCGTCGGTGCCAGCTCGTCGCTCGCATCCGTCCCGGACTGCGCCCCCGTTGGCCGAGGCGGTGGTTCGAGACCGCCCACCTGACGCTCATCGAGCTCGACGCGGCGCTCCGGCGAGGCGCCTTGACCGAGTGAGGTCGTGCGCTCGTTGCGGCGCTCCGGTGAGGAGCCCTGACCGAGTGAGGTCGTGCGCTCGCTGCGGTGCTCCGGTCAGGAGCCGTGACCGAGTGAGGTCGCCGGTGTGGCCCGTCCCGCGGGGATGACCCCACACGAGCTCGCGCCGTGGGGACCTGTCGAGCCGGTGCGGCGGCTCACCGGCGGTCATCGCACCGAGGTGCTCGAGGTGGTCGTCGGCGGGCGTCGCGCCGTTGCCCGCAGGTCGCGCCGGTCGGCGGCGTCACTCGCGTGGGAGCTCGACCTCGTCGCCTCGCTCGCCGAGCTCGGCTTCGTCGTGCCGATGACGATCCCGACCCTCGACGGTCGACGGAGCGTGGCCGGCATCGTCGTGCAGACCTTCGTCGAGGGTCACGAACCGGAGAGCGATGGCGACTGGGAGCGGGTCGTCGCCGAGCTGCGACGGCTCCACGACGTCACGACGGGGTGGGCCCAACGTCCGGGCAGCCGAACGGTGGCCGAGCTGGGTTCGGGCGACCGCAGCGGCGACGCCGATCTCTCGGCCATGCCCGCCGACGTCGTCGAGATGTGCCGGCAGGCCTGGCTCCCCCTCGCGGCTCAGCCGCGGTCGGTCGTGCACGGCGACCCCGGGCCGGGCAACCTGCGCGTCACCACCTCGACGGTGGGGATCATCGACTGGGACGAGGCGCGGGTCGACGCCGGCGTCCTCGATCTCGCCGACGTCCCCACCCGCCCGCTCCCCGAGCCGATCGCCACCACCGCCGGTCGGGCTGCAGATGCCTGGGAGGCGGCGAACGGCTGGCAGATCGAGCCCGCCTACGCACGACGCCGGCTGGCTCGTCTCCGGGCAGGAGGGGGTCACCGGTAGCGTCGGCGTCGTGACCGTGACGATCCGCCCGGCGAGCGATGCCGACCTCGCCGCCGTGCTCGAGCTCAACCAGACCCACCTCCCGGCCGTCGGTCCGCTCGACGCCGAGTCGCTCGCCCACCTCCACGACCTGGCGGTCCACCACGTCGTCGCCGACGACGGGGGCACCGTGGTCGGCGCGCTGATCGGCCTCGACGGACCGGGCCGTGACTACGGGAGCCACAACTACGCCTGGTTCAGCGAGCGGTTCGAGCGGTTCCTCTACGTCGACCGCATCATGATCGCCGAGTCGCACCACGGCAGGGGACTGGGTCGCCGGCTCTACGAGGGCTTCCTGGCCACCGCCGACGGCCACCGCCTCCTCCTGGCAGAGGTCAACGTGCGACCCCGGAACGAGGGGAGCCTCGCCTTCCACGATCGGATGGGCTTCGAGGCCCTGGCCGAGCGCGAGAGCCCGACCGGCGAGGTGCGGGTCGTGATGCTCGCCCGAGCCATCGATGGCGCTGCCGGCGATCCGCCGTCGACGTCGACGTCGACATCGAGCGGTGAGCTGGGCCGGCTCGAGGGCGACGTGGCCACCGTCGAGCGGGTCCTCGACCGCTTCCACGATCTCGAGCCCGAGGAGCGGTCGCGGATCCTGGACGGCATCGACGGAGCCGTGGCCGACGATCAGGCGTAGCCCTTCGGGGCGGGAGGTTGGGTCTCCTGCTCGGGATCGACCAGGTGGACCCGCTCGCCGACGGGTGTGATCCGATCACCGTCGATCTCGAACCAGCGGGCCTCGAGGTTGGCGAGGCGCCTCCATGGCTCGCCGGCGCCGCGCTCCACGGTGCCGATCAGCCCGCCGTGGGACACGATGGCCAGCGTCGAGTCGGGATGGGCGGTGCCGAGCGTTCGCAGCGTGGCCGTCGCCCGAGCCGTGATCGAGTCGTCCTGCTCGTAGCCGGGCGGCCGGCGGTCGGCGTCGAGCCAGCCCGGGTAGCCCTCCTCGATCTGGGCCCGGGTCATGCCCTCCCACTCGCCGGCATGGCGCTCGTCGAGTCCGATGTGACGGCCGATCATGGGAGCGCCGATGCCGTTCGCGAGGTGCTCGGAGGTGCGGATCGCCCGTCGGAGGTTCGAGGATCCGACCCCGTCGAAGTCGCCGACCGAACCGAGCCGGGTCGCGGCCTGGCGGGCCTGCTCCTCGCCGAGCTCGGACAACGGTGGATCGGCGCTGCCCTGCCAACGTCCCTCGGCGTTCCACGTCGACTGACCATGGCGGATCAACAAGATGCGGGTCGGCACGCCGAGAACCTACCGGTCGGGTGTGTCGGGCCCGGACGGCCGGATCGGCGCGACCGGGGCCGGTCCGAGGACGGCGGCGACGGGGTCGGTACGATCCGCGGATGGCCCAGCTGCGACTGTTCGCCTCGGCCCGCGAGGCGGCCGGCACCGCCAAGGACGTCGTCGACGGCGCCACGGTCGGCGAGGTGCTCGCTGCCGCGAGGCAGCGCTACGGCGCCGACTTCGCTGCGGTGCTGGCCGGGAGCCGGGTCTGGTGCAACGGCGAGCCGGCGGTCGACGACGATCCCGTCTCGGCCGACGACGAGGTGGCCGTCCTGCCACCGGTCTCGGGTGGCTGAGCGGCGCCGGGGCTCCGGCTCCACCCGGACCCGCACCACCTCGACCACCACGGCGTCGCGCGCGTCGACCGGTCGCACGAAGCCGAAGCAGGGCGAGCGAGCGTCGAAGCCGAAGCCGAAGCCGAAGCCGAAGCGGGGCGAGCGAGCGTCGAAGCCGAAGCCGAAGCCGAAGCGGGCCGTCGCCTCGTCGGCGGTCGCCGACGGCCTGCTCGGGGGCCGCACGCTCGCCGACCCCCACGACGCCGAGGGCCACGTCGTGCTGCGGGGGCTGGCATGGGGCGCCGCGGCGGTGTTGGCGTTGGTCGCCGGTCCCTGGCCCTTCGCGGTGTTCCTCGGCGTGATCGCCGCCGTCGCCGCCTGGGAGATCGCGATGGCGTCGGCCGACACCGAGCTGTGCGCCGAACCGGTCCTCGCCGCGGCGCTCGCCGGCGTCCTGCCGCTGGCGGCGTGGTTCGACAGCGCCGCCGCCGGCGCCGTGCTCGTCACGGGCGTGGTCGGCTCCTGCGTGATCGCCTGGTTCACGCGCTCGGAGGGGACGCCGCTCGGAGCGCTGGCCGGCGCCAACGTCGCGGCTTGGGGGTTCGTCGGCCTCGCCGCCGCCGGACCG
>JBCCTY010000302.1:0-4921 GCA_039197885.1 Actinomycetota bacterium | reverse complement strand
CGACGCCGGGAGCCTGACCGTGGCGATCGCCTTCGCCCTCATCGGGACCTCCACGCTGGTGTGGGTGGGCGACCGGCCCTACAACGCCGGGTTCTGGATGGCCCACGTCGTCGACGTCGCCGGGGTGTTCGCCGGCTGCCTGGGTGCGGTGTTGGTCGCCCGTCGCACGGGTTCGACCCGGGGGGTCCTGGCCCCGATCGTGGCGGTCGAACCGGTCGCCGCTCTCGAGCTCGGCCTCGAGCCGGTGGTGCATCGCTTCGTCGCCGACCTGGAGACCAAGGACCAGATCACCCGCGAGCACGTCGTCCGGGTGGCCGAACTGGCGATGCGGGTCGGTGCACGGCTGGGCGTGCCCGCCGCTGACCTCCGTGATCTCGGCCTCGGCGCCCTGCTCCACGACATCGGCAAGGTCGAGATCCCCGACGAGGTCCTCAACAAGCCCGGCCGCCTCACCGACGACGAGTTCGAGATCATGAAGGCCCATGCTGCGATCGGTCGGCGAATGATCGCCGCCACCCCGGCCCTCTCCGCCGTGGCGCCCATCGTCGGTGGCCACCACGAGCGCTGGGACGGGCGCGGCTACCCGGACGGCCTGGCCGGGGAGGACATCCCGCTCGCCGCCCGGATCGTCAGCGCGTGCGACGCCTTCGACGCCATGGCGCAGACACGTCAGTACCGGGAGGGGCTGGGCGTCGAGCGGGCGCTGTCGATCCTCCGCGAGCACGCCGGGAGCCAGTGGGACGCCCGGGTCGTCGCGGCGGTCGAGGAGGAGTTGGCCGAGTACGACGCCCCGCCGGTCGCCGGACCGCTCGCCGACGTGGGGCGCGCCGTCGCGGACGACGTCGCTGCCGGGTGCGGTTGCGTCGATGCGCTGCCGCGGGAGCTCATCGACGGGTGATCGTCACCCGCCTGCGAGTCGCTGCCGGAGGAAGGTGAACACGAGCGCCTGCATGGTGGCCGCCTGCGCCGCGTCGGCCGCGCCACCGTGCCCGCCCTCGATGTTCTCCCAGTAGGTCACGTCCTTGCCGAGGTCGCCGAGCAACGCGGCCATCTTGCGGGCGTGGCCCGGATGGACCCGGTCGTCGCGGGTCGAGGTCGTGAGCAGGATCGGCGGGTGGTCGACGTCGGGGTCGACGAGTTGGTACGGCGACCAGCGCCCGAGGAACGCCCAGTCGTCGGGGTCGTCGGGGTCCCCGTACTCCGCCATCCATGACGCACCGGCCAGGAGCAGGTGGTAGCGGCGCATGTCGAGCAGGGGCACCTGGCAGACGATCGCACCCCAGAGCTCGGGGGACCGGACGTACATGTTGCCGACGAGCAGGCCGCCGTTCGAGCCGCCCGAACACCCGAGCTGGGGCGGGGTCGTGACGCCACGGTCGATCAGGTCGCGGGCGACGGCCTCGAAGTCCTCGTAGATGCGGTGGCGGTGCTCTCTCAGGCCGGCCTGGTGCCAGGACGGGCCGTACTCCCCGCCGCCCCGGATGTTGGCCAGCACGTAGGTGTGGCCCTCGGCCAGCCAGGCTCGCCCGAGGACGGGAGCGTGGTTCGGTAGGCGCGGGACCTCGAAGCCGCCGTAGCCGCCGAGCAGCGTCGGTCGGGGACCGTCGGCCGAGGCGGAGGACACCTCGAAGTAGGGGATCCGCGTGCCGTCGTCGCTGGTCGCGAAGTGCTGGCCGATGCGGAGGTCGCCGGTCTCGAAGCGTCGCGGCGCCTGCCGGAGCACCTCGGCCGGGCGACCGAGCGCCTGGCGGGCGAGCGTCTCGGGTGTGAGGAGGTCGTTGCCGCTGATCCAGACGTCGTCGAGCTCGTCGCCGTCGACCGCGCCGACGCCGAGTGTCCACACGTCGGGTGCGCCATCGAGCGGTTCGAGCGTCCAGTCACCGTCCGGAGGGGGCGCCGCGGTCTCGATCCTGGTGCGCACGTCCTCCATGACGGTGACGACCAGGCGGGTCCGCGTCCAGGTCGCCGCTGCGAGCGCGCGCGTGGCGGTCGGCGTGAAGACCGGGACCGGTTCGATCCGGCCCGCGATCACGTCGTCGTAGGGCGCGACGAGGAGGGAACCGGGCGGATGGGTCCGGCCGTCGACGGTCCACTCCTTGCGGTTGTCGAGGGTGACCCACGGTCCGTCGATCCCGACGTCGACGTGGGTCGGGACGTCGATGCGCACCGGTCGCCCGTCGACGAGGCCGTGGTACTCCGCGGTGTAGAAGTCGAGCGCCCGCCGGATCAGGTGGTGGCCGTGTTCGGGGTGGCTGTCGACACCGGCCCAGACCGAGACGTCGTCGACGTCGCCCTCGAAGACGACGTCGGCCTCGGCGAGCGGCTGCCCTCGCTCCCATCGCCGGACCTGGCGGGGATAGCCGGAGCGGGTCAGCGTCTCGGGTCCGAGGTCGACCATCGCGTAGATCGTGTCGTCGTCGATCCAGGCGCAGCTTCCCTTGCCGAGCGGACGGACGAAGCCGCCTTCGTCCTCGGGAACGAAGCGGAGTTCGACGAGGTCGAACTCCCGGGTGACCGATGCGTCGGATCCGCCGGGGGAGAGCGTGATGAGGGTGCGGCGCCGCTCGGGTCGCCGGGTCGCTGCACCGTGGAAGACCCAGGACTCGCCTTCGGTCGCCCCGAGCGCATCGACGTCGAGGATCGTCTCCCAGGTCGGCTCGCCGGCTCGCCAGTCGTCCCAGGTCGTGCGGCGAAGGATGCCTCTCGGGTGGTCGGCGTCGGTCCAGAAGTTGTGGACCCGGTCGCCGTGCACGCTCGGGTGGTCGATGCGATCCTCGGCCTGGAGGATCGCGAGCACGTCGGTGCGGATGTGCTCGAAGCGCGGGTCGGCGAACACGGCCGCCTCCGCCTCGGCGTTGCGGGCTCGCACCCAGGTGAGCGCCTCGTCACCCTCGACGTCCTCGAGCCAGATCCACGGGTCATCGGTCGTCACGTCGTCCACCCCGCGAACGGTACCGACCCGACCCCGGCGCCCCTCCCGGGCCGTCCTCCGCCGGTTCCGCCTTGGAGCGACAGGGCGCGACGGAGCGACAGGGCGACGAGGAGGGAGCGGGGTCTCGTGTTCCGCCTTGGAGCGACAGGGCGACGAGGAGGGAGCGGGGTGCATGTGCTGTTCCGCCTTGGAGCGACAGCGAGGGTGCGGACGGTCAGGCGGCGTCGGAGTCGAGGCCGAGGCCCGGACGCTGGTGGCCCCGACGCTGGTGGCCCGGACCCTGACGGCCCGGACCCTGGTGGCCCAGACCGGCGATGCGCTGTCGCATCCGATGCAGCGTCGACCTCGCCAGCCGACCCCGTCGGTACCGATCGAGGCCGACCCGTTCGATGCGGCCGCGTCGCACGTCCCATCGCAGCGCATCGGAGATCACCTTGCCCGGGCGGCCGGCGATGCAGAAGCCCTGCCGCTCGAGCGCACGAGCGAGCTCGGCGACCGAGATCGGTCGTCCGGCATCGACCAGGGCGAGCACGAGGGCAGACCGCAGTTCGAGCCCCCGCAACGACGGTTCCGAACGTGCTGTCGGAGCGACATCCTCGAGCCGGGGTGTGGCAGTCGTGGTCGGTGTCGCTGTGAGGTGGGACGGGTGGTGCGCCCGTCGCCGGGGTCGGTGTCGCTGTGAGGTAGGACGGCTGGTGGTGTGGCAGTCGGGGTGCGGTGTCGCTGCAAGGTGGGACGGGCGGTGGTGTGGCAGCCCGGTCCTGTCGCTGTGAGGCGGGACGGGTCGTGGACACCTCGGGGCGGGCTGGTCGGCCCGGCTCCGTATCCTTCGGTCATGACCGCGCCGACGGCCCCCCGCACCCTCGACGAGCTCGCCTTCTCCAACACCTACACCCGGGAGCTCCCCGGTGACGAGAACGACGAGCACCGCCCCCGGCAGGTGCGGAACGCGCTCTGGTCACCCGTCCGGCCGACCCCGGTGGCAGGCCCCGAGTTGATCGCCTGGTCGGGTGAGATGGCCGATGTCCTCGGCGTCGACCTCACCGTCGACACCGAGCGAGCGGCCCGCATCCTGACCGGGACGGAGCTGCTCGAGGGCGGCGAGCCGTACGCCATGCGGTACGGCGGTCACCAGTTCGGGAACTGGGCCGGCCAGCTCGGGGACGGTCGGGCGATCGCCCTCGGGGAGGTCGTCGCCGCCGACGGCGGCCACCAGACGCTCCAGCTGAAGGGCGCCGGCCGCACGCCCTACTCCCGCGGCGCCGACGGGCTCGCCGTGCTGCGCTCGTCGGTCCGGGAGTTCCTCTGCTCCGAGGCGATGCATCACCTGGGCATCCCCACGATCCGCGCCCTCAGCCTGTGCCTGACCGGCGAGCAGGTCCTGCGCGACATGTTCTACGACGGCAACCCGGCCCACGAGCCCGGCGCGATCGTCTGCCGCGTGGCGCCATCGTTCGTCCGGTTCGGCAGCTTCCAGATCCTCGCGGCCGATCAGGAGCACGACCTCCTGCGAGCGCTCACCGACCACGTGATCACCCGTGACTTCCCCCACCTCGGCGAGCCCTCGACCGCGACCCGCCTGGCCTGGCTCGGCGAGGTCGTCGAGCGCACGGCGCTCCTGATGGCGGACTGGCAGCGGGTCGGCTTCGTCCACGGCGTCATGAACACCGACAACCTGTCCGTGCTGGGACTCACCATCGACTACGGGCCCTACGGCTGGCTCGAGGACTACGACCCGGGCTGGACACCCAACACCACCGACGCCCACGGTCGGCGGTACCGGTACGGCAACCAACCCGAGGTGGCGTGGTGGAACCTCGTGCAGCTCGCGAACGCCATGTACCCGCTGATCGGCGAGGTCGAGCCACTCCAGGACGCCGTCGACCGCTACCAGCCCGCCTTCGAGTCGGCCTGGTCGGCGGCGATGACCGCCAAGCTCGGGCTCCGGGAGCATCGGGGCGACATCGACGACGAGCTCGTCACCGACCT
>JBCCTY010000301.1:0-4926 GCA_039197885.1 Actinomycetota bacterium | reverse complement strand
CGGCGGCCCTCGGTGTCCCACAGCTCGGTGCCGAGCCCTCGCTCGAAGACCGTCGTGTGCGGTGGGTACGTGTTCATGAGGGTCATGCCAGCTCCTCCCCGTCGGGGACCGGCTCGGACGTGACCATCGTCCCGATGCCGGAGTCGGTGAACACCTCGAGCAGGACCACGTGTGGGATCCGGCCGTCGAGGATGTGGGTGCGATCGACGCCGTGGCGTACAGCGTGGATGCAGCCGTCGATCTTGGGGATCATCCCGCCCGTGAGCGTGCCCTCGCTCACCATGGTGGCGAGCTCGTCGGCGGTGATGCGAGAGATGAGCGAGTCGGGGCGATCGAGGTCGGCCAGGAGGCCGGCGATGTCGGTGAGGTAGACCAGCTTCTCGGCGCCGATGGCTGCGGCGATGGCGGCTGCGACGGTGTCGGCGTTGATGTTGTAGGCCTGCCCCGACACGTCGGCGCCGATGGTCGAGATGACCGGGACGAGGTCCTCGGACAGCAGTCGGTGCACCATCGCCGGGTTCACGCTCCGGACGTCGCCGACGAACCCCAGCTGCGGGTCCCGAGCGGAGGCCTCGATGAGCCCGCCGTCCTGTCCCGACAGGCCCACCGCTACGGGGGCGAGGGCGTTGATCGCTCCGACGATGTCGCGATTGACCTTGCCCACGAGGACCATGCGGGCGATGTCGAGCGTCTCGGCGTCGGTCACCCGGAGGCCGTCCTTGAACTCGGGGACCATCCCGAGCCGGTCCATGAGCTCCCCGATCTGGGGACCGCCGCCGTGGACGACGACGGGTTTGATCCCGACCGACTGGAGCAGGACCACGTCCTCGGCGAAGGTGCGAGCCAGATCGGGGTCGGTCATCGCGTTGCCGCCGTACTTGACGACGACGATCCGGCCCCGGAAGCGACGGATGTACGGCAGCGCCTCGACGAGCAGCTCCGCCCGCCTGGTGGCGATGTCCATCGTCGTCCCGGCCGTCTCCGCACCGCTCACGGCGCGACCCCGACGAGGGGCAGGCCGAGCGTCTCGTCGTCACCGGCGAGCAGGTTGAGGACCTGGATGGCCTGGCCGCTCGTGCCCTTGACGAGGTTGTCGAGCGCCGACAGCACGATCACCGTGCCGGTCCGCTCGTCGAAGCGAGCGCTCACGTGGCACGTGTTCGAGCCGGTGGTGGCCTTGGTCGACGGTGGTGCCTCGCGCACCACGACGAAGGGCTCGTCGGCGTAGAAGCCGGCGAGCGCGTCGAGCAGCACCGCGGTCGAGGTCTCGCCGGTCGGCCGGGCGTAGCAGGTGGCCAGGATCCCCCGGTTCATCGGAGCGAGGTGGGGCGTGAAGAGGAGCTGGGCACCGATGGCCTGCTCCATCTCCGGGGTGTGACGGTGAGAGACCAGCCCGTACGCCGTGAAGTCCTCGTCGGCGGTGGCGAACTGGGTGGTGTGCTTGAGCCCTCGCCCGGCGCCGGTGAGGCCGGAGGCGGCGTCGACGACGATGCCGGTGGGCTCGACGAGCCCGAGCCGGACCAGCGGAGCGAGAGCGAGGGCGGCAGCGGTCGGATAGCACCCGGGCAGCGCGATGCGGGTCGCGTCGGCGAGACCGTCGCGGAACAGCTCGGGCAGGCCGTAGGCGAAGGTGCCGAGCAACTCCGGGTGAGGATGGGCGGCGCCGTACCACTGCTCGTAGACCCCGGCATCGGTGAGGCGGAAGTCGGCGGCGAGATCGACGATCGTGCCGACGCGGTCGGCGATCTCGGGCACGATGCCGCCGCTGACGCCGTGCGGCAGCCCGAGCACCACGACGTCGAGGCCGTCGACGAGGTCGGGGGAATAGGGCTCGAACACGAGGTCCGGGTACGCCGCGTAGAGGTGGGGGTAGAGGTCACCGACCTTGGTGCCGGCCTGGGAGTCGCCGGTGGCGAAGACGACCTCGAGCGACGGGTGCGAGGCAGCCAGGCGCAGCAGCTCCGCCCCGGCGAACCCCGATGCTCCGATGACCCCGACCTTCGTCATGCACAGATCATGCACGAGGATGCATGGTTATGCAATCGAGTTCCCGCGGACCGGGCAGCGAGGAACGGCCGGGCCCTCTGCTCGGCCTGACGGCCCCTACCTCGCCTCCGGTCCGGCGAGCACCGTGGCGAGTGCCGCGTCGTCGAAGCCGTACGACCGCATCATCGCGACGTGCTGATCGGTGCCGAGCACGCGGCCGAGATGACGGTCGAAGGCATCCGCCAGCTCCTGGGAGCCGTGGTCGAAGGAGAAGGCGCCGACCGCCTGACCACCGCGCTCGGCGGCGCGATCGTCGGGCACCGCTCGGAGTCGAGCATCGCCGAGGCGGGCCACGTGGGCAGCGTTGCCCGGCGCCGTGCTGACCGACGCGTCGACGACCCCATCGAGGACAGCCTGCGCCGCGGCGTCCTGATCGGTGAACTCGACGATCCGGTCCGACGGCGTCCCGATGTCCAACGCCGTGGCGAGCTGCACCTGACCGCTCACCGCTGCGAGGCGGACCGAGTCGTCGGCGGCGATCGCCTCGTAGCTGGCGAGGTCGCGCTCGTCGTCGGCCCGGACGATGAAGCCGTCGACGGCCGCCCACACGGGACGGCTGAACCGGATCAACTCCGCCCGCGCGGCCGTCACGAACATCGGGGTGTTCAGGTGCCACCGGTGCGCCCGCACGCCGTCGATCAGCTCACCGAACGACGTGAGCACGAACTCGATCCGTGCGACGCCGAGCGAACCGAGCACCATCTCGGTGAGCTCGATGTCGCAGCCGGTCGGCGTCGAACCGGCGACCGGGGCGAAGAACGGCGGCTCGTCGAGATGGGCGACGACGGTGAGGTCGCGCCAGCTCGCGGGATCGACCATCGAGGTCACTCCCGGTCGGCCCACCAGACCTTGAGGCGGCGGAGTGCCTCCTCCCGGCCGAGCGCACCGTCGCGACGCTTCTCCTCGAGGAGGAACCGCAGGGCCTCGCCGACCTGAGGGCCGGGCGGCACGTCGAGGAACTCCATGACCTCGGCGCCGTCGATGTCGGGGCGCTCACGGGCCCGTGCGTCCTCCCGCGCGAGCTCCACGATCCGGTACTCGAGGTCGTCCATCGCGGCCTGGAGCGCCTGGACCTTGCGGGGGTTCTTGGTCGTGCAGTCCGAGCGAACGAGGTGGTTGAGCTCGCCGAGCAGCGGGCCGGCATCGCGGGCGTAGCGGCGGACGGCGGAGTCGCTCCAGCCGTCGGCGTAGCCCTTGAAGCGGCCGGACAGCTCGACGAGACGGGACACCGTCTCGACGGTCTCGTCGTCGAACCCCATCGTCGGCAGGTGCTTGCGGACCATCCGCGCGCCGACCGCCTCGTGGTGCCGGAAGGTCACCTCGCCGTCGATGATCCGCTTCGTGCGGGGCTTGCCGATGTCGTGGAAGAACGCCGCCATCCGGACGATCAGCTCCGGACGGGTCTTGGCCGTGACGGCGATCGTGTGAGCGAGGACGTCCTTGTGGCGGTGGATCGGATCCTGCTCCATCCGCAGCAGCAGGAAGTCGGGCACGAGCTCGGCCATCTCGCCGGCCTCGACCGAGGCCCAGAGCGCGTCGGTCGGGTCGTCCTCGAGGAGGATCTCGGCGAGACGATCTGCGGGGCTCTGGGTGCGCGACACGATGAGGTTCCTGGCCGGTGGGCGGACGCATCAGAGTAGCGAAGGTGGCGCCACGATCCGTGGGAGTTGCCGGGAACCGCGACGACCTCGACGATCGTCGCATCCATATGCGCCTCCTCCTCGCCGCCACCGCCGTTGCGGTGCTCGCCGCCTGTTCCTCGACAGCGGACGACCGAGCGACGCTGCTCGCTGCGAGCATCGAGGTCGAGCGGGCGCCGGTCGACCCTGCGTCGCCGGTCGACGAGCTGGTCGCGGCGATCAACGAGACCGGCCTCGACCTCCTCGTCGCGCAGCCCGACGACGCCGCGTCCGTGCTCAGCCCGATCAGCATCGTCCGGACGGTCCTCATGGCCCGGGCCGCCGCGGACGGCCCCACCGGCGAGGCGATCGACGCCGCCCTCGGCCTCCCGACCGGCGACGCGGCCCACGAGGCGTGGAACGCGCTCGACGCGGAGCTGCGGTCCGCCGCGGGGACCGCCGAAGCGTTCGACGGCACGCCCACACCGGTCGTCGAGCTCGCCGGGCGGATCTGGCCGACGACGACCGCCGAGCCCGACCAGGCCTGGATCGACCTCCTCGCGCGGTTCCACGGTGCCGACGTCGAGACGATCGACGCGGGTGATCCGAGTGGGAGTCGGGATCGCATCAACGAGTGGGTGGCGGGCCGGACCAACGACCTCATCCCCGAGCTGCTCCCCGAGGGCTTCATCGACGGGCGCACCGAGCTGGTGCTCACCGACGCCGTCTACTTCCGGGCCGAGTGGCGGACGATCTTCGGCAAGTACGGACCCGAGACCGGCCCCTTCACCCGCCTCGACGGCAGCGAGGTCGACGTGGAGTACCTGGTCGACCTGGAGCAGCCCGGGCCCCGCGGCGCCGGAGACGGCTGGGTGGGCGCCCAGATCCCGTACCTCGGCGACGAGTTCGCGATGGTGCTGATCGTGCCCGACGGCGGGCGATTCGCCGAGCTGCGGCAACGGCTGGCGGACGGGCTCCTCGACGAGGTCGACGCCACCATGACCACCGGGCCCTTCGAGCTGCGGATGCCGGAGTGGTCGACCGACGCATCGATCGATCTGGCGGGATGGTTGACCGAGATCGGCGCTGCGCCCGGCCGCTACCCGGGCATCGGCCCCGGCGTGGTCCTCGAGGACGGCGTGCACGGTGCCGACATCACCGTCGACGAGGTCGGCACCGAAGCGGCGGCCGCCACGGCGCTGGACTTCACGGAATCCGGTCCGCCGGAGCCCGAGCTCGTCGTCGCCGCCGAGCGACCGTT
>JBCCTY010000300.1:0-4932 GCA_039197885.1 Actinomycetota bacterium | reverse complement strand
TTCGCCCGGGCGCTCTGCGATCGAGGCGCCGACGCCGATGCCGAGATCGGCTCGGTGGTGCACGAGGCGCCCTATGCCCCGGCGACGATGATCGAGCAGGCCCTGTCGTGCGCGCGTCGACCCGTGGACTGCGGCGATCCGGTCGTCACCACGCCGTCCTCAGCCGAGCGCCCCCGGGTCTCGACGATGGCCGACATCGACGCCGGCCTCGCCCGAGGTGAGATCCGCGCGGCCTACCAGCCGATCCTCACGGTCCTCGACGGCGTCCCCGTCGGGGTCGAGGCGCTCGCCCGCTGGTACCACCCGGACGGGATGCGGTTCCCGGACGAGTTCGTCCCCGTGCTCGAGCGCGATGGCGAGATCCGACGCCTCACCGAGGCGATGCTGGTCTCGGCCTGCCGCGATCTCGGCGCCTGGCGTCGTGACGGCATCGTCGGCGAGCACTTCACCGTGTCGGTCAACGTGTCGGCCACCGAGCTCGCCAACCGCGACTTCCCCGATCGCGTGCGACGGATCCTCCGACGCCAGGGCACCGACCCGGCGGCCCTGCGGATCGAGATCACCGAGACCGCCGCGCTGAGCGACCGCCCGCGGGCGATCATGGTGCTGAGCGAGCTCCGGGATCTCGGGGTGTCGGTCGCCCTCGACGACTTCGGCACCGGCTACGCCACGTTCGCCTCGCTGCGGTCGCTCCCGATCGACGTGGTCAAGATCGACCAGAGCTTCATCCGCTCGCTGCCCGACCGGGCGAGCGAGAGCGTGGTGCACTCCGTCATCGACCTGGCCGAGGTGCTCGGTCTCCAGGTCGTGGCCGAGGGCGTGGAGCTGGCCGAGCACCTCGATGCGATCCGGACGGCCGGTGTGCACCTCGCCCAGGGGTACCTCTTCTCCCGCCCGATCAGGCCGGACGAGCTGGCCGCGTTCCTGCACGACACCTGAGCGCCGCCCGGACGGGTGCGACCGGCGGCCGGGGTGCGGGGCCGTTGCGGGGGCCGGAGGGGTGAGCTCAGCGGCGAACGACGACGATGCGCAGGGGGCCGGTCGAGCCGACCTCGCCGCAGCACCAGCAGAAATCGCCGTCCTCACCGAACCACGTGACCTCGCACGATCGGCAGGCCCGCGCGAGGAGCCCGCTCGGCGACGGTTCGAGGACCGGTGCGGGAGCGGCGGCAGGCAGGTTCACCCCCTTCCCGTCGGCAGGGCACCCCGGGGGATCAAGCAGAACGCCCGAGGGCCCTCAGGCCGACCGGTCGACGGGCTCCTCACGGCCGGGGGCGATGTAGCGGTCGACCAGCTCGCGGGCGTCGCTCAGCGCCTGGACGGTGTCGTCGGCCCGATCGTCGGCGGGCTCGGTGTCGTCGACCACGGCGTGCCCGAGCGCCCGGAGCCGTTCGATGATCTCCTCGGCGTCGCCGTCGTCGATGTCGCTCTGCTCCCGGGCGGTCTCGGCCGCCGCGACGGCCAGCACCGCCGCCTGTTGGCGGTCGCCCCGGGCGGCCAGCGACTCGGCGGTCTCGATCAGGCGGATGGGGAGGGTCCGCGCCCCGACCTCGGCGTCGAGGCGCGCCGCAGCGCGGGCCGACCACCACCGGTCACCCGTGATCGAGAGCAACCAGACGGCGAGCACCGCGAGGCCGGCCCAGTCGGGGGCGCGCGAGACCACGGCGAGGAGCGCTCCGATGACCCAGCCGATCTCGATGCGGGTCTCGAGGCCGGCGTAGGCCTTGCCCCGACGGGCGTGGGGTGCCTCGGTCTGGACGACACCGTCGAAGGCCCGTCGTGCGACGCTGCCCGCCAGCCCGAGCGCGAGCGCGAAGGCGACGATGCTGATGCGGTGGAAGCGCAGGGCGGCGACGACGGCCAACGCACCGGGCAGGGCGAGCGCCATCGTCAACATCATCTGCTCGTCGACGCGTCGTCTGAGCCAGGGCGCGACGAAGGTCCCCACGAAGCCGCCGACGGCACCGGCACCGGCGACGAGGCCGAAGACCCACAGCGGCTCGCCCTCCTGCTTGAGCACGAAGCCGACGTGGAAGAAGACGAAGCCCGCCGCGCTGCGCAACGTGGCCATCCCGGCCAACGCGGTGCGGACGCCCGGTCCGGTCAGCTCGGTCGACTCCACCACCGAGCCGGCCGTGGACGCGACCTGGGGCGGCGGGATGCGCAGCGCGAGCAGCGTGCCGATGAGGTAGAGCACCGCTCCGGTGCGGAGCACCCAGTCGGCCCCACCGGTGTTGAGGATCAGCACACCGATCGGCGAGGTCACCGCGCCGGCGATCGTGCCGTCGCGGGCCAGGCGGCTGTTGACGACGACCAGGTGATCACGTTCGTCGACCAGCACGGGCACGAGCGAGTTCCGCGAGACCGAGTAGATCTTGGCGAGCACGAGGATCGCGAACGCGAACGGGTAGAGCAGGAGGCTCCGGAGCTGGGAGGCGAGGAGCACCGCCACGAGCGCCCGGCCACCGAGCGCCGTCATCAGCACCACGCGGTGACCACCCCGCACGCGGTCGATGAACGGCCCGACCAGCGGGGCGAGCACCACGAACGGCGCCATCGTCAGAGCGAGGTAGAGCAGGATCCGTGGACGGGCCGCGTCGAGGCTCACGTTGAAGAAGAGCGACCCGGCCAGCGAGATCGCGAACATGGTCTCACCCGCGCTGTGAAAGACGTGCACCGGCAACAGCCGCGAGGCGTTGGTGTCACCCAGAGCCGGGCCCGACGCGACGAGGCGCCGCAGCGGGAACCGCACCCTCCTGAGGTCGTGGCCCGCCGCGTCGTCACTCACGGGTCGGCCACGAGACCTTCGGGGTCGACCACCTCGGGCGCCTCGGCGAGCGTCCACTCGCCGTCCGAGCGGCGCATGGTGAAGCGGTAGGCCGTGACGTCGTCGAGGTCGCGGTAGAGCTCGGCCCGCAGCTCGGTGGGCTGGTCGTCGGAGATCGGCCCGAGGCCGACCAGCACGCTGTCGTCGCGCACGGGCATCTCGACGAGGGACTCGTCGACGGCCTCGGCGCGAGCGTCGACGAAGCGGAGCTCGACCAGTCCGTCGAAGTGATCGATGAGGTCGACCTGCACGTCGAGCGAGATGCCGTCGGGGCCGAGGTGCTCGATGTAGAGCGGTGGTGAGTCGATGCCCTCGTCGGCGACGTCGGGCCGCGCGACGAGCCACGCGAGCGCCTCGGCGTAGATGTCGGATTCGCGGTCATCCTGGGACGCCACCTCACCTGCGCAACCAGCCAGCACGAGCACGACGATCGAGCTCGCCGCAGCGAGTCGACGCCCCGCCCATGCCCTCCGACCCGACATGGCCGAATCGTACCGGGCGTGGTGGCGTCGCTCCGGGCAGCGCGCCACCGGCGGCCGCCACGAGTGGTTCACTCGTCGTCGTGGTGGCTCGAGCGGACAGCGAGTCGGCGGCGGCCCTCCGCGGTGCCCTGGTCGAGCTCGCCCGTGCCGAGCCGTCGGCCGAGCGGGTCGCAGCGGTCTGGACCGATCCCGCATCACGATCGACGCTGCTCGCCGCTGCCGAGGCCCACGGTCTCTCGTCCACCCTGCACGACCGGCTCGTCGGCCTCGACGCGGTCGTACCCGACGCGCTCGCCGTACGGCGTCGGGGTGCGACCGCACGGCGCCTCGCGGCACGGTCGACGCTCGCTCGCATCGCGCCGGTGCTCGACGACCGAGGCGTGCCGTGGGTCGTGTGCAAGGGCCCGGTCGTCGCCGCCCGCCATGACCGGCCGGAGGACCGGGAGTTCAACGACCTCGACCTGCTCGTGCCCGGTGGCCGCCTCGGTGAGGTCGTCGAGGCACTCGGCTACGCCGGGGTCGAGTCGGTGAACCGCAACTGGGGTGCGTACCTCGCCCACGGCGTCGGCGAGATCCCCCTCTCGCACGGCACCGTCTGGATCGACCTGCACTGGGACCTCGTCGGCCTCGCCCGCACCCGCCGGCACTTCCGGCTCCGGACCGCCGAGCTGCTCGGGCGGCGGCGGTCGCTCCCCCTCGACGGGCGGTCCGTCCCGGTGCTGTGTCCGGTCGACGAGGTCCTCCACCTCGCGCTCCACGCCGGCCTCGGCGGCGGCGGTCGCCTGTGCTGGCTCCGGGATCTCCGCGTGGTGGTGACCACCACCCCACCGGACTGGGACGAGCTGGTCGTCGCGGCCCGGCGTGCACGGCTCGCCACGATCGTCGGCCAGGTGCTCGACCGGGCCCGCATCGTCATCGGGGCCGACGTGCCCGCTGACGTCGCCCCGCACCTCGTGCCTGCGCCGTTGCTCCACGCACGGCGGTGGCTCGACGACCGACCGACCTCCGCCGGCGTGCTCGGCCGTCGGGTGGGCTCCGCAGCATTCGTGCGGAGCGGGCGCGACGACCTCCTCCCGACCCTCGAGGCGGCGGGCCGCGAGGTGCGCACCCGAGCCCTCGCCGCCCTGGGACGGCCGGCCCGCTGGGACGTCGCCGACGAGCACAGCGTGCTCTACTGGGCGACCGAGGCCGGTGGTGACACCGCCTACGACCGCTACCTCGAGCTCGCGGCGACGGCGTGAGCACGCTGCTCGACGTCGGCGGCCTCGCTGTCGAGGTGATCGCCGACCAGGAACGCTCGTCGGTCGTCCGGGCCCGCTTCGGGCCCGACCTGCACCCCGAGGACGCCGTCGATGTGCGGCTCCGCATCGTCGAGGGCGACGCCCGACGGCCCGTGCGCTCGCCCGACGCTCGGGCGCTCGACGCCGACCTCTGGTTCGACGGCGACCGCCTCGTCCTGGCGCGACCCGGCGTGCGGGCCGAGCGGCGGGGTCGCGAGGTCGAGATCGTCGTCGAGCCGAGGGGATCGCACGACGACGGCGTCGATCTGCTGTGTCAGTACGCCGTCGCGGCCGCGGCGGCCACACCGGACCGAGCGCTCCTCCACGGAGCAGCGCTCGCCCG
>JBCCTY010000299.1:0-4968 GCA_039197885.1 Actinomycetota bacterium | reverse complement strand
GGTGTGCTGCGAATCGGTGTGCTGCGAATCGGTGTGCGGCGACCTGGTGTGCGGCGACATCGTGCGCTCCCTTCCACCCGCGTCGGTGGTTGTCAGGGAGGGGACTACCGGGCGCCACGTGAAGCGACGGTGAAGGACCCGTCACCCGCCGAGCACCCTCGTCAGCTTCACGTCCTCCTCCACGTAGCCGAGCGCCTCGTAGAAGGCCCGAGCCGCCGTGTTCGCCGCACCGGTGTGGAGGGTGATGCAGCGCAGCCCGGCATCGAGCGCCCAGCGTTCGGCCCTCGCCATGAGGGCCCGCCCGATGCCCGCGCCCGCGGCGGCCTCGTCGACGACCGGCTCGCCCACGTACGCGTCGCGCTCCCCAGCGAAGTGCTCGGTCGTCGACACCGACACGAAGCTGTTCCTCCACCCGGGCGGGGACCCCAACCCCGCCCTCCGCCGCAGGTCCTCGTCGCTGGTCGGCGGCTGACGCCGCGTCAGGCGCCTGCGGCGCAGCCGTCCCGTCTCCCGGATGGGTCAGCGCCTCGGCGGCCGTCACCTTCGTCGGCCGGATGTCCACCATGGCGACCAGCTTCGTCTGGCCGGGGTCGTTGCGCTCGCCGGGTCGGGCTGGAACCCTCGGGCTCGTGACACAGACCGCCCCCGCCCGCCGGACCGTCTTCCGCGGGGGGACGATCTTCGACGGCACGGGCGCCGCACCGGCCGTGGCCGACATCGCCGTCGAGGACGGCCGGATCGCCGACGTCGGGATCGGTCTCGACGGCGACGAGTCGATCGACTGCGTCGGCCAGCTCGTCACGCCCGGCCTGATCGACTGCCACGTCCACTTCATGGTCGATGGCGATTTCAGCCCGAACACCCACGCGCAGACGCCGTTCTCGCTCAACTTCTTCCAGGCCGCCGAGCGGATGAAGCGCACCCTCGACTGCGGCATCACCTCGGTGCGAGAGGCCGGCGGGAGCGACCTCGGGGTGAAGGAGGCGCGCGATCTCGGCTACGTCGCCGGACCCCGGATGCAGATCTCCATCACGATCCTCTCCCAGACCGGTGGCCACGGTGACAGCTGGGAGGTCTGTGGCGCCCACATGCCGGGGTTGATGGACCACCACCCCGGGCGACCACACAACATCGTCGATGGCCCCGACGAGATGCGGCGCAAGGTCCGCGAGCTCATCCGCGCCGGTGCCGACGTCATCAAGGTCTGCACCTCCGGCGGCGTCATCTCACCACGGGACGACCCGCAGCACCCGCACTTCGCCCCCGACGAGCTCGACGTGCTCGTCGCCGAGGCCACCGCCGCCCACCGCTTCGTGATGGCCCACGCCCAGGCGACCGAGGGGATCAAGAACGCCGTCCGCGCCGGCATCCGGTCGATCGAGCACGGGATCTACCTCGACGACGAGGCCATCGAGATGATGCTCGCGACGGGGACCTGGCTCGTTCCCACGCTTATCGCCCCGCAGGGCGTGCTCGACGCCGTCGACCGCGGCCTCGACCTGCCGACCGCCGTGGTCGACAAGGCCCGGGCGGTCGTCGACGTGCACCGCGACTCGATCCGGCGGGCGATCGAGGCCGGGGTGAAGGTCGCGATGGGGACCGACTCGGGGGTCACGCCGCACGGTCGGAACCTGGAGGAGCTCGACCACCTGCACCAGCTGGGCATGACGCCCGGTGAGGTGTTCGAGGCCTCGACCCGCGTCGCCGCCGAGCTGATGGGGGTGGACGACGACCTCGGCACGATCGAACCGGGCAAGCGTGCCGACCTGGTGCGCTTCGACGGCACGGCGCTCGACGTGACCGACCTCCGGGCGAGGGTGCTCGCCGTCCATCAGGACGGTGAGCTCGTGAGCGGTGGCTGACCGTCGCCGCCGGCGGTCGGTGGCCCGCCTGGCGCTCCTCGTCGTGGGCTTCCAGGTGGTGGCCTTCGCCGCGGTGGCCGTCGCGGAGCTGGTCGTCCCCGACCGACTGATCGTCGACGAGCTGCGCGAGGGCTTCGACGAGGGGACGCTCACCCGCTCGCTCGTGATGTCGCAGCGCACCGGCGGGTTGACCGATCACTACGGCGAGTGCGTACTGCTCACCATCGGGCTCGGCGCCCCGCCCGACATGAACCTGCTCGAGCGAGCGGCGCTCTCACCCAACCTCCACCACTGCGTCGACACGATGGACCGACTCGAGTTCGCCGCAGCGGGTGGTGAGCTCCGGGGCACGACGAAGGTCCGCTACTGGAACGGCACGTCGGTGATCTCGCGGCCGGTGTTCGCCACGGTCGGGATCAACGGCCTCCGCACGCTGTCGACCCTCGCGTTCGTAGCGGCCACGGTGTTCCTCCTCGCCACGATCGACCGGGTCGGCGGGCGGCTGGCCGCCGTCGGCTTCGGCGTGCCGCTCCTGACCGCCGATCTCGTCGGCCTCGTCGAGGTCTTCCACCACCCCCTCATGCTCGCCGCCGGGTTCGCCGGTGCTGCCGTCATCGCTCGCAGCGTCGCCTCGGGGGCCGAAAGGGAGCGCATCGCGGCCGTCGCCCTCCTCGCCGGCGCGACCTACTCCTTCCTGGACCTGATGAACTACGTCGCCGGGCTCCTCGCCGTCGTGACGGTCCTCGCCGCCGTCGCCGCTCCCGCCGCCTCGTGGCGCGACCGGGCGTCGACCTCGGCCGTCGTGGGCACGGCCTGGGCCGGCGGCTACCTCGTCACCTGGATCGGCGCCTGGGTGGTCGCCGGCCTCGCGTCGTCGCCCTCGGCTGTGCTCGACGAGATCCGGGACCAGTTCGCCTTCCGGGTCAATGGTGAGACCGAGGGGATCACGACCCGTTCGGGTGCTGGCCTCGAGGCCGCGGTGGAGCACTGGCTCGACCCGGCCCTGTCCCGGTTGGTCGTCGTCGGCACGATCGTCGTCCTGGCCGCTGCGTCCATTCGGGTGCTCGGTCGGGCCGGTCCCGGGCTGCTCGTCCTCGCCCTGCCCGTCGTGGCGCCCGTGCTCTTCTTCCTGGTGACCAACAACCACACCCAGATCCACTTCTGGTTCGAGTACCGGTCGCTGGCGATGGCCCTGGGGTCGCTGGCGATGCTGTGGGGAGCGGCCTGGTCGGGTCGGTTCGACCCGCCGGCCACCACTCCTCCGACTCAGGGTGTTGTTGATCTCACGCTGGGTGAAATCACGCCACAGGGGAGGTAGCCTCCCCACGTGGGCACGACGAGGAGGTGAGCCCGTGAGCGCGTCGGGCTCGTTCCGCGGCGCTGTCGCATGGTCGTTCGTGATGACCGCCGGACAGCAGGTCATCACCCTCGTCATCACCTTCCTCCTGGCCGCCCTGCTCGGCCCCGAGGCCTTCGGCACCGTGGCCATGGCGGCGGTCTACGTCGCCTTCGTGCAGCTGCTCGTCCGCCAGGGCATGGTCCCGGCGATCGTCCAGCGGCGCGAGCTCACCCCGGCCCACCAGGACACCGCCTTCTGGATGACGATGGGCGCGGCCGCCGTCCTGACGCTGCTGAGCCTGGCCCTCGCACCGTGGTGGGCGTCGGTCAACGACCTCCCCGACCTCGCCGCCGTCATCTGGTGGCTGTCGATCACGATCCCGTTGAAGGGCCTCACCGTGGTCCAGGAGGGGCTGCTGCGGCGGGAGATGGCCTTCAAGTCGCTCGCCGCCCGCACCAACGGCGCCGCGCTCGTCGGCGGCCTCGCCGGCATCGTCGCCGCCGTCTCCGGGGCCGGGGTCTGGGCCCTCGTCATCCAGCAGATCGTCTCGGCCGCCGTCGAGGTGCTGACGCTGTGGTGGGTGAGCAGCTGGCGTCCCGGTCTCCGGGTCCGTCGCGACGCCGCCCGCGACCTGCTCGGCTTCACCAGCGGCTCGCTGCTCGCCTCGCTCGGCACGTTCGTCAACAACCGGGGCGACGCGCTGATCATCGGCCTCTTCTTCGGGCCCGTCGCCGTCGGCCTCTACCGCCTCGCCGCCCGCCTGGTGAACGTCGTCGTCGACATCTCGGCCCGGGCCCTCCAACAGGCGGCGTTGCCCGAGCTCGCCCGCCTCCAGGACGACCGCGCCCGCTTCATCCGGCGGGCCACCGAGGTGATGCGGACGACGGCGATCCTCTCGCTGCCGACCTTCGGGCTCATCGCCGGCACCGCGCCGGCGTTCCTCCGGCTGCTCGGCGAGGAGTGGGAGCCGGCGGCCGTGCCGCTGCAGCTCCTGTGTGCCACCGGGGCCGTGCGCTCGTTCGGTCTCGTGGTCGGCGCGATCCTCCAGGCGACCGGTCGGCCGCAGCTCTTCGCGGTCGTGACGTGGGGGTCGGCCGCGCTCTCGACGGCGGCGTTCGTGTTCGCCGGGATCACCCTCGCCGACCTGAGCCTCACCTCGCAGGTGAACGGCCTGGCCGCCACCCGGGCGGTCGTGTTCGCCGGCCCGCTCTTCGTGCTCAATCTGATCGTGCTGCAGCGCGCTGCGGGGGTCAGTACCAGGAGCGTGCTCGGCGTGACCGGCCCGTCCGCCACCGCCGGCGCGGTCGCGACCGTCACCGGCGTCATCGTGTGGGGCGCCTTCGATCGGCTCCACGACACGTTCGGTGGCTCGATCCTGCTCGGCACGTTCGTCGTCACCGCTGCCGCCGGGGTCCTGTGGGTCGCCGAGGCGCAGGTGTCGGCGCTGGTCGGCGCCACGCCGGCGCCGCCGATCTCGCGTCGCGACGACGCTTCGTCTCCGTCCGCGCAACGGGCGAACACGACCGCGCCAAGTGAAACGAGTGCGGTGACTGCCGGAGACCGAACCGGTACTCTTCGCAACCACGCGCCCGCTCCGCAGGTGGGGAGCGCGCCACCCGATCGAACGGCTGGGCAGGCCCCGGCACCGACGCCTCCGACGGCATCAGGGAGATCTTTCATGGACGTCTGGGAGACCTTGCGCATCGTCCTCCGACGCTGGACCGTCTCGGTCCCGCTGGCCGTGCTGACGATCGTCGCCGTGGTCGC
>JBCCTY010000298.1:0-5001 GCA_039197885.1 Actinomycetota bacterium | reverse complement strand
GTCCACGCTCTTCGAGCTGCTCACGGGTCGTCCGCCGTTCGTCCGACCGACCGACGAGTCGCTCGTGCCGGTGCTCGCCCGCATCGCGCAGGAACCGGTGCCCGATCTCCGCGACCGCGGCGTGCCCGACTCGGTGTGTCGGGCCCTCGAGCGCGGCATGGCCAAGGAGCCGGCGGACCGCCCCCAACAGGTCGCCGATCTCGGCCGAGATCTGCAGAAGGCCGAACAGGCCGAGGGGGTTCCGGTCAGCGAGCTGCTCGTCGTCGGTGAGGCGGCCGCGCTGCCGACCGACGGGCCCGGCACCGACATGACCACCGATCTCGGCTCGGTCGAGGCGGTCCCGACCCTGCCGCCGACCACGGGCGACACCCCGGTCGTACGGGGTACCGCGGGCACGTCGCTGCCCACCCCCACGACCCCGCCCCCAGATCCCGACGGCCCGGCCGAGCAGGCCCCGACGACCCCGCAGCCCGTCGTTGCCCGTCCACAACCAGCCGAGCCGATCACCGCCCCCACGCCCACGACGACGGCTGCGTCGGAGCCGTTCTGGAGGCGGCCCGCCGTCCTCGCCGGCGCCGCCGGCGCCGTGCTCGTCGCGGTCGTCGGCTTCATCGTGACCCGAGGACCGAACGGCGAGAACCCCCAGCCCGTGCCGAGCACCCTCGCCCAGGGCGCCACGACCACCACCGATCCGGCAACGACCGTCACGGTCACGCCCACGACGCTGGCACCACCGACGACGCCGGCGCCGCCCACCACGGTCGCACCGCCGACCACCGTCGCTCCCCCCACCACCGGCCCGGTGCGCACGCCACCCGACCTCGGTGGCCTGTTCGATCCGGGTGCTGGCGCGACCGTGACCGATCCGGCACCGGGGACCACGGTGACGGTGTCCGACGACAGCGGGGCGATCGTCCTCGACGTCCCCGCCGACTGGATCGACGTGCAGGGCGGAGCGATCGACGGGTCCCAGACCTTGATCGCCTCCCCGAACGTCGACCAGGCGCTCAACTCGTTCCTCACGCCGGGCGTCGTCGTCCAGCTGGCCCGAGCGGTTCCGGGCGCCTTCGACATCTCCGCCGGCCTCGATGGGATCGTCTACGACGAGTGCGTGAGCGGCGGCCGCCAGCCCTTCGCCCTCGGCGAGTTCAGCGGACAGTACGAGCTCTTCGGGAGCTGCGACGGCACCATCACCGTGATCTCGAACGTCCTGATGCTCAACGCCGACCAGACCGTGGCACTGCTGTTCGTGTCACAGGCGGTCGCGCCCGAGGACATCACCGACATCGGCGTCGCACTCGAGACCCTGCAGATCAACACCGGACTGGTGCCGTGACCGACGCCAACGAGACCAACATCATCCGTCCCGGCGGCGATCCCGCGGACGAACCGGGGTCACCGGGCACGGGCGACCTGACCGACGAGTTGATCGGCTCGTCGTTGTGGACCGACGACATGTTGCGGCGGGCCGGCATCCCGATCGTCGACCAGGCCCGCGTGCTGTCGATCGGTGGCGGCCTCGGCTCCTTCGCCCTGGTCGACACGCTGCGCATCGCCGGGGTGCCGACCTCGGACATCCGGGTCATCACCAACCTCGAGCGCCCATCGGCCACCTACCGCTACCTGGCCGGCAACTCCCAGATCCCCGAGCAGGAGCGGCTGCGCTCCGATGCCTCGTCGGTCATGGACAACGTGTGGGGCTTCCCCTCCTACGCCTGGCGCGAGAGCCGGATGGCGTCGTCGCTGAGCGACAGGATCGCTCCGATGTGGAACGTCTTCGCCGAACCGATCGGCCTCGACTACTGGACCCCACGGGCCGGCGACGTCTACGACGGCGTCGACCGCGAGGCCCTGCGCATCGGCTGGGCCGAGACGCTCGTGTCGGGGCTCGTGCGCATGGTCCGGCGTCACCAGAGTGGTGGCTACGTCGCCCTGTTCGCTCCCGAGGGCTCGACCGGCCGCGACCGTCGGGCGATCCGCGCCGACCACGTCCACCTCGCGGTCGGGTACCCCGGGATCAAGTTCCTTCCCGACCTGCAGGCCTACCGCGAGCGCCACAGCGACTTCTCCCGGGTGGTCAACGCCTACGAGCCCCACGACCACGTCTACGCCGAGCTGCGGGCCAACCCGGCCACGGTCCTCGTCCGGGGCAGCGGCATCGTGGGCTCGCGCGTGCTCCAACGCCTGCTCGACGATCGTGACCAGGGCCTGGCCGACACGACCGTGATCCACCTCTTCCGCAACTACGTCGACGGTCCCCAGGGCGACAAGGTGACCTACCGACGCCAGGGCGGCGACGGGTTCGCCTACCAGGGCTTCAACTTCCCGAAGTCGGCCTGGGGTGGCCAGCTCAAGGACCGACTCGAGTCGTTGGAGGGTCCGGAGCGGGCCGAGCTCATCCGCACGATGGGTGGCACCAACACCCCCAAGCGCAAGTACTGGCAGCGCCAGCTCCAGCGAGCGAGGGCAGCCAACGCCTACCGCCAGATCACCGGTCAGGTCACCTCGGTCAGCCAGGGCGCCGATCAGACCGTCGTGACCGAGGTCCGCACCGACAACGGCACCCTCGAGCTCGCGGCCAACTTCGTGATCGACGCCACCGGCCTCGAGGCCGACATCGGCGAGCATCGGGTGCTCGCCGACCTGCTCGAGCACGGCGGAGCCGGGCGAAACGCCTACGGCCGCCTCGACGTGGCACCCTCCTTCGAGGTGCGAGGCGCGCGGAACGGCGACGGACGGATGTACGCGAGCGGGAGCATCACACTCGGCGGCTACTACGCCGGCGTCGACTCGTTCCTCGGCCTGCAGTACGCCGCCCTCGCCATCGCCGACGACCTCGCCGTGGTCGGCGTCGCACCGAAGATCGGCGCCCGCCGCTCGATGGGCGAGTGGTGGCGACGGATGCGCGGCCGTCCACCAGCCCCGCGAGGAGCTGCCCGATGACCCCGAACCTGATCGGCCGCATCCAGACCCGTCTCGTGCTGCTCGCCACCGTCGGCGTGGTCTGGACGCTGATCGTCGGGCCGTTCCTCCCCGCTGACGGTGAGCTCGGCGACGTGTACTCCATGGCGCTGCGCGCCGTGGCGGTCACCGCCGTCCTCGGCGCCGTGTTGTGGGAGCCGCTCTACCACGCGCTCCAGCAGCTCCGATGGGAGAAGGACTGGCCGACGATGTTCGGCCTCCTCACCGGCGTGCCCGAGGGGCTGCTGGTCTGGGCCGTGCTCTTCTCCGGCGAGATGAGCGGGGTGACCGCCACCACGTTCTGGTGGCACTTCGCGACGACCTGGATCCTCGTGTGGTTCGTCGCCAACGGTCCGTTCCAGGTCGTGTTCATCCGATGGCGCTACCGCGGCGGCCGGGTCTGGTGACCGGTCGGCGCCGGGACGCACCGCGATCGTGAACGGGCTCGATCTCGTCGCCGAGGCCGAGGCCGCTCGGCGAGAGGTGCAGCGTGGCCGCGCCCGCCAGGCGCTCGGCGTCTCGATCGCGGTGACCGCCGTCTGGGCCGTGTGGGTGACCGCCGCCGGGCACTGGGACCGGATCGCTGACCAGTGGGCCGCTGCGGTGACGATGGTCTTCGGCAGCTTCGTCGCCGGGTCGACCCCGCAGGGCGGCGGCGCCGTCGCCTTCCCCGTGTTCACCAAGCTCCTCGACGTCCCGGCCGAGGTGGCCCGGTCGTTCTCGTTGTCGATCCAGACCGTCGGCATGGGCACGGCCACGGCCGCCATCCTCCTGCGCCGACGAGCGGTGCAGTGGCGCCTCGTCGCCATCTCGGTCCCGGCTGCCGTCGTCGCCTTCGCCGTCGTCGCGTGGTTCGGGGGCGACGGCGACGCCCCGTTCCGCCCATCGGTGCTCCCCGGCGCCTACGTCAAGGTGACCTTCACGCTCGTGCTCGCCGCCATGGCCCTGGTGGTCGTGTTGGGTCGCCGCGTCCCGGTGCGGGTCATCGAGCAGGACGTCGACGACATCGGGTCGCGCCTCGTCGTCGCCGGCCTCGTGGCGGGAGCCATCGGAGGGGCGGCATCCGCGCTGGTCGGCTCGGGCGCCGACGTCGTCACCTACCTGCTCGTCGTCGTGCTCGTCGGCCTCGATCCGCGCATCGGCGTCCCCACGTCGGTCGTCGCGATGACCGCGGTCTCGGTGACCGGCTTCGTGCTGCTCGGCCTCGTCGACGGGCATCTCTCGATCGAGCTCACCGACGGGATGGTCACCGCCGTCGGTGACGTGGTGCCCGACGAGCCGCTCGACGCCGGGCGTGCCGATCTCTTCGGCCTCTGGCTCGCGGCGATGCCGGTCGTCGCCTGGGGCGCGCCGCTCGGCTCCGCCGTCGCCGCCCGCCTGTCGGTGCGCCACCTCGTCTGGCTCGTGGTCGGGCTCGCCGTGGCCGAGACGATCTCGACGATCGTGTTCCTCGACGAGCTGCGCACCGACGCGGGCCTCGCCGCCTACGCCGTCGTCGGTGCCGTCGTCGCCACGGGCGGGCTGCTGCTCGCCGTCCGCCATCGCCTCTGGCTGTTGGGCCTGCCGGCCTTCGACCGGGGTCGGACCTACCGGCGCAGCGACGTCGAGATCGACGCCGACTACGCCGACCACCTCGACGCTGACCACCATCTCGACCCCGCTGACGTCCCGGAGGACCGCCACCCATGAAGGGGATCGCCGACTACCGCTTCCTCGAGCTGCTCGGGGAGGGCAACCACGGCACGTTCTGGAAGGCCGAGGCCCCCGAGCGCCTCGGTCTCGACGCCCAGCACGTGGCGGTCAAGGTGCTCGCGCACCGGGCCACCGACGACGACGTCGCTCGTTTCGGTCGGGAGCTGCGCTGCTACTCGGCCGTGATGGCCGAGGAGCTCGTGCCGTTGCTCGACGCCGGCCACCAGGACGGCCGGCTCTTCTACGCCACGCCCTGGTATCGACGCGGCTCGCTCGACCAGGCCGTCGGAGCGCTCGACCGCAGCGAGGTGATCACCGCCATCGCCGACGCGGCCCGGGCGGCGCACG
>JBCCTY010000297.1:0-5012 GCA_039197885.1 Actinomycetota bacterium | reverse complement strand
GGTGCCGATCGACGTGCTCCGCGCCGGTGGCGACCGCGCGGCCGCCACGACGTCGGCCGCCCCGGTGGTGAGCGGATCGACCGGCACGGCCGGGTCGTCGGTCGAGGCGGTCGGCCCGAGCGTCTCGCTCGCCGACGAGGCATCTGCCTGCGAGACGGCGTTCGAGCACGCGATCGCCGACCGCGACGCCACTGCGGCCGTCGCCGCCGTCCTCCGGCTCGAGACCGCCATCGTGGACTGGTCGCGCGACACCCTCCAGTCCGACGAGACCGACCGGGCGCGTGCCGCCCTCCGCTCGATGATCGTCCGACTCGGCGAGGCGGCCACCGGCGGGGTCCGCGACCCGCGGGAGGTCCTCGGTCCGGTGGTCGAGGCCGCCATCACGGCCCGGAGGGTCGCTCGCTCCGAGCGGGCGTTCGCGGTCGCCGACGCGCTGCGCGACGAGCTGGTCGCCGCCGGCATCGAGATCCGTGACACCCCCGACGGGACCGAGTGGCTCCTCGCGGAGTGACCTACGCCCGCCCGTGACGACGCACCCACCGAGCGCGTCAAGTTTGTGTCGCCGTTGTCCCACCGGCGCCGGGGACGGGCGAGACTCGGACCATGTGGCGAGCGCTGGTGGTCGGCGTGAACATCGGTGTCGTCCTCGCGCTCGCGATCGTGCTGGGACGATCCGATGCCGAACCGACGGTCGACACCGTCACCGCCGGTGATGCACCGGCCCGCATCCAGCCCACGCCGGCCGATCCCGACGGCGCCGCCTCCCCCGTCGACGAGACGCCCAGCACGTCGACGACCCGTCCGGCCGACCTCGACATCACCGCCAGCGCATGGGTGGTCATCGACCTCGACGGCGAGGTGGTCGCAGGCGACGACGTCGACCGCGACCTCGCCATCGCCTCGCTGGCCAAGCTGCCGCTGGCCCTCGTCGCCACCGACGACGTGCTCGCCGTCGACTCCCACGTGGTCTCCGCGGAGGCAGCCGCCACGCCGGGACGGAAGGTCGGCTGGCCCGCCGGCACCACCGTCGCCTCGGAGGAGCTGGTCGACGCGCTGCTCCGAACGTCGGGCAACGACGCCGCGATCGTGACCGCACAAGCGGCCGGAGGGATCGACATCGTGCTGGCCCAGATCTCCGCCATCGGCGGTGACGGGATCGCCGACGTGTCGGGCATCCGCTCCGACACCGTCGCGACGGCGACCGACGTCGCCGAGTGGATGCGCAGGGCGCTCGAGTGGCCCGAGCTACGGGAAGCGCTCGAGGCCCGGGCCGGCGAGCCGCTCCCGGGCCAGACGGGCATCCTCCTCGGCAACGATCGCGAGCCGACCATCGTCGCCGCCAAGACCTCGTTCAGCACCGCCGCCGGCCGCTCCATGGCGGCACTGGTGAGCTGGGAGGGGACCGACCGGATCGTCGTCGTCCTCAACGCACAGTCGCCGGTCGACGCCGCGCTCGATGCCTACATCGCCGCCTGGTGGGAGGGAGGGACCTAGGTCCCTGCCCGGGTCGACCCGACTCCGCTTGGCTGGGGCGGTGGACCAGCCCGCCTACGACCGGACGGCCCGTCGCCTCCACTGGTGGAGCGCCATCGTCGTCCTGGTCACGGCGCCGCTCGGACTGTGCCAGGCCACCGTGCCCGACGAGACCATGGCCGACGTCCTCCTCCGCGCCCACCTCACCCTCGGCCTCGCCGTCATCGCGCTCACGCTCACGAGGGTCGCCCACAGCATCCTCGTCCCCCGGCCGCCGCTCCCGCCGACGGCCACGGGCCGGCTCCGCACCGGCGCCGCCCTCCTGCACCGCTCCCTCCTGGCCCTCCTCGCCCTCCTCGCCCTCACCGGCCTGGTCGTGTGGGTCACGAGCGACCTGCCGCTGAACCCGTGGTCGGCGTCGCAGGAGGCGATCGACCGGGCGACGACCGGTGCCGTCGCCCACCGCGTGCTCGCCTACCTCTTCTCGGTGCTCGCCGTCGTCCACATCGTGGGCGTCACGGCCCACGATGCCGTGCACCCCGGGACCATCGCCCGGATGCGCCGAGCCCGGCCGGCGCTCCAGCCGCCGGACGACCGGGAACCGACCAGGGCCTGAGGCCGTCGGCCCGGCAACTCGCATCCGGTCGACGGGAATGGTGGACGACGCCGACCGGACGTAGCCTCGGCCACCGCCCGACCGCCGGGCGAGACGCGAACGAGGAGCGTGCACGACACATGGCCGATCTGGGCTACGACAACAAGGTCGCGATCGTGACCGGAGCAGGCGGGGGCCTGGGACGCGAGCACGCGCTCCTCCTGGCCCAGCGCGGCGCCCGCGTGGTCGTCAACGACCTCGGTGGCAGCGTCGACGGCACCGGCGCCGACGCGAGCGCCGCCCAGCAGGTCGTCGACGAGATCGAGGCCGCCGGTGGCATCGCCGTCGCCGACCACAACTCGGTGGCGACCCAGGAGGGCGGCGAGGCCATCGTCCAGACCGCCATCGACGCCTTCGAGCGCGTCGACATCGTCATCAACAACGCCGGCATCCTGCGCGACAAGACGTTCCACAACATGAGCGACGACCTGCTCACCCCGGTCGTCGACGTGCACCTGAAGGGCGCGTTCTACGTCAGCCGCCCGGCCTGGATCCGGATGCGCGAGCAGGGCTACGGACGCATCGTCAACACGTCGTCGAACTCGGGCATCCTCGGCAACTTCGGCCAGACCAACTACGGCGCCGCCAAGATGGGCCTCGTCGGGCTCACGCGGGTGATGGCCGCAGAGGGCGCCAAGTACGACATCAAGGCCAACGCCATCGCCCCGGTGGCCCGGACCCGCATGACCGAGGACATCCTCGGCCCGTTGGCCGACAAGCTCGACCCGTCGACGGTCGCGCCGGTCGTGGCCTGGCTGGTCCACGAGGACTGCCCCGTGTCGGGTGAGATCTACTCGGTCGGCGGCGGCCGGGTGGCCCGCTTCTTCATCGGCATGACCACGGGCATCGCCTCGGGCGAGCTCACCGTCGAGGAGGTCCGCGACCGGTTCGAGGAGATCCGGAACCCCGACGGCTACACCATCCCGAGCGGTCCGGCAGACGAGTTCGGAGCGATGATGGAGGCCTTCCAGGGCCTGGAGGCCTGAGCGGCCCGCTGCGCGAGCGGCGTTCGTCAACTCCTGCTCAAGCGACGGGGCCACCGGGTCGATGGACCTGGTGGCCCCGTTCGCGCTCCCGGAGCGGATAAGTTGCGACCTCGTGACGAAGATGACGAACAGGTGACGACTGCGCGACGTCCACGTCCCTGGATCCGGCTGCTGGTCGTCGCCGGGGTGCTCGCCCTGCTGGCCACTCCCGTCGGCGCCTGGACCGGTGCGCCCGGGACCGTCGACGAGGACGGCGTCGAGCTCCGCGAGATCGTGTTCCCGATGTCGGGTGACGTGACCTACACCGACACCTGGCTGTACCCCCGCCCGAACGGCCGGCGCCACATCGGCGTCGACCTCATGGGCGACAAGCTCCTCCCCGTCCTGGCCGCCGCCGACAGCTGCGTCACCCGACTCCGCGACGACGGCAGCAATACGGTCGTGCTCACCGACGACGACGGCTGGCGCTACCACTACATCCACCTCAACAACGACACGCCCGGCACCGACGACGGCGCGGCGCCGCGCGAGTGGGTGTTCGTCGACGACCTCCAGGTGGGCGACTGCGTCGAGGCCGGACAGCACATCGCCTACAACGGCGACTCGGGCAACGCCGAGGGCACGCTCCCCCACCTGCACTTCGAGATCCAGCGACCCGACGGCATCTGGATCAACCCGTACCACTCCGTCGAGGCCGCCGAGCGCGTCGAGCTGCGCGACGAGCTGCCCTGCGGCGTGCCCACCAACCCCGAGGGTGCACCCGACGACGCCTCGGCGCGCGGCCTCTGGGTGCTCGCCGACGACGGCTCGGTCTCGGCGGTGGCGGCCAAAGACGTCGAGATCGAGAGCTTCGGTGACCTGACCGAGGTCGACGGCGCGGCCGCACCGGTGGCCATCCAGTCGACGCCGACCGGCGAGGGCTACTGGATCGTCGACGAGGACGGCGTGGTGCACCCCTTCGGTGACGCCGAGGACCACGGCGACATGTCCGACGCCGTGCTCAACGGCCCGGTGCTCGGCCTCGAGGCCCATCCGGGCGCCGGCGGGTACTGGCTGGTGGCCGACGACGGCGGCGTGTTCTCCTTCGGCGACTCGACCTTCCACGGATCGACGGGCGGGACCGAGTTGAACGCCCCCGTCATCTCGATGGGCTCCACCGCCTCCGGCGAGGGCTACTGGCTGGTGGCGGCCGACGGTGGGGTGTTCTCCTTCGGCGACGCCGAGTTCCAGGGCTCGACCGGCGGGCTCGAGCTCGCGGCGCCGGTCGTCTCGATGGGCGTGCACCCGACCGGTGAGGGCTACTGGCTCTACGCCTCCGACGGGGGTGTGTTCTCCTACGGCGTGCCGTTCCACGGGTCGATCCCGGGCATGGCGCTCTGCGACGAGCCCCGCGCCGTCTCCTTGAAGGTGTCCGACACCGGCGACGGCTACTGGGTGCTCGGCGTCGACGGTCGGGTCTTCTCCTTCGGCGACGCCATCGTGGTGGCGGCGGCCTCGCTCCCCGACGGCGTCGGTGCGGTCGACCTCGCGGTCCGTCACGTGGCCGTCGACGGCGAGACCTCCGGCGACGACGACGGGGCCGGCTCCGGCGACGAGGCCGGCGGCGGCACCTCGGGCGAGGCCGACGAGGGCTGACACGGCCGCCGGCCACGGCGAGTGGGGACCCGTCGACCCAACGTCGACGATCTGCGCCACACTGGTCCGCCGTGCGGAGGATGTGGGCGCTCCAGGTGGTGCTCGTGGTCTCGTTGGTGGCTGCGGCCGCCGTGGGCGCGCAGGTCGACCTGAGTCGTGAGCTGGTCGCCGAGGTGCGCGAGCTCGAGTACTTCCCGGTGACCGGCGACGAGATCTGGTACGGCCCCGACTTCCTCGCCCCTCGGGGCGGCGGCACCCGCCAG
>JBCCTY010000296.1:0-5021 GCA_039197885.1 Actinomycetota bacterium | reverse complement strand
GAGGTCGCCGTTGAGCCCGTGACGCAGGTTGTCACCGTCGAGGAGGTAGCAGGGCTGGCCGTCGTCGAGCAGCGACCGCTGCACCGCCGTGGCGATCGTCGACTTGCCCGAACCCGAGAGCCCGGTGAACCACACCGTCGCCCCGGCGATCTTCGACGCACCCCAACGCTCCGTGCGAGACAACCCGACGTCGTGCCAGACGACGTCAGGCGAAGCCGTCACGGCCTCACCCGGTTCGCCTTCGGGCCGGGCGTTCCACCCGACTCCGTGCGGCTCACGTGGCCTCCTGGTTCGCCTTCGGGCCGGGCGTCCCGCCCGTCTCCGTGCGGCTCACGAGGCCTCGCCGAGGATCATCCCCGCGCCGACGGTGTTGTTGGTCGCCTCGTCGATCAGGATGAACGAGCCGGTCTGGCGGTTGCGGCGGTACTCGTCGACGAACAGCGGCGCCGTCGAGCGCAGCTGCACCCGGCCGATCTCGTTGAGCTTGAGCTCGGTGGCGTGCTCGTCACGGTGCAGCGTGTTGATGTCGAGCCGGTACTGCAGGTCCTTCACCAGCACCCGGGCGTTGCGGGTGGTGTGCTTGATGGCGAGCTTGCGGCGCTGGGTCAGCGTCGAGCCCTCGTCCATCCAGCAGACCATCGCATCGAGGTCCTGGGTCACCGTCGGCTGGTTGGCCGGGCGGGCGATCATGTCGCCGCGGCTGACGTCGATGTCGTCGGCGAGACGGATCACGGCCGACATCGGCGGGAACGCCTCGCTCACCTCGCCGAAGGGCGTCTCGATGTGGCTGATCGTCGAGCTGAAGCCCGACGGCAGCACGACGACCTCGTCACCGGGCTTGAACGTGCCACCGGCGATGGTGCCGGCGTAGCCCCGGTAGTCGTGGTAGGCCTCGGCCATCGGCCGCACGACGTACTGCACGGGGAAGCGGGCGTCGATCAGGTTGCGGTCCGACGCGATGTGCACCTCTTCGAGGTGGTGCAGCAGCGACGTGCCCTCGTACCACGGCATGTTCGCCGAGCGGTTGACGACGTTGTCGCCCTTCAACGCCGAGACCGGGATGAACGTGAGGTCGGTGACGTCGAGCTTCGACGCGAACTGGCGGAACTCGTCCTTGATCCGGTCGAAGACCTCGCGGTCGTAGTCGACGAGGTCCATCTTGTTGACGGCCAGCACGACGTGGGGCACCCGCAGCAGCGACGCCAGGAAGGCGTGGCGCTTGGTCTGCTCGACCACGCCGTGGCGGGCGTCGACCAGCACGATCGCGAGGTCGGCGGTGGAGGCACCGGTGACCATGTTGCGCGTGTACTGGATGTGGCCCGGGGTGTCGCCGAGGATGAACTTGCGCTTCGGCGTCGCGAAGTAGCGGTAGGCGACGTCGATCGTGATGCCCTGCTCGCGCTCGGCCCGGAGGCCGTCGGTCAGCAACGCCAGGTTGACGTACTCCTCGCCGCGGGCCTCGCTGGTGCGCTCGACCGACTCGAGCTGGTCCTCGAAGATCGTCTTGGTGTCGTAGAGCAGGCGCCCGATGAGGGTCGACTTGCCGTCGTCGACCGAGCCTGCGGTGGCCAAACGGAGCAACTCCACTAGAAGTAGCCCTCCTTCTTGCGATCTGCTGTGCCCGCGGGTCGGATCGCTGCGAGTGCGGCCACTAGAAGTAGCCCTCCTTCTTGCGATCCTCCATGGCCGCTTCGGAACGACGGTCGTCCGCCCGACTCGCGCCGCGCTCGGTGATCCGAGCCGCGGCGACCTCGGCGATGATGTCATCGACCTTGGCGGCCGTGGACGCGACCGCCGCGGTGCAGGTCATGTCGCCGACGGTGCGATAGCGCACGGTGGCGGTGTAGGGGTCCTCGCCCTCCATCTGCTCGAGGTACGGCGAGACCGACATCTGCATGCCGTCACGGTCGAAGACCTCACGCTCGTGGGCGAAGTAGATCGTGGGGATGTCGATGTGGTGCTCGCCGAGGTACTGCCAGATGTCCATCTCGGTCCAGTTCGAGATCGGGAAGATCCGCAGGTGCTCGCCGATGTTGTAGCGACCGTTGTAGAGCCGCCACAGCTCGGGGCGCTGGTTCTTCGGGTCCCACTGGCCGAACTCGTCGCGGTGGGAGTAGACCCGCTCCTTGGCCCGGGCCTTCTCCTCGTCGCGGCGGCCACCGCCGAACACGGCGTCGAAGCGGTGGTCCTCGATCGCGTCCAGCAGCGGGACGGTCTGGAGCAGGTTGCGGGAGGCTCGGGCGCCCTTCTCCTCCGTGACCTTGCCCTGGTCGATCGCGTCCTGCACCGACGCCACGATCAGGCGCAGGCCGTACTCCTCGACCGTGCGGTCGCGGAACTCGATCACCTCCGGGAAGTTGTGGCCGGTGTCCACGTGCATGATCGGGAAGGGCAGGTTGGCGGGGGCGAAGGCCCGCAGCGCCAGGTGGAGCATCACCACCGAGTCCTTGCCGCCCGAGAAGAGCATCACGGGACGCTCGAACTCGGCGGCCACCTCCCGGATGATGTGGATCGACTCCGCCTCCAACGCCTGGAGGTGGGTCAACTCGTACGTCGTCGTCATCGGTTACGCCTCGTGGCCGTTCGCGGCCGGGTGTCGGGGTCGTGCTCTACGGTGGACCAGTGTCCCGTCGGCAGCAAGGATGCCACCCGAAGTGGTGTTTTCGGCCGACACCCCCACGACCGGAGAACCCGTGCTCGACACCAGCCGCGCAACGACCGACGACCACCGCATCGCCGCGGAGGTCGCGAGCGCTGCCGGAGAGCTGCTGCTCTCGACCCGCGAGGATCTGGTCGCCAAGAACGCCGACCAGTGGCAGATCAAGGACGCCGGCGACAGCTACGCCCACCGCTTCATCGTCGATCGCCTCGCCGAGCTCGTCCCCGATGATGCCGTGCTCTCCGAGGAGGGCAAGGACGACCCGATCCGCCTCGAGCGCGAGCGCGTCTGGATCGTCGATCCGCTCGATGGCACCCGGGAGTACTCCGAGGGGCGGGCCGACTGGGCCGTGCACGTCGCGCTCTGTGTGGGCGGCGTGCCGGCGGCGGGTGCGGTCGCGTTGCCGTCGCTCGACCGCACGCTGACGACCGAGCCGGCCCCGGAGCTCCCCGCCAAGGCCGACGGGCCACCGATCCTGGTGGTCTCCCGGACCCGGCCCCCCGCCGCGGCCGTGGTGGTCGCCGACGCACTGGGTGCCGACCTGTTGAAGATGGGCTCGGCCGGGGCGAAGTCGATGGCGGTCGTGCTCGGTCACGCAGACGTCTACGCCCACTCCGGCGGCCAGTTCGAATGGGACTCCTGCGCTCCCGTCGCCGTCGCCGCCGCCGCCGGGCTCCACACCTCCCGCTGCGACGGGTCGCCGCTGGTCTACAACCAGCGAGACGTCTGGCTGCCCGACCTCCTCATCTGTCGCCCCGAGTACGCCGAGACGTCGCTGGCCGCGCTCGCCGACGCGATGCGGGGCGGCTGAGCCGCCGGGGGTCGAGATGGAGCTGAAAGCGGTCCGCTACGAGATCGACGAGCGCATCGCCACCATCACGCTCTCGCGCCCCCACCGCCGCAACGCCTGGACCGGCCGCATGCACCACGAGGTGCGGTGGTGCCTGCGCGAGGCCGAGCGCGACGCCGACGTCGGCGCGATCGTCATCACGGGCGACGGCGACGACTTCTGCGTCGGGGCCGACATGGCGGCGCTCGACCACCACGTCGAGCGGGGCGGCTACGACCCGGGGACGCCCGACGTCCTCCCGCAGCCGGGTGCCGGTGTCGACGACGACCAGTTCGGCGAGCACTTCACCTACTTCTACGGCGTACCGAAGCCGATCGTCGCCGCCGTCAACGGCCCGGCAGCGGGGGTCGGACTCGTCGTGGCGCTCTACGCCGACCTTCGCTACGCGGCCGCCGGCACGAAGCTGACGACCGCGCACGGCAAGCTCAACATGCCCGCCGAGTACGGCATGAGCTGGGTGTTGCCCCGCCTCGTCGGGCTCACACGGGCCAACGAGCTGCTGCTCACGAGCCGGGTGTTCCGGCCCGAGGAGGTGCCGGAGCTGTTCAACGCCGTGCTCCCCGCCGATGACGTGCTGGCCCACGTGCGTGGTGTGGTCAGCGACATGATCGCCACCTGCTCGCCCCGGTCGCTCCGTGAGACCAAGCGCCAGACCTACCTCGATCTCCATCGGGGCGTCGGTGACTCGGTCCGCCACGCCGACCGCCTCCTCGACGAGATGACGACCGAGCCCGACTTCGCCGAGGGCGTCGCCGCCTTCCGTGAGCGGCGCCGACCTCGCTGGGCCTGACCCCGTCGACCAACGAGTGACCCACGTCACTTGACGGTGGCAGGGCACTCGCCGCCAGGTCGGCGACAATGGGCGGTCGTGCCCCCCTCCCCCATCGCCCCCTCCGACCTCGAGCTGGGGACGTTCTCCGACTCCCCGCCCTGGACGGTCGAACCTGCGGCGATGACCTGGCGGGTCGGCCTCGACGAGGCTCGCCGTGCCGCCCGAGGCTCGGTGCCGGTGCTCACCCGGGAGCGTCGCCTGCCCCCGGGTCGCCGGGTCGGCACGACCATCCGCCACCTCGGCGGCGCGATCGCCCTGTGGCGGCTCCGCGACAAGCGCAAGGGCGGTGATGGCTCGACCGAGGGGTTGTCCCGCCGCCTCCGGGTCGCCGCCGAGCACCTCGGTCCGACCTACATCAAGCTCGCCCAGATCATCTCGGCGGGCGAGGGCCTCTTCCCCGACCCGCTCGTCGAGCAGATGAAGCTGTGCCGCGACCGGGTGCGGCCCGAACCGTTCGAGACCGTCAAGCAGGTGATCGAAGAGGACTTCGGGAAGCGCCTCGACGAGCTGTTCCTCGTCTTCGATCCGCAGTCGATCGCCGCGGCCTCGATCGCCCAGGTCCACCGAGCCCGACTCCGCGACGGCACGCCCGTGGTCGTCAAGGTGCAGCGTTCGACGGTCCAGCAGCGGGTGCGCAGCGATCTCGAGGTGCTGTCGTGGCTGGCGCCCATGCTGATCGG
>JBCCTY010000295.1:0-5029 GCA_039197885.1 Actinomycetota bacterium | reverse complement strand
GCCCGCCAGGAGTTCGTCGACCTGCTCGAGGTGCTGGGTCCCGACGATCCGCGCACCGGCGAGTGGCGCCGGCGCCTCACCTCCGCGCTCTACTGATCGACCGGGCTCGACGTCAGCGGGGCCACGATGACCTCTCCGATGTCGAGTGCCATGGGGTTGACCTCACGTCGACGTCAACGGCGACCGTAGTGGCATGTGGGACGAGCGGTACGCGATCGACGACTACCTCTTCGGCACCGAGCCGGCCGACTTCCTCCGGCGCGAGGTCGACGCCCTGGTGCCCGGGGCTCATGCGCTGGTGATCGCCGACGGCGAGGGGCGTAACTCGGTCTTCCTCGCCGAGCGCGGCCTGCGGGTGACGGCGATGGACGCCTCAGCGGTCGCGATCGACAAGGCGAGACGCCTGGCCGCCGCCCGCGAGGTCGACGTCGACTTCGTCGTCGCCGACCTCCTGGCGTGGTCGTGGGACGAGGCGGCCGTCGACGTGGTCGTCGGGATCTTCTTCCAGTTCCTCGAGCCGGATGAGCGAGCCGTCGTGTTCGAGGGCATGGCCCGCACGTTGCGACCCGGCGGACGGCTCCTGGTCCATGGCTACCGGCCCGAGCAGGTCGCCTACGGGACCGGCGGTGGCCCGCGTCCGGAGCTCAAGTACACCGAGGCGCTCCTGCGCACGGCCTTCGCCGGGTTCACCATCGACCGCCTCGAGGGCTACGACACCGAGATCGCCGAGGGCAGCGGACACCTGGGCATGTCGGCGCTGATCGACCTGGTCGCCACGAAGCCCGGCGACGAGCCGGATCGGACCGCGGCCGGTTAGGCTCGGAGTGCTTCCCCCAGCGCTCCGGCGTGGTCTGCCACGCCGTGGGGTGAGCCGTGCACGATCCCGCTCCCCGGCCCACGTCCTGGGTCGATCGACTGTGGAGCCGCCGGGCCCTCTGGCTCCGACCCGACCTCCTGGTCGCCGGTGCTCTCGTCGTCGCCGCACTGGTCGGTGCCGTGCTCTGGTGGTGGCCCGCCACCGGCTCGGTGCCGACGGAGCGGGTCGAGGCGACCCTGCCGCTGGCGACGGCCCCGACGGCGGCTCCGGTCGAGCTGCACGTGCACGCCGCCGGCGCGGTCCGCCAGCCCGGGCTGTACCGGATGTCGGCGGGGGCTCGGGTGGCCGACGTGATCGATGCTGCGGGTGGGGTCACCCACGAGGCCGATCTCGATCGGATCAACCTCGCCGCGCCGGTCACCGACGGCGGTCAGGTGTTCGTGCCCGTGGAGGGCGAGGCGTTCGCCGGTGCGTCGCCCGGCGCCCCTGGTGCACCGCAGGCGACCGGGCCCATCGATCTCAACACCGCCGATGCCGCCCGGCTCGAGGCGCTGCCCGGCGTCGGCCCGGCCACGGCGCAGGCGATCGTCACCCACCGCGACGAACACGGCCCGTTCGCCTCGGTCGACGGGCTGCTCGACGTCAGCGGGATCGGTCCGGCCAAGCTCGACGCCGTCCGCGACCTGGTGGTGGCCGGGTGATCCGTCAGACCGCACCGGCGATCGGCGCGCTGGTCGGTGCTCGGGCCGCGGTCGACCTCCCCGGCTGGGCGGTGCTCCTGGTGGTCGCTGCGGCCCTGCTGCTCGGCGTGCTCGGGCGGGCGACGCCGGCGATCGTGATGGTCGTCGCCGCGCTGGCCTCGGTGCTCGCCGTGCGGGCGCTCGCTCCGCTCGGGGTGCCGATCGAGGAGGGAGCGGTCGACGGCGTCGCGGTGCTGGTCGCCGACCCCAGGGAGCGGGGCCGCTCGACCCGGGTCGACGTCCGCCACGACGGTCACCGCTACGAGCTCTCGGCCCACGGCGGGGTGGCGGCGATCCTCGCCGAGGCCCGAATGGGGGAGCGGGTCCTCGTGCGGGGTCACATCGAGCGCGGCCGCCCCGGTGACGAGCGGTGGTTCCGCCCTCGTCACGTCGTCGGACGGATCGAGGCCGAGCGGGTGTCACGTCCGATCCCCGCGCCCGGCCCGATCGGTGCGGCGAACGACGTGCGCGAGCTGCTCGCGGGCGGCGCGTCGAGCCTCGACCGCGACGACCGGGCCCTGTTCCTCGGCCTCTCGATCGGCGACGATCGCGACCAGACCGACGAGGTGCGCGACCGGTTCCGTGACGCCGGTCTGGGGCACCTGCTCGTGGTCTCGGGGCAGAACGTCGCGTTCGTGCTCGCCGTCGTCGCACCGGTCCTGGCCCGTCTCCCCCCGGCGAGCCGTGCGGTGGCCGCGATCGCGGTGCTGCTGTTCTTCGTCGCAGTCACCCGGGTCGAGCCGTCGGTGAGTCGGGCGGCGGTGATGGCCGGGCTGGCGGTCGGTGCCGAGCTCGTCGGCCGACCGACCTCGTCGCTCCGGCTCCTGTCCACCGCGGTCACCGGGCTCGTCCTCGTCGATCCGCTCCTGGCCTGGTCGCTCGCGTTCCAGCTGTCCGCCGCGGCGACGCTCGGCATCGTGCTCCTCGAGGCACCGATCCGGAGGGCCCTACCGGGTCCCCGGTGGGCGACGGTGCCCCTCTCGGTCACCCTCGCCGCGCAACTCGGCGTCGCCCCGCTGCTGGTGGCGACCTTCGGCGACGTGCCGTCCGCCAGCCTGCCGGCCAACCTGCTGGCCGGTCCGGTCGCCGGTGCGGTGATGGTGTGGGGCGTGACGGCCGGACTGGTCGCCGGGGTGGTGCCCGATCCACTGGCCGCCGTGCTCCACCTGCCGACGCTGGTGGGTGTGCGATGGATCGACGGGGTGGCTCGTGTCACCACCTCATGGGGCCTCCCGCCGCTGGGTGGACCGGAGTTGGTCGCGGCGGTCGCTGTCGGATGGAGCGTCGGCCGCCGGCGGGGCGAGCGACGAGAGCGATCAGTCGCCCGTCGTCGCCTCGGCCAGGCCCGTGGCGCCGGCGAGGAGCTCGACCGAACGAAGCCGTTCCTCGAGTGAGCGGGAGGCGTGGGCGACGATGAGCTCGTCGGCGTCGGCATGGGCCGCGAAGTCGTCGAGGTACGCAGCAGCGGCCTGGGCGGTGCCGACGGCGGAGTAGGTCATCATCTGTGCCACCTGGCGGCCCTGGGGTGAGGCCACGAGCTCGTCGAGCTGCGTCTCGGTGAACTCACGGCCGCGTCCCAGGAAGCGAGCGATGCGCCACCGCCGCACCCGCTCGAACTGCGCCTCCGCGGCGTCGGCAGTGGTGTCGGCGATCACGTTGAGCGCGGCGATGACGTGGGGCTCGGCGAGCTGATCGGAGGGCTCGAACTCCCGGCGGTAGACCTCGACGGCCTGCTGCAGCGCGGCGGGCGCGAAGTGGGAAGCGAAGGCGTAGGGCAGGCCGAGGGCGGCGGCGAGGCGGGCACCGAAGAGGGAGGAGCCGAGGATGTAGAGCGGCACGTTCGTCCCGGCACCGGGGACCGCCTCGACCCCGGGGATCACGGACCGCCCGGCCAGGAACCCCTGGAGCTCGAGCACGTCCTGGGGGAACGCCTCGGCTGCCGCGTTGGTCCGGCGGAGGGCCTGCAGCGTGTTCTGGTCGCTGCCGGGCGCCCGACCGAGACCGAGGTCGATGCGTCCGGGGTGGAGGGACTCCAGCGTCCCGAACTGCTCGGCGATCGTCAGCGGTGCGTGGTTGGGGAGCATGATGCCGCCGGCTCCGAGACGAATCGTCGACGTCTGCGCGGCGACCGAGGCGATGAGCACGCTCGTCGCCGACGAAGCGATCGAGGACATGTTGTGGTGCTCGGCGTACCAGACCCGGTGATAGCCGTGGCGCTCGGCGTGCTGGGCCAGGGTGATGCTCGCCCGGTGGGCGTCGGCCGCGGTCTGATCGGGTCCGATCACCGCGAGGTCGAGCATCGAGATCGGTCGTGCAGGTGCCACGTGGGGTGCAACCGCCGGTGGGACCCGGTTCATCCCGGGATCGGTCGGGTCGCGCACCGCGCCGCTAGCGTCGGGGCCCGATGCCTGGTGATCCCCCCGTCGTGCTGGTGCACGGCGACGACGAGGTGCTGATGGCCCGGGGGCTCGATGCCGCCGTCGACGCGGCGGTCGGCGATCGCGACCGAGGCGAGGTGCTCCACGAGCTCCGTGACGACGACTACGTGATGGCCGACGTGGTCGACGCCATGAACACCCCGCCGTTCCTCGCCGACCGGCGGGTCGTGGTCGCTCGAGGGGTCGAGCGCTTCACCGCCGACGATCTGGCGCTCCTCGTCGCGGCCCTGGCCGATCCACTGCCCACCACGCGGTTGGTGATCGAGCGGAAGGGTCGGGTGCCGAAGGCCGTGAAGGAGGCCGTGACCGGCGCCGGGGGCACGACCGTGGCCACCGGAGCACCCGTCCAGGCCAAGGCCAAGCGGGGTTGGCTCGACGAGCGCTTCGACGAGGCGCCCGTGCGCCTCGATCGGTCGGCCCGGAGCCTGGTGGTCGATCACCTCGGTGAGGACGCCGGACGGCTCGGTCCGCTGCTCGACACGCTGGTCGGGGTGTTCGGCACCGGCGCCGACCTCGGTGTCGATGACGTTCGGCCGTACCTCGGGGAGCAGGGCGGGGTGCCACCCTGGGAGCTCACCGACCCGATCGACGCCGGGTCGGTCGAGGAGGCGGTCCGTGCGTTGGGGCGGATGATCGACGGCGGGGGTCTGCACCCGTTGCAGGTCATGGCGATCCTGCACCGCCACGTCGAGCAGGCGCTGCGCCTCGACGGCGCCGACGCGCCCGACGAGAAGGTCGCCGCCCAACTCCTCGGGATGAAGGGCTCCACCTTCCCGGCCAAGAAGGCGCTGACCCGGTCACGCCGCCTCGGGGGCCAGGTGTTGTGCGGTCAACTGGGACTCCTGGCCGTGGCCGATCGGCAGCTCCGCGGCGAGAGCGCGCTGGAGGGGAGAGCGGTCCTCGACGTGCTCGTCGCCCGCCTCGCCGACCCTCGCCGTCGTCGCTGAGCCGGCTGGTCCCGGCGCCCGTCAGACCTTGCGCAGGACGGTGACGACCCGGCCGTAGATCTGGGCCTCGTCGGCCGCGACCTCGAT
>JBCCTY010000294.1:0-5060 GCA_039197885.1 Actinomycetota bacterium | reverse complement strand
GGCTCGGGCGACGTCCGAGGAGCTGAGCTCCTCGTCGGCCGCGTCGCGGAGGAGCGCGTGCGTGAACTCCAGCCGGTCGCCGTCGCGGAGCCGGAGCACGCCCGCCTCCTCGGCCTCGATCAACCCGTCCACCAGCTCGCGCTCGGTGAGATCGGACACCCGCTCGAGCACGCGCCGTTCGATGCTCGAACCGGCCGTCGCCGCGACGGTGAGCGTCGTCCTCGCCGCCTCGCTCATGGAGCGGATGCGACGGCGGAACGACTCCTCGAAGGTCGTCGCCCGGGAACCCGACGTGGCGTCGTCGGCGAGCTCGGGCCGGGCTCTGAGGAGCTCCGTCACGTAGAGGGGGTTGCCGCGAGCAGCACGGACGACGGCCGTCAGGCGGTCGCGTTCCTCGCCCCCTGATCGACGGACCAGGCGGACCGCGAGCTCTTGCACGTCGGCATCGGGCAGCGGCTCGAGCAGGATCACCGAGTCGGCCAGCGGGCTCCTCGCGGACCGTTCGGCCAACGCGCTCCGATCGGGTCGGTGTGTCGCGAGGACGAGCAGCGGTGCGTCTCGTACGTGTTGGTGGAGGTGAACGAGGAAGTCGAGCGTCTCGGGCGTCGCCCACGTGAGATCGTCGAGCACGAGCAGCGTCGGCGTGTCAGCGGCGAGTCGACGCACTGCCTCGGTGAGCGCTTCGAAGAGTCGATGACGCTCGGTCGGCGGATCCGATGCCGGGCGGGAATCGGCGGTCGGGAGGCGGTCGGCCAGCTCTGGGAGCAGCGGGCTGAGGGCGGACTCGAGGTCGGAGATGTCGGGTCCGGCGTCGGAGGGCGTCGACAGGTAGCTGCGAAGGATCTGGACGAACGGCTCGTACGGGGATCGGATCACCTCGTCGCAGTGGCCGAACACCACGGCGCCACCGTCGGCGCGGACCGTTGCGGCCACCTGTGCGCAGAGTCGCGTCTTGCCGAGGCCGGCACCACCCTCGATGACGACGAGCTCGGCGCCGGTCCGCGGAAGCCGTCGCCACGCCGCCGAGAGCTCCTCGAGCTCGGCACGACGCCCGACGAAATCGGCCTCCACGTGTTGCAGCTCGACCGGGACGCCCAGTGCCTCGGCGAGCGGCGACACCTCCCAGTCGATCTCGTAGACGTCGGTCGGCTCGCCCAGGCCCTTGAGGTGGAACTGGCCGAGGTGGCGGGTCTTCGTCCGGTCCCACCCGTGGGCCAGCGAGCGCACGACATCGGAGCAGAGGATGACGGGGTCGTTCGTGTCCCGTCCCTTGGCGAGCGCTTCGAGCCTGGCACAGACGACCAGCGCGAAACCGACGGGAGCGCCGTACTCGTCGTCGAGCATGTCGCTCGCCGCGATCACGATGCGGAGTCGCGCCGTGGACAGTGGGCGGGCCGAGACGCGCCGGCATCGCCGTTGGATGTCGACCGCTGCGCTCATGGCAGCGCCCGCGCTCGCGAACCGGGCGCAGCCACCGTCGCCCTGCACCCGCTCGGCGAAGGTCGAACCTCCGTGCCGGTCGGTCACCTCCTGGACCAGCGATCGCATCGGTCTGATGACGTCCCGCTCCAGCACCGACTGGCCCAACTCGGCCCACATCGCGGTCGAGTCGATGATGTCCCACAGCAGCACGGCCTCGATGCGGCGGCTCATGCGACGGGACACCGGGTGCGGTTCGTCGCTCGGCGTCGCTGGAAGGAGGTCGGGTAGGTGGCCAGCCGGGCGGTGAAGAGCTCGTCGCGCGGCGGGTCGATGCCCTCCGGGAGTCGACTCGGTTCGAAGCGAACCAGGTCCGGACCCGACCGATCCCGCACCCCGATCAGCTCGAGCACGCCCAGCTCGACGGTCCTCGCCGAACGGGGGAAGCGATGGAGGAGGTCGTCGACACGGTTCGCGGGCACGTCGTCACCCAACTGCGCGACCAGCTTGAATCGTCGGTTGGTCGCCGGCTCCAGCTCGGCCCGCAGATCGTCTCGGAGCGCACGGCTCGGTGCGCTCAGGCCGATCCAGGGCCAGCGGGCCGTCCGCGGGCCGATCGCCGTCCGAACGAGGAGCTTCACGACACCGACGAGCAACCGGCGGATGCCGTCGAGGAACAGGCGGACGTGGTAGCCGAACGGTCGCGGCGGCCGGTCGGGCACCCAGCTGAGCCGGACGGGCAGCTCGCGATCGTCGGCGTCGACGAAGCGGTAGCTGTGGAGTGCGTGGTAGGTCCGGTCCAAGAACGACGAAGGAGGCCGGCCGCTCGGGCTCGCCGCTCGGAGGTTCGTTCGTCCCGTGATGGCCAAGGCCAGCAGCCCGAGGAGGCCCCACCAGCGCACCGGGAACCACCGGTGCTGCATCCAGGTGCCCACGCGCACGACCGCTCGGAAGCCGTTCAGATCGCGGGCGATGAAGCGATCGATGTCGATGCACACCAGGTCGAAGCGACCCCGCGGGTCGTCGATGCTGACGGCCAGGCCCCGAGCGCCGGGTTCTCGGTCACGTCGCCCCGCCGAGGGCTCGCCGGGCACGACGAGCCCGGCGCTGTTCGAGAAGCGGACGATCGCGTCGCACCAGCCGGGGGTGCGATCCCGATCGAGGACCGCTGCGGTCGTGAGCCTCGTCGGCCGATGGGATGGCCGGAAGCGCGCGGTGACCAGGTCTCCGTGGGGATGGGCCGCACGGAACCCGGCCCGAGCCCCGCCCGGCCGGGTGGAGGCGTCCGCCTCGCCGAGCGGTGAGCGGTTCCGGCGGTCGATCCGGTCGACGAGGTCATCGGCGCCGTCGGCGGTGAAGCCGATCGGGCTCCGGTCCTCGGCTGCCGGGTCGGCGACCTGTGGGTGCCTCGTCCTGAGCACGGCGACGACGACCGTCGCCGTCGTCCCGAACGCGAACGCGAGACGCCATGGCCACGAGCCGGGACGGATGGACTCCACGACGTAGACGACCACCAGGGGAGCGGTGACGGCAGCGGCGATCCGCACGTAGCCCTTCAGGCGGATCAGTGCGCGAGCGATCACGAACCCGCTCAGCACCGCACCCGTGAGCACCACCGTCGTCGGCACGTCCAACCTCCTCGCGACCGAGCTGCTTCCGTGGTCGAGAGCCGCGCTGATTGAGTAGCTTCGTCCGCTGTCGGGGGGCTGTCCATGCGTCGGTCGCCCAGGTGGGAGGCGAGCCGTGAGTGCCGATGCCGTTGGGAACCGTGACCCGCTGCCGCTCAGTGGCCAGGCCGTCGATGCTCCGGAGCCGTTGCGGACGACCCGTCACGGCCGGGCCGAGGCCGTCAACATCCTCTCCCACGCGCCGTGGTGGCGCGCCGGTCTGCAGTGGGCCATCTTCGTCCTCGCACGGCGGACGGAGTGGGTGCTCGAGCGGGTGCTGGGCCGGACGGCGCAACCCACCAGGCTCAAGCGCCTCAACTTCCTCTACACGGCCCGGTGGGTGCGGCTCGGCAGCCCCAACGTGCTCTCGGCCTTCCCGACTGCCGGGCTGCTCCCGCACCGATGGGAGTGGCCGCACCGCCGGTGGATGCTGTTCGTGTCGAACTTCAACCAGGGATGGCCCGCCTACTTCCGGGCCTTCCTCGACTCGATCCCGACCGACGTCGCCCGGATCTGGCGGCCCTCGGGTGCCTACCCCGGTCACCCCGACCGCGGCAGCCGCTACGACACCATCAACTGGACCAACGATCGCCTGATCTGCTCCCAGCACTACTACTGCCGCTATCCGGACCTCAGCGCGAACGACGTGCGGATGGCGTTGCGGGTGGCCCGCGAGGTACAGGCCTTCCGCGATGTCGAGCCCGGCACGCAGGGCTCGCAGGCCGAGCTGCTCCACCGGTTGCGGGTCTGTCTCGGTGACCTGCACGCCGAGGGGTCCGATCCCGTCGAGGCCATCGACGTCCTCGGGGGTGCGCTGCCCACCGGCGAGGACGCCGTGTTCGGTTTCGTCTCGCTCCTGCCGGTGGCCAGGGGTCGGTCGGAGGAGTTGCGCGGGCACCTCCTGCGGTTCTCCCCGGAGGAGAGTCCCTTCGGTGAGGTCTGCGGCGTGCACTTCGCCCGGTTCGCGATCATCGGGCGCGAGCAGCCGGCCGGACGAGACAAGACGGTGCGGCTCCGGAACGAGTGGCTGATGTTCGCCGTCGACTACGACGGCCGCTTCGCCCCGTTCGACCGGAACCGCCGTCACTTCCGCAGGAGGTGGATCGGCGACCTCGTCGAGCGGTTCCCCGACCAGCCCGACGACCGCTGGATCATGGGGACCTTCGAGCTGTGCTCCCGGCGCGGCGCCTCCCGTGGAGGACGGGTCGATCACGACGTCGTCGAGGACATGCTGGCCGGCGGGCTGACCCGTCGCTACGGACGCTTCTATGACTACCCCGATGCCACGGTCCCTCAGATCGAGGCGGCGGCGCAGACCCACCGGTGGGCGATGGCCCGACTGGAGGAGGGAGGCGGGCTCCGTCAGGGGCGCTGATCGCAGGCGAGCTGACCGAGCGCAGCCATCGAGGGAGCGAAGGCATAGAGGGCACCCCGGGTCGTGACCAGTGGCCGGTCGATGCGGTGGATCGTGGGCGGCCGTCCGGGCACGACGAGTCGCCTCGGGCCGGACCACGAGCCGGCGATCACATCGGGGGTGTCGCCGAGACGGAAGGCGTTGCCGTCGTTGAGCCAGGCTCGCTGGATGAACTCGAACTGCTCACCGATGCGGGCGTTGACCGCGACGAAGAGCAACCCACGCTGTCGTCCTCCCTCGTCGTAGGTCATGCCCCGTCGGAGGATGCGTCGTCGGTGCGATGGACGACCGCCGAACCCCAGCGCGTCGCGGGGGTTGGATCGCCGGACGTGTGCGCCCATCGGGCAGAGGTCTCCTTCCGGATCGTCGCCGAAGGCGAAGCGGGACGGCTCGTCCTCCGGGGCGGTGGCGAGCGGCTCGCCGTCACGACGTCGACCGACCAGCGCTGCGCCGGCCTCGTCCGCCCGCTCCTCGAGGTCGGCGCCGGCCCGCGGTGGCGGATGGCGTCGGGCCACCCGCTCGACGAGCTCCTGATAGCGATCGACGTGCTGTTCCAGCTT
>JBCCTY010000293.1:0-5077 GCA_039197885.1 Actinomycetota bacterium | reverse complement strand
TACGCGTGGTCGTTCCCCCTGCCCGACGGTGGCATCAACCTCGGGATCGCGGTCCACCGCGGCGACCGGCTCGACGGGAGTGCGCTCAAGGAGCTGATGGCCGGACTCGCCGAGCGACCGGCGATCGCCGCCGTGATCGGCCCGGTCGTCGAGGCCGAACCGGTCCGGGCGTGGCCCATCCCGGCCCGCCTGCCCCGCACCGAGCTCGCCCACGGTCCCGTCCTGTTCGTCGGCGACGCCGCACGGGCCTGTGACCCCCTGACCGGCGAGGGCATCGCCCAGGCGCTCGTGACCGGGATGCTCGCCGCCGAGGAGATCCTCACCGGGGGCCGCCCCACCGAGATCGCCGGTCGCTACGCCGCCGCCGCCCACGACCACCTCGACGCCGACGACCGCATGGCGAACTGGTGCGCACGGATCCTGTCGTCGCGACGTCGGGCCGAGGTCGCGCTGCGCACGGCGGGGGCGACGCCGTGGACGCGCCGGCACGTGGCCCGCTGGATGTTCGAGGACGAGCCCCGCGGCATCGCCATCACACCAGGCCGATGGCACCGTCGGATGTTCCGTCGTCACGGTGCGTATCGGAACTAGTGCGAACGAATCAATCCTTGCGTTCCCAACGCACTACTGTCATAGTCATCCCACCAGTGCTTGTGCAGTGGTGACGGGCTTCGGTGGCGCTGTGTTCGTTCCCCCCAGGAACATCTCGCCACCGAAGCCCATTTCTGTGCTCCGGCCGCCTCAGAGCGAGTCGATGAGCGCCCGCAGTCGCTCGACCTGGCGCACCCGGTCGTCCCGGGTCTGGGCCATCGGGTTGACGTTGAGCGTGGTCACCCCGGCCTCTCGGTAGGCGGAGAGGCGATCCTTCACGAAGCCCTCGGACCCGATCAGCGACGTGTTGGCGAGGAACTCGTCGGGCAGCAGGGCCGCCGCCGCGTCCTTCTGGCCCGAGAGGTAGAGCTCCTGGATCTCCTCGGCCTCGGCGCCGTAGCCGTAGCGGGAGAACAGGGTGTTGTAGAAGTTCTTGCCCTTCGCCCCCATGCCACCGACGTAGAGCGCGGCCATCGGTCGGCCGTGATCGCGCAGGCCCTCCACCCCGTCGCCGATGGCGAGGGCACCGCCGGCGACGATGTCGAGCTCACCCAGCTCGGCGTCACGCTTGGCCGCTCCGGCGTCGAGGACGTCGCCCCACACCTCCCTGGCCTTCTCCGGCCAGAAGAAGATCGGCAGCCAGCCATCGGCCACCTCGGCGGTCATCTCGACGTTCTTGTCGCCCAGCGCCGCGTTGACGATCGGGATGCGGTCGCGAACGGGGTGGGTGATCATCTTGAGCGCCTTGCCGAGGCCGGTGCCCTCACCCTCGGGCAGGGGCAGCTGGTAGCGGCGGCCGTCGTGCTCGACCCGCTCGCGGCGCCAGACCTGGCGGCAGATCTCGATGATCTCGCGGGTGCGGCCGAGCGGGGCGTCGTAGCGGACGCCGTGGAAGCCCTCGATGACCTGGGGACCCGAGGCGCCGAGCCCGAGGATCGCCCGCCCGCCGGAGAGGGCGTCGATGCCGGCCGCCGTCATCGCGAGGAGGGTCGGCGTGCGGGTGTAGATCGGCAGGATGCCGGACGCGATCTCGACTCGCTCGGTCTTGGCCGCGAGGTAGCCCATGAAGCTCACGGCGTCGAAGCCGTAGGCCTCCGCGACCCAGACCCGATCGAGACCGACCGCCTCCAGCGCGACGACGTCGTCGATCGCCTCGTCGAAGCCCCCGGCGTAGCTCATCTGCATGGCGATCCGCATCGCACCCCTCCTGGTCGTCGGCCACGGGCGCGGCCCTCGACAGCGTGTCGACTCGGGCGGGTGGCGCGCCAGCCCGGACTACCCTCCGGCCCCGTGCGCTGCACGTTCTGCACCATCGTCGCCGGGACGTCACCGGCCAACTACGTCCACGAGACCGACGACGCGATCGCCTTCATGGACCTGTTGCCCATGACGCCGGGCCACTGCCTGGTCGTGCCGAAGGCTCACGTCGTCGACCTGCTCGACATCGACGACGCCACGATCAGCGCCGTCGCGGTCGCCGCCCGCGGGCTCAGCCGGGTGGTGAAGGCGACGCTGGCGCCCCTGGGGCTCAACCTGCTGCACAACACCGGCGCGGCGGCCGACCAGTCGCAGTTCCACTTCCACGCCCATCTGATCCCGCGCTACGGCGGCGACCGCCTGCTCCACCCCTGGGAGCGCCGCTTCGGTGACCCGGTCGAGATCCGGTCGATCGCCGAGCGGATCCGCTCCGGCCACCCCGATGAGTTGCGCGACCACCTCGCCGACCGTTCGGCGACGAGCGGTCGTTAGCGGCCCGCCCCCGGCAGCCTCACCCCTCGACCTCGACCGAGGCGAGCAGCGGCAGGCCGACGCGCTCCACCAGCTCGTCGCGCTCCTCGGCACGGCCGGCGATCACCACCAGCACCGCGCCGTCGGGATCGTCGCGACGCACGAACAGGTCGACGACGGCACCTCGATCTCCGCCACTCACCCGTTCCCAGGTCTGGCCGTCGACGTCGACCGGCTCCTCGTCGGTGGCGTCGTCGAGCTCGTCGACGATGGTGTCGACCAGGAAGTCCATGGTGTTGCCGAGGCCGGGGAGGACCGAGATCGACGTCGGGTCGAGGATGCCCTGCAGGCGGGCCCGGTTGATCCCGAAGCCGACGTCCTGGTCGATCCATGACGCCGGGACGTCGGCGGTCACGCCCGGGCCCAGCTGGGAGGACTCGGCGGTGACCGACTCGAGCGTCAGGTCGCCGAGGCCCACCGGCGTGAAGTCGGGCGACGTCGCGGCATCGACGCACGAGGTGTCGGGGGCCACGGTCGGATCGTCCACGAACTCGGCGACGATCCCGGCCACGCACGGGTCCGACGCGGTGGCGTGACTCAGGAACGGGTGCTCGACCACGAACGAGGCCGAGAGGTCCTCGGCGGCATCGCGTCCGTAGCTCGGCGGGGTGATCGGATCGAAGTCGCCGCTCAGCACGAGCGTGGCGACGTCGCTCACGACCGGCTCGGTCGCCCCCTCCGCCGCCGTCCCGATCCCGACCGCCTCGCAGGCGGCGAAGGACTGCGGCCCGACGTTCACCCCGTCGATCGCGCGAACCCAGAGCTCGCCGACGTCGGATGGCGACCCGATCGAGGGATCGGTCGGCACCACCTCGTCGGCGCACGCCACGGCGACGAACATGCCGCCCGAGAGGAAGTCGCGGTTGGCCAGCTCGATGGCGAGGAAGGCGGTCAAGGCGTCGGTGCCGCCGGCTTCGAGATCGGCCAGGAGCGCGGGCACGTCGATGAAGAACGTGGGGTCGTAGAGGGCCTGGGCCACGACGCCGAGCAGGACGTCGCCGTCGGCGAAGAGCGAGACCTCGTCGAACGTGAGCGGGTTCACCACCTCGACCGAAACGGGAGCGGCGTCGAGCTCGGTGACGGCGGCCTCGAGGCGATCGGCCAGCGAACCGGCCGCGGCGCAGTCGGGATCGGCCGAGCACACCGACGCCACGGCCTCGAACGACGCCTCGAATCCGGCGGCCGAACCGAAGACGACCTCGGCCTCCGGGGGGAGCACCGAGTCGAGCACCGCCGAGCGGACCGGACCGGGGTGGCGACGGAGCAGCTCCAGGCCGAGCCGCGTCCCGTAGCTGATGCCGAACAGGTTCCACTCGTCGATGCCGAGCGCCTCGCGAACGAGGTCGAGGTCGTCGGCGTTCGCGGGAGTCGTGAACCACGCCGGATCGATCCCGTCGTCGCGGAACCGTTCGAAGCACTCCTCGAGCCCGGCGATCACGGCGGCGTCCTCGTCGACGTCGGACCGATCGGGGTCCGCAGTGACCTCGTCGCTCCGCTCGTCGAGCTCCGGGCAGTCGAGCGCGGGATCGGAACGACCCACGCCGCGCTGGTCGACGACGACCACGTCGCGCTCGACGAGGAGCTCCTCGAACAGCGAGACCTGTCCGAAGGCCAGGCCGTCGATGGCGTTCCCGCCCGGGCCACCCTCGAGGTAGACGACCGGATCGGCCGCCGGCGTCGCCGACGTCGAGGCGAGGACGGCCACGGCGACGCGGAGCTGCTCGCCGTCGGGCTGTTCGTGGTCGGCGGGCACCACCACGAAGCCGCACTCGACGGCCACCTCGAGGATCAGGTCCGCGCAGATGGACGCGTCCGCTTCGAAGGTGCCGACGTCAGGGCGGGGCTCGGTGGTGGTCGTGGTCGTCGTGGTGGAGTCGGCGGCGGGCTCGTCGACCGTCGTGGTCGTCGTGGTCGTCGTCGTGGTGGCGTCGGTGGTGGGCGGATCAGCGTCGTCGTCGTCCGACGTGCACGCCGCGGCGAGCAGCGCGATCGCGAGGAGGGCCGGGAGGTGGCGGCGCATCAGCGGAGTGTGGCACGCCCCCGGCGACCGTCCGCTGTCGCGGCTCGGGCGAGGCCACGGCGCCGAGCGTCCGACACGCCACCTCGACGGCGGGGCCGACGGCCACGGCGAACGCGGCGGTACCGGGCCCGATCGGGCCGCCCAGGGCCACACCGACGACGACGAAGGAGATCTCGAGGCCGGTGCGGACCGGCACGGGGGGCAGTCCTCGGTCGGCGGCGGCCTGCGACAGCAGCTCGAAGGACCCACCGGCGTCGGTGCCGACCACCAGGATCGCGATCGCGGTGACGACGAGGACGAAGCCCACCGCCCAGGCGGCGACCGAACCGGCGAGGCCGCCGGCCGAGTCGAACCAGCCCTCGGTCAGCTCGAGGGTCGCTCCCGAGCTGAGGGTGAAGATCCACGTCGCCGTGCGGGGCGGCCGTCCGAGGCACGTGGCGATGCAGAGGAGCGACAGCTGGACGACGACGGCGACGATGCCGATGCCGAGACCGGTCTGCTCGGACGCACCGACGAGGAAGACGTCCATCGGGGCGACGCCGACGTCGGCGGCGAGGATGCCCCGCACGCCGATCGCGAGGACGACCCCGCCGCCGACGGCTGCGGCCAGGCGCGGGCTCGCCGGCCGCGGCACGACGCGACGAGCTGCGGAGATCGCTCCGAATCGGGTGAGGGGTC
>JBCCTY010000292.1:0-5082 GCA_039197885.1 Actinomycetota bacterium | reverse complement strand
GCGCCGACGCCGACGGCGTAGAGCAGGGCGTCCTTCGAGGTCCACGACCGCTCGTGCGGTCCGCTCGTCGCGCCGATGCCGGCCGGATCGAGCCCACTCACGACGACAGCCCGCCGTCGAGGGGCTGACCGCTCATGTCGGCGTTGAGACGAGCGTCGGCGACGAGCTGCCGGGCGACGGCACCGATCTCGCGGGGGTCGTCGACCGGCTCGACGGTCGGGCCCCGGTTCCAGCTCTCGGCGACCGCGAGCACGCTCCCCGACGCCTCGAAGACGCGACCGGTCACGTCGGCCGAGTCGGCGCTGCACAGCCAGGTCACGATCGGGGCGATCCAGCGGGGGGACACGCGGTCGAGCTGGTCCTCGGGGAGCTGGCCCATCCCGAGGTCCTCGGTGAGGCGGGTCAGCGCGCCCGGGGCGATGGCGTTCACGGTGATGCCGTAGCGGGCGAGCTCGCGTGCGGCGATGATCGTGAACCCGGCGATGCCCATCTTGGCCGCGCCGTAGTTGGTCTGGCCCGGGTTGCCGTAGATGCCCGACACCGAGGTGGTGTTGATGATGCGGGCGTCGACCGGCTCGCCGGCCTTGGCCCGCTCACGCCAGTAGGCACCGGCCCAGCGCGCCGGGGCGAAGGTGCCCTTGAGATGCACCTGGATGACGGCGTCCCACTCCTGCTCGGTCATGTTGACCAGCATCCGGTCGCGCAGGATGCCGGCGTTGTTGACCAGGGCGTGGAGGTCGCCGTAGGTCTCGATGGCCTGGTTGATCATCCGCTGGGCGCCCTCCCAACTCGACACGTCGTCGCCGTTGACGACCGCCTCACCGCCCATGGCCTCGATCTCGGCGACCACCTCGGCCGCCGGTCCGGTGCTCTCGCCGGTCCCGTCGCGCTCACCACCCAGGTCGTTGACGACGACCTTGGCGCCGTGCTCGGCGAGCATCAGCGCGTACTCCCGTCCGATCCCCCGGGCCGCCCCGGTCACCACGACCACGCGTCCCTCGCACAGCTCCGACATGACACCCCTCCTGCATCGGCGAGGGGAGCATATGGTCCGCCGAGGAAGCGCCGCAGATCGACGCCTCCGTGGTCGGGAGGTGCCGCGACCCGTGGTGGTGCCACCGCTTCGCGCACCGGGATCAATAGGATCGGCCGCTCGTGCGATCGACGCTCCCCCTGCCCCGCTGGAGCCTCTGGCTCATCGTCCCCGGCGTGCTCGTCGTGCTGTGGATCGTCGCGTTCGCGGTCGACAGCGCAGCCCACTCGGGCCAGGTCGCCCGCAACGTGACGCTCGCCGGTGAGGAGATCGGGGGCCTCGGCGAGGACGACCTCGCAGCTCGGATCGATGGCCTGTCCGAGAGCTACGGGCGCCGGACGGTCGTGCTCCGCGCCCCCGACGGCACCGAGTTCGAGCTCGACGCTGCCGAGCTCGGCCTCGCCGTCGACGCCGAGGCCACAGCCGACCGGGCCCTCGACGCCGGGCGCGGTGGGTTCCTGACGGGTCCGTTCGGCTGGCTGGGCTCGTTCCTGTCCGACCGCAGCTCCGACGTGGTGCTCGCGGTCGACGACGATGCGGTCGCCTCCGCCGTCGCCGCGCTGACCGGCGACGAGCCGATCGAACCGACCCTCGTGGTGCTCGACGGCGAGCTCCAGGTGCGGCCCGGGTTCCCCGGTCAGGTCGTCGACGCCGACGGCCTCGGCGACGCGTTGCGAGCAGCCGCCGGCGAGGATGCCGAGACCATCGAGCTCCCGGTGAACTGGGCCCCGGTGCCGCCCCAGCGCGAGCAGGCCGACGTCGAGGCGGTCGCCGCCGAGATCTCCGGCCCGCTGGGTGACGGCGTGCTCGTCCGGATCAACGCCCCGAGCAGCGCCGACGAGGCGACCGACGACGAGACCACCGAGGACGAGGCCGACGACGAGGCGACCGACGACGAGACGGCCGACGACGAGGCGATCGACGACGGGATCGACGGCGGCCTCGACGACGGGATCGTCGAGATCGATGCCGACACCGTCGTGTCGTGGATCGAGATCTCCGACGACGGCGACGAGATCACCTGGTCGATCGACGACGATCGGGCGGTCGACGCGCTCGAACGCCTCGTGGTGTCGGCCGTGCCCGGCTCGGCCGAGTTCGCCTTCGAGGTCGACGAGGCCGATCAGGTGCAGATCGTCTCCGCCGAGGGCGGCCGGGTGTGCTGCGCACCCGGTGCGGGCACGGCGATCGAGGACGCGCTCCGCGATGGCTCGACCGACCCGATCGCGCTCCCGCTGCGCAGCGCGCTCCCCGACGAGGCGCGCCAGGCTGCCGAAGAGCTCGGGATCGTCGAGCTGGTCGGCGAGTTCACGACCGAGCACGCCTGCTGCGAGAACCGCGTCGTCAACATCCAGCGCATCGCCGACATCGTCCGCGGCTACGTCATCGAGCCCGGCGGCGAGCTGTCGATCAACGACTTCGTCGGACGGCGGACCCGCGAGAAGGGCTTCGTCTCGGCCGGCGTCATCCAGAACGGCGTCTTCGAGAGCGACGTCGGCGGCGGCATCTCCCAGTTCGCCACGACGCTGTTCAACGCGGCCTTCTTCGCGGGCCTCGACTTCGGCGAGTACCAGAGCCACTCGATCTACATCAGCCGCTACCCCTACGGCCGCGAAGCGACGCTCAGCTTCCCCAACCCCGACCTCGAGATCCGCAACACCACGCCGCACGGCGTGCTCGTGTGGACCGAGTACACCGACACGAGCATCACGGTGAAGCTGTTCTCGACGACGCACGCGGTCGTCGAGGAGACCGGTCAGAGCCGTTCGTCGGCCGGTGCCTGCACCCGGGTGTTCACCGGACGATCGCGCACCTTCCCCGACGGCACCGAGGCCGAGGACAACGTCACCGCCCTCTACCGGCCCGCCGAGGGGCTCGACTGCAACGGCAACCCGACCGTGCCGCCGTCGACGACCAGCTCGACCGAGACCACCCTCGCCCCGGGTGAGACGGCACCGCCGACCACCGGGGTGCCGGGCACCTCGGTCCCGCCGACCACCGGGGTCCCGGGCACGACGGCGCCGCCGACCACGCCGCCCCCGACCGCGCCGCCGACCACCCCGGCCCCCACGGCGCCGCCGACCACCCCTGCGCCCACGGCGCCGCCCACCACGCCGGCCCCGCCCCCGCCGCCGACCACCGCCGCGGGGTGATGCACCGCCGCCGCTTCCTCGCCGGCCTCTCGGGCCTGGCGCTCGCGGCGTGTTCGGGCAGCGGGCAGGCCGAGGCGCCACCGACGACGGCCGGTGCGACATCGACCTCGGGTCCGGACCCGCAGCCCGACGCGTCCACCGCGCCCGCTCCGCCCACCACGACCGAACCCGGCACCGACTGGCGCCCTGCCGTGCCCGCCGTCGCCCCCTTCGCGCTCGGCGTCGCCAGCGGTGATCCGACCGCTGATGCCGTGGCGATCTGGACCCGTCTGATCGACGACCCGCTCACCGGCGCCGGGCCAGACGGGCCGGTCGAGGTGCGCTGGGAGGTGGCGTCGGACCCGGATCTGGACGACGTCGTGGCCGGCGGCGTCACCACCGCGGATGCGGCATCGGCCCACGCCGTGCAGGTGGTGGTCGAGGGCCTCGACGCCGGGAGCGTCTGGTTCTATCGCTTCTCCGTCGGCGACGAACGCAGCATGGTCGGACGGACCCGCACCGCACCGAGTGGCGGCGCCGACCGGCTACGGCTCGCCGTCGCCTCGTGCCAGCGCTACCAGGACGGCACCTACGTCGCCCATCGCCACCTCGCCGAGGCCGACGTCGACGTCGTGCTCTTCCTCGGTGACGTGATCTACGCCGACGGCGGCGGGGGTGCCGACGACGTCCGCCCCTACGACTCCTCGCCGCCTCGTGACCTCGACGCCTTCCGCCGTCGCCACGCCCGCTACCGCTCCGACCCCGACCTCCAGGCGTGCCTCGCCGCCCATCCCTGGGTCGTCACACGTGACGACAACGACGTCACGAACGGTTGGGGACCCGACAGCGACCTCCGGGTGCCCGCCGAGCAGGCCCTCGTCGAACACCACCCGATGCGTCGCTCGGGCGACGACCTCCGGCGAGCGATCGGGTGGGGCGACCTGGCCGACCTCCTCCTGGTCGACGTCCGACCCCACCGTTCACCTCGCGCCGGGCGCGAGGCGAGCCTCGGTGCCGTTGCGGCCGACGCCTCGCTGCGGGCCGACGACCGCACGATGCTGGGTCCCGAGCAGGAGACCTGGCTCGGTGAGCGGCTGGGCGCATCGAACGCGCGCTGGCAGCTCGTGGCGTCGCAGGTAATGGTGGGTGATCTCTCGGTCGAGCTCGGCGGCGACACGCTGCTCAACAACGACCAGTGGGACGGCTACCCGGCCGCCCGCCGCCGCCTCGTCGACCAGCTGCGCGCGGCACCGGCGCCGATCGTGCTCGCCGGCGATCTCCACTCCGGCGTGATCGACGTGCTCCGAGACGGCGACGGCGAGGTGGTCGCCACCGAGCTGGTGACGCCGTCGATCTCCTCGGCCGTCGACGACCGGATCGCCACGGCGGTCAGCGCAGCGCCGCTGTTCCGCTCCGACCTGCTCGAGGTCCGCGGCGGCGTGAACGGGTGGGTCGAGCTCACCGTGGGCCCGGAGCGCACACGGGCAGAGATCGTGGTCATCGACGCCATCGACCCGGCGGCCGAGCCGACCGTCGCCGTCAGCGCCCTCATCGACCGGGCGGGCGGCCCTCCCACGGTGACGGGTTGAGCCGGGGCGCTGCCTACCCTGCCGACGTGGACACCCTCGAGCCCGTCGACACGCTCGTGATCGGCGCCGGACCGGCCGGCACCGCCTGCGCCATCCGCCTCGCCGAGCGGGGTCACGCCGTGACCGTCGTCGACCGGGCCCGCTTCCCCCGCGACAAGTGCTGCGGTGACGGTCTCACGTCGCTGGCGTTGCGCTCGCTCGAGGAGCTCGGGCTTCGTCCCGACGACGTCGCGAGCTGGACGCCGGTGAGCGATGTCAGCGTCCGCACGCCCGGCGGTCGCGTGCTCGACCTCCCGATGCCCGACGACGGGCTCTACTCGGCGGTCGC
>JBCCTY010000291.1:0-5118 GCA_039197885.1 Actinomycetota bacterium | reverse complement strand
TGGCGATGCGCCCGAGGTGCCGGACACCCCCGATGCGCCCGATGCGCCCGCCGGTGGCGATGCGCCCGACTCACCGGACACGCCGGTCGACGACGAGCCGTCCGCTGATGAGGCACCGCCGTCGGACGACGCCCCGGCCGGTGACGAGCCGTCCCTCGAGGACACGCCGGACGCGCCCGACGCCCCCGATGCGCCCGCCGGTGGCGATGCGCCCGCCGGCGACGACGCGCTGCCGGCCGACGACGCGCCTGGCGGCGACGATGTGCCGGCGGTCGACGAACCGGTGACCGACGGCCCCGACGACGCGACCGAGCGCCTCGACGAGGACCTGCCGCCGGAGCCGCAGGTGCCCGACAGCCCGTTCTTCGTGACGTACATCAACCCGACGGTGGGGCCCCTCGGCGGTGGCAACCTCGTCGAGATCCGGGGCATGGAGCTCCCGGCCGACGCCGTCGTGACGATGGGCGGCGTGGAGGCCGAGGTGTTCGAGCAGGACGCGCCGTTCAGCGTCACGGTCGTCGCACCGCCGGCCACCGATCCCGGCACCGTGGCGATCTCGATCTCGGGTGCGGAGGGGTCGATGACGATCCCCGACGCGTACCTGTACCTCGCCGACGAGCCCGATGCGCCGCCGCTGCCCGATCGACCGGCCGACGACGCCCCGGCCGAGGACGCGCCGTCCGGTGACGACGCCCCGTCTGGTGACGCGCCGTCCGGTGGCGAGACGCCGGCCGGGGACGTGCCGTCCGGTGGCGACGCACCGGTCGACGACGCTCCCGGCGAGGACGCCCCGTCTGGTGACGCGCCAGGTGGCGATGCTCCCGGCGAGGCGCCGTCCGGTGACGACGCACCGTCCGGTGACGACACCACGCCGGGTGACGCGCCGTCCGGTGACGACACCACGCCGGGTGACGCGCCGTCCGGTGACGACGCCGACGGCGTCGACGAGCCGAACGAGGCGCCGAGCTATCGGCGGAACCCCCTCCGCGACGACCACGAGCTCCGGTCGATCGAGCCGTGGGACGAGCGGGCCAACCAGGAGAAGGTCTTCGACGGCATCGTCGTGAACACCCTGACCTCGTGAGTCAGCCGGTGCCGAGGAACGCCTCGAGGGCGTCCTCGACACCGTGCTCGCCCGGGTCGTCGTGCACGATCCGGCCGAGCCAGGACATGGCGACCCACCCCTCGGCCACGGCACCGGTGTCGTGGTCGGGGGCGAGGGTCACCGCATCGCTCGCCTCGTCGGCCGCCTCGAGCTGGACCTCGTGGGCGCCATCACCGAGCGGGTGCAACGTGGCGGCCAGCGCCCGTCGCGGCGGGAGGTCCCCGACCGGCACCGACCGGATGCCGCGGAGCTGATCGAGCGGCCGGTCCGGCACGTTCAGGTTGAGGACCGACGCCTCCGGTGGCGGGGCTTCGATCATCGCCCTCGTCGCCCGTGCCGCGATCTCCGTGGCCGTGTCCCAGTGCTGGGGGTGCAGGCCGATCGAGGGATCCATCTCCTGGCTGATCGCGATGCCGTGGATGTGGCCGTTCCGGGCCGTGAGCGTCGCCCCCACCGTGCCCGAGTGGTACACCGCCCGGCCGACGTTCAGCCCGGGGTTCACCCCCGACACGACGAGGTCGGGTGGCGCGCCGAACGCACCGAGGCGGGCGAGGAGGACCCCGAGCGACGGCGGCCCCTCGATCGACCAGCACTGGTCGAGGTCGATGCCGTCGAGACGCCGCTCGTGGACCCGGGGCGGGTTGAGGTAGAACGGCCCGAGGGCGGCGCCCATGCCGCTCTGCTCGGTGTGGGGGGCCACGACCACGAGCTCGCCGTCGTGTTCGGGACGGAGCCGTTCGACGAGGGCCCGCAGACCCGGGGCGTCGATGCCGTCATCGTTCGTCACCAGGATCCGCATGCCCCGCCGAACCTAACCGCCGGGGGAGCAGGCATGGACCACCAGGAGCTGCGCTACGAGCTGGCCGGCCACGTCGGCGTCGTGACGCTCGACCGCCCCGAGGCGCGCAACGCGCTCACGCACCGGACCTACGCCGAGCTCGAGGACGTCGTGCGGACCACGGAGGCCCGCTGCCTCGTGATCACTGGTGCCGATCCGGCGTTCTGCTCCGGTGACGACGTGAAGCAGATCATGGCCGGCCCCGACGGCCCGCCGACCGAGCGCCTCGCCCGGGAACCGTGGCTCACCCCGGCAGCCGACGCGCTCCTGCACACCGACGTGCCCGTCATCGCGGCCGTCAACGGCTCGGCGGTCGGCTGGGGGATGGAGCTGGCCCTCATGGCCGACCTCCGGGTCGCCTCCGAACGGGCCCGCTTCGGTGAGCTCTTCGTGCTCCGCGGCCTGACCTGTGACGCCCCCGGGCTGGGGCGGCTCGTCCAACTCGTCGGACGCGAGACGGCGGCGGAGCTGCTCTTCACGGGTGAGGTCATCGATGCCGAGCGGGCCCGGGCGATCGGCCTCGTCGGCCGGGTCGTGCCCCACGGCGAGCTGTTGCCGTCGGCGATGGAGCTCGCCGAGCGGATCGCCGCGAACCCGCCGCTCGCCGTGCAGGCCATCAAGCGAGGACTGCGGGAGGCGGTGGACCCGGACTGGTACGAGGTCGGTCGCGGGGTGAGCGCGACGCTGGCCGAGCTGTTCCGGACCCACGACCACCGGGAGGGCGTCGCCGCGTTCCTCGAGCGACGCGACCCCCGCTACGAGGGCCGCTGACTCGATCCGGCGTCAGGAGATCCGGGGCGCATCCGCATCGACGAACCGCCCACGGAGCTCGCGCTTGAGCACCTTCCCGGTGGCGTTGCGGGGGAGCGCGTCCACGATGGCGATGTCGGACGGCACCTTGAACCTCGCGAGGTGCTCCGCGCAGTGCTGTTGGACGGTGACGCGATCCAACGAGGCCTCGGGCGCCAGCGCGAGCACCGCGAGGCCGGTCTCGCCCCAGCGGTCGTCGGGCACACCGATCACGGCGGCCTCGGCGACCTCGGGGAGTTGGTAGAGCACGTTCTCGACCTCGGCCGGGTAGACGTTCTCGCCGCCGGAGATGTACATGTCCTTCCACCGATCGACGATGTAGACGAAGCCCTCGTCGTCCATCCGGGCCGCGTCACCGGTCTTGAGCCAGCGGCCCTCGAACGCGTCGGCAGTGGCCTCCGGCTTGTTCCAGTAGCCGGGCGTGATGTTGGGTCCGGCGACCCAGAGCTCGCCGACCTCGTCCGGGCCGCAGTCGGCCCCGCCCTCGTCGACGATCCGGAACTCGGTGTGGACGAGGGCCTTGCCGGTCGAGCCGATCTTGCGCAGCGCGTCGGCGGGGTCGAGGAAGATCGACGCCGGACTCGTCTCGGTCATGCCGAAGCCCTGGAGGAGCGGGACGCCCCGCTCCATCCACGCCTCCATGATCGCCAGGGCGCACGGTGCGCCACCGACGCCCGCGACCCGGAGCCGCGAGAGGTCGGTCTCGGCGAAGTCGGGGTGCTGCATCATGAACTGGTACGGCGCGGGCACGCCGAAGAAGTGGGTGATGCCCTGGTCGGGATCTCCGAGCACGCCGAGCGCCTCACCGGGGTCGAACGCCTTCATGATCACGACCGTGCCGCCCGCGTGGAGCACGGGGTTGGAGTAGCAGTTCAACCCGCCGGTGTGGAACAGCGGCAGGATGCTGAGGTGGACCGTGTCGAGGCCCACGTCGGCGGGGATGCCCAGGTTGACGCAGTTCCAGAAGTTCATGCCGTGGGTGATCATCGCCCCCTTCGGCAGCCCCGTCGTGCCCGAGGTGTACATGATCGTCACGAGATCGTCGTGGGTCAGCGTGACCCGCTCGACGGGCTGTCCCGAGGCCACGGTCAGCGCCGCCTCGTAGGGGCTGTCCTCGGTGCCACCGTCGATCATCAGGAGCGCTCCGATCGAGCACCGCCGCTGCAGCTCGGCCGCGGTGTCGGCGAACTCGACGTCGTGGACCAGGAGCATCGGGGAGCTGTCGCCGACGATGTACTCGAGCTCGTTGACCGTCAGGCGCCAGTTCAGGAGCACGCAGATCGCGCCGGTGCGAGCGCAGGCGAACTGGACGTCGAAGAACTCGACGCCGTTGTGGGCCAGGACGGCGACGCGGTCGCCGCGACCGATGCCGAGCGAGCCGAGGTGTGCCGACAGGGCGTCGATGCGCCGGTCGAGGTCGGCGTAGGTGAAGGACCGCTCGGTGGCCAGGTCGCGGATCGCCTCCTTGTCGCCGCGGTTGCGAGCGTGGTGGTCGATCCAGTCGTAGGCCCGGACCGGGCCGTGACCGGGCGGACGTGAGGTGGTCAGCGCAGCGTGATCGTCCGGCTGCACGTCCAGGTCGGTGGCGTCGGCGTAGCCCGTCACGTGATCCCCCTCGCTCCCACGGTCGGGCGACCCTAGCGGAGCCGTGGCGACCGAGAGCGCGGCCGTGCGCTGAGCCGAGTGCTCGCTCCGGCCTCAGACCTTCGGCCAGGTCGGCCGGGACGCGCCGGCACGGCGTTCGTCGAGCTGCCAGTTGCGACGCCACCGCGCGACCGGGGGACCGGCGAGGTCGGTGCTCTCGCCCCGGGCGGCCTTCCGGCGCGCCGTCCACCAGTCCGTCGAGACCTCGTCGGCCAGCGCCGCCACCTCGGCCTGGAGCCGAGCGGCGACGTCGCGGTGGTCCTCGTCGGCGCCGGGGCGGAACGGCCGACCGAAGACCACCTTCGTGGCGGCGCGCTTCGGCCAGGTCGCTCCGCGGCCCAGGACCTGGTCGGTGCCGACGACGTAGGTCGGCACGATCGGCACGTCGGCCGCCTTGGCCAGCAACGAGACGCCGGGCCGGAAGTCCTGCCCCCAGCCATCGGGGCTGCGGCCGCCCTCCGGGTAGATGATCTGGCACCATCCCTCGCGCAGCAGCTCGATGGGCAGCTCGATGGAGCGCTTGGAGATGCGGGTCCGTTCGATCGGCACGGCGCCGATGCCCAACGCCGACGCAGCACCAGCCACCCGGTTGGGGAAGAAGTAGTCGGCGGCCGCCGCCACGAACATCCGATGGCGCCACGGCGCCGGGATCGTGGTGAGCAGGATCGTGGTGTCGGCGTGGCTGAAGTGGTTCGAGGCGAAGATGGCGCCCCGGTCGGGG
>JBCCTY010000290.1:0-5121 GCA_039197885.1 Actinomycetota bacterium | reverse complement strand
GCGATCGGCGACGTAGGAGCCGACCTCCCCGGCCCCGACCACGACGATCCTCATGCTCGTGCTCTCAGGCGAAGAACCACTGGGCGCAGTCCTCGTAGAGCTGGGGCGAGACCGGCTTGGGTCGGCCGACCACGTCGGCCAACGGGACCCGGACGATCTGATCGGCCTGGAGGGCCACCATCGTCCCGTGGTCGCCGTCCATCACGGCGTCGATCGCCGCCACGCCGTAGCGGGTCGACAGGACGCGGTCGTAGGCGGTCGGCGTACCCCCGCGCTGGACGTGACCGAGCACGGTGACCCGGGTGTCGTAGCCGGTCCGCGCCTCGACCTCGCGGGCGATGTGGGCGGAGATGCCACCGAGCTTCGGGTTGCCGAAGTCGTCGACGCCGGGATCGGGGAGATCCATCGTCCCGGGCTTGGGCACCGCACCCTCGGCGACCACGACGATCGAGGCGTAGCGGCCGCGGTCGTGGCGGCGCACGAGCCGCTCGGCCACCTCGGCGATGTCGAAGGGGTACTCGGGGATGAGCGTGACCGTGGCGCCGGCCGCCATCCCGGCATGGACGGCGACGTGTCCGACGTAGCGCCCCATCACCTCGACGATCATCACGCGGTCATGGGACTCGGCGGTGGTGTGCAGCCGGTCGATCGCGTCGGTGGCGATCTGGAGCGCCGTGTTGAAGCCGAAGGTGTACTCGGTGCCGGAGATGTCGTTGTCGATGGTCTTCGGCACGCCGACCACCGGACCACCGAGGCGGTGCAGGCGCTCGGCGACACCGAGCGTGCCGTCACCACCGATGACGATGAGCGAGTCGACCCCGAGCGCCTCTAGCGAGTCGAGGCAGCCGGGGAGGCCGTTCTCGAGGAGCTCCGGATTGCTCCGGGAGGTGCCGAGGATCGTGCCGCCGCGGGGCAGGGTGCCGCGCATGGTCTCGATGTCGAGCGGCATGGTGCGGCGCTCGACGACGCCGGCCCACCCGTCGAGGAAGCCGATCACCTCGGCGTCGTGGCATCGCTCGGCCTTGCGGACGATCGCCCGGATCACCGCGTTCAACCCCGGGCAGTCACCACCGCCCGTCAGCACCCCGACACGCACATCTGCCTCCGTCGTCCCAGCGGTCCGCCCTGCGGTGTCCGGCGGTGACGTCGCCCGTCCCGCGCGGGTCACCGTAGCGACCGCACGGGCCCACGTCAGCACGCCTGGAAGCGCTTCCACCCACCGGGCCCCGGGGCTCGCGCTCGGCTACCGTTCCTCGATCATGGGAGTCGTGGTGGCCATCGACGCAGGCACGACGGGGGTCCGGTCCCTCGCCGTCGACGAGCAGGGCCGGGTCGTCGGCTGGAGCTACCGGGAGTTCACCCAGCACTATCCGCAGCCCGGGTGGGTCGAGCACGACGCGCTCGAGATCTGGGACGCCGTCCGCACCACGCTCGGCGAGCTCACCGCCGAGCTCGACCAGCCCGTCGCGGCGATCGGGATCACCGACCAGCGCGAGACCGTCGTGGCCTGGGATCGTCGCACCGGCCAGCCCGTGCATCGGGCGATCGTGTGGCAGGACCGCCGCACCGCGGCGCGCACCGACGCGCTCGCCGAGGCCGGCCACCTCCCCTTCGTGCGCGAGCGGACCGGGCTGGTCCTCGATCCGTACTTCTCCGGGTCGAAGATGGAGTGGCTGCTCACCGAGGGGGGCGTCGAGGCCGGGCCCGACCTCGCCCTCGGCACCATCGATGCCTGGGTGGTCTGGAACCTCACCGGCGGCGAGGCCTACGTCACCGACCCGTCCAACGCCTGCCGCACGCTGCTCTACGACATCCGGTCACTCGCCTGGGATGCCGAGCTGTGTGACCTCTTCGGCGTGCCGATGTCGACGCTGCCCGAGGTTCGTCCGTCCTCGGGTCGCTACGGCAGGACGGTCGGGGGCGTCGGCGCCCCCGCCGGCATCCCGATCTCGGGCATCGGCGGCGACCAGCAGGCCGCGCTGTTCGGCCAGGCCTGCCTCGAGCCGGGGATGGCCAAGAACACCTACGGCACCGGCTCGTTCGTGCTCATGAACGTCGGTGACGAGTGTCCGCCACCCGTCGACGGCCTCCTCACCAGCGTGGGCTGGACGCTGTCCGATGGCAGCGTCGCCTACGTGCTCGAGGGGGCCATCTTCGTGACCGGAGCCGCGATCCAGTGGCTGCGCGACGGTCTGGGCCTCATCGACGAGGCCGCCGAGATCGGCCCGCTCGCCGAATCGGTGCCCGACAGCGACGGTGTCTTCCTGGTTCCCGCCTTCACCGGCCTCGGCAGCCCGTGGTGGGACCCCTACGCCCGCGGGACCATCGTCGGTCTCACCCGTGGGACGACCCGGGCCCACCTCGCCCGGGCGACCGTCGAGTCGATGAGCTACCAGACCCGTGACGTCGTCGACGCCATGGCCCGGGCCGGTGGGGTCGAGCTGCAGGGCCTCAAGGTCGACGGCGGTGCCTCGGTCATGGGGCTGTTGCTCCAGCTCCAGGCCGACCAGCTCGGTGTGACCGTCTCGCGACCCGAGGTCACCGAGACCACCGCGCTCGGGGCGGCCTACCTCGCCGGGCTGGCCGAGGGGGTGTGGGCGTCGACGGGTGACATCGCCGACAACTGGCGCCTCGACGTCGAGGTCGCGCCGAACGACGACCGCAGCGGCGCCGACGCGGGCTACGCCCGGTGGCTCCAGGCCGTCGAGCGGTCCCGCGGATGGGCCGAGGGATGAGCGGCGCGGTGGTCGAGCGGCACCTCACGACCCGCGGCGAGGAGCGACGCGAGCAGATCGTCCGCTGCGCCACCCGCCGCTTCGCCGAGCACGGCGTCCACGAGACGAGCGTGTCGCGCATCGTCGACGAGCTCGGCGTCGGCAAGGGCGTCTTCTACTGGTACTTCCCGTCCAAGGACGCGCTGGTCAGCGAGATCATCAGCTCCGCGCTCCACGACCTCCGTGACACCCAGCGCCGGGCGCTCCAGGCCACCACCGATCCGCTCGGTCGCATCAGCGACGCGCTCCGGGCCTCGATGCGGTGGTACGCCGACAACGCCGACCACGTGCGGCTCTTCGAGTGGGCCGACAGCCAGGAGGGCTTCGCCGATCAGCTCCGCGCCGCCCGCGAGGTGGCCCAGGCCGACATCGAGCGCCATGTCCGCGCCGCCGTGTCGCAGGGGCAGATCCCGCCGGGCCATCCGGCGATCCGGGCCGAGGCCGTGCTCGGCGCGTCGCAGCGCCTCGCCCGGGGCGTCGCGACCGGTCGCGGCCTCGACCCCGACGAGGTCGCCGAGGCGGCCATCCGGTTCTGCCTCGCGGGGCTCCAGGCCGGCTGAGCTCGCCGTCGGCCCGACGACCGATCGGGCCCGGACCCTCAGGCGGCGAGGCGGCCGTCGATGATGCGGACGGTGCGGTCGCAGTAGTCGGTGATCCGCTCGTCGTGGGTGACAACGATCGCGGCGGTCCCCCGCTGCTTCATCTCGGTGCGGATGAGCTCCATGACCTGCTCGCCGAGCTCGGTGTCGAGCGCCGAGGTCGGCTCGTCGAAGAGCACCAGCGTCGGATCGTTCATGAGCGCCCGACCGATCGCGACCCGCTGGCGCTGCCCACCCGACAGCTGCGACGGCAGGTTCTTGGCCCGGTCGGCGAGACCGAGCTCGTCGAGGAGCTGATCGGCTCGCTCCCGCGCCGGTGCGCCGGTCCGCCGGCCCAGCTCGTCGACCACGAGGAGGTTCTCCCTGGCGTTGAGGAACGGCACCAGGTTGACCGCCTGAAAGACGAACCCGACCGACTCCTGGCGGAACTTCGTGAGCAGCTTGTCGTCGTGGTTCGAGATGTCCTCGCCGCCGACGACGATCGTGCCCTCGGTGGCCTTGAGGATCCCGCCGGCGATGGAGCAGAGGGTGGTCTTGCCCGAACCGGACGGCCCGACCAGGGCGATCATCTCGTCGGCGCCGAGGTCGAGCGACGCGTGGTCGAGGGCCACGACCTCGGAACCGTCGCCCATCTCGTAGACCTTGCGGACGTCGCGGAGCGTGAGCGCAGGGGTGGTCATTCGTTATCCGATCGCTGAGGCCGGATCGACGCGCAGGACCCGGCGGAGGGAGAAGGCGCAGCCGGCGACGGCGGCGACGAGGAGCAGGAGGACGCTGGTGATGATCCGGCTCGGGCCGATCTGCAGCGGGATCGATCCCGGCGGGATGAGGAGGTCGAGGCCCACGACGAGCACGCCGGCGACGGCTGCGGCGACGAGCGTGACGGCCACCGCCTGCGCGACCAGCCCCGCGAAGATCGTCGTCGAGCGGGCGCCGAGCGCCTTGAGCACGCCGTAGAGGCTGACCCGCTCGACGGTCAACAGCGCGAAGAAGAGGCCGATCACGACGAGGGCGATGAGGATCGTCACGCCGATGATCTGGTTGAAGGTGCTCTGCTGCTCCTGCACACCGGGGATGGCGTCGACCGCTCCGTCGACGGTGTAGGAGTCGGTCGTCCCGCCGGTCGCGGCGTCGATGCGATCGGGCAGGTCGTCGGCGTCGCCCCGGACGACGTAGGCCTGGAAGACCCCGTCGCCGAGCCGGGCGTCGGGCCGGTTGGCACCGAGGACCTCGCGCCACGTCTCGGGCGCCGCCCACAGCCCACCCTGACCGTTGAACGACGTGTCGCTCACGAAGCCCACGACCTCGATGGGTGAGCGGGCGGGCCCCAGGAGCAGGGTCATGCCGAGCTCGACCCCGTCGGCCTCGAGGACCTCGTCGGCCCAGGCCTGCCCGGGCGGGGGGACCTCGGGCACGCCGTCGGGAGGCAGCTCGAAGCCGAAGAGCGCCACGTTGGCGAGGTCCCGCGGACCGTTCCCCGGGACCCGCGCCCCGAGCTGGACGAGGCCGAGCCCGCCGACCTCCGCGACACCGTCGAGGGACTCGATGGTCTCGCGCAGCTCGGGCTCGAGCCGACTCCGCACGAACGACGCCTGGGCCGTGTCGTCGTAGACGATCGCCTCGGCCTCCTGGGCCCGGATCGCACCGGTCGACGACGCGATCAGGCCGTCGAGGAGCCCGCCGAGGAACATCAGGAGCAGCGAGATCAGGGTGAGGATCACCGTGGCGGTGACGAACCGCCCCGGCTG
>JBCCTY010000289.1:0-5125 GCA_039197885.1 Actinomycetota bacterium | reverse complement strand
CGCGAGGTGAAGCGCCTGGTCCGCGTCGAGCGCGACCTCGAGTCGATACGGCGGCGGATCGATCGCAGCGGAGGCGACCTGGTGCGCCGCTTCGACGTGATCGAGGCCGAGCTCCGTCGGCGAGGCCTCGTCGACGGGTGGAGGCTGACCAGCCGCGGGGAGGTCCTCGCCGGGCTGTACCACGAGAGCGACCTCTTGCTGGCCGAGGCGCTGCTCGATGGCTGCTTCGACGACCTCGACACGGCCGAGCTCGCCGCCCTGGCGTCGTGCTTCGTCTACGAGCACCGTTCGCCCGATCCGCCGCCGGCGCCCTGGTTCCCGTCCGGCGAGGTCGCGCGGCGCCACTCGGCGATCGCCGAGTTGGCTCGTGGGATCAACGGCTTCGAGCGCCACCACGGCCTGCCGGAGACCCGTCCTCCCGATCCCGGGTTCGTGCCCGTGGCCCACGGTTGGGTGCTCGATCTGGAGCTCGGTGACGTCCTCGACGATCGTCGGATCTCGGCCGGCGACTTCGTCCGGACCGCTCGTCAGCTCATCGATCTCCTTCGGCAACTCGGCCAGGTCGCCGACGGAGCCGTGGCGCGGACCGCCCGTCGGGCGGCGCGTGAGCTCGATCGAGGGCTGGTCGCGGCGACACGCGTCGACGAGGACGAACCTGACCCGCACGGCGACGCCGGAGCGCTCGGCTCGTCCCGGGACGGCACGACGTGACCATCGGAAAGGGCACCGGATGGGGGAGGCCGGGGCGACTGCCCGATGGTGCCCCGGTCGCGCGCACCGACCTCGAGGTGATGTCGGCCATCGAAGCCGCGCGAGCTGCTGGTGCGGCGCCGATCGTCGGTCTCGCGGGCGGCGATCTCCACGCCACCGTCGGTGGCCCCGGTGCCCGTGACCGCCTCGGAGGTGACGACTCGGTACACCTGCCGATCGACCTCGCCGCCGTGCGCCTCGATGGCGTCGAACATCACTTCGTCGCCCATCTGGTGGCCCATCGGGGCTGGTGGCGGGGCCCGATCCTGGTGGTCGCGAACGCCCAGTACGTGGGGGAGCGCAACGTCGCCCCCCGAGCCCATCCGGGCGATGCGTTGCTCGACGCGGTCCTCGTCGACGGCATGTCGTTGCGTGATCGCGTCGTCGCTCGTCGCCGGTCCAGGACGGGCGCCCACCTGCCCCATCCGGCGATCTCGGTGCGCCGCTCCGGTCGCCACGAGTGGGAGTTCGATCGGTCGCTGCGGATCCGCTTGGACGGGCGCGAGGTCGGTCGGGCACGGCACATCGTGGTCGAGGTCGAGGCCGATGCGGCCACGGTCGTGGTGTGAGCACCCCACGACCGCCGGGTCGGCGGCCCATCCGCGGCCGGTCGGTCGATGGCTCCTACCCTGACGCCGTGTCGCCGAACGCACTGCACCGGACGGAGGGACGTGTGTCGAGCTACGCCGTCGAGAGCTTCACGGCCGAGGAACGCGACGTGCTCCGGCCGTACTTCACGAACCTCGATCGACCCGTCTTCGGTCTCGTCAACCTGCCCGAGGTCGTCAAGGGCGCGCTCTTCGCGCGCTACTCACGCACCCACAAGAGCCTGCGCCGGCTGTTCCTCGACGAGTTCGTCGACGAGCTCGACACCACCGGCGACGCCACCGTCGACGCGACGGTCGGCCTGCGACGGGCCGAGGAGCTCTACGAGCGGGTGTTCTTCGACTACGGCGACGACTCCGTCGCCCAGCTCGGCGGGGTCCACCTCGCCTGTGAGCAGGCGTCGAACCTCCTGACGAAGGTCCTGGAGTGGGGCCGGCTCATGTCGTACCTCGAGCAGTCGACTCGCTACCTGAGCTACGACGCCCGGATCGGGGGGCGCTACCGCTACCACCGGCCCCCGTCGGTGCTCTCGGGCCCGCTCGGTGCCCGCTACGTCGGCGACATGGACCGCCTCTTCGACGCCTACGCGGCGCTCGTCCCGAAGGTCCAGGACCACCTCAAGCGAGCGTTTCCACCGGCACCCGGCACCTCCGAGGTCGCTCACCGCCAGGCCATCCGGGCTCGCAGCTTCGACGCCGTCCGGGGTCTGCTGCCCGCCGCGTCGCTCTCCAACGTCGGGATCTACGGCACCGGTCAGGGCTACGAGGCGCTCCTGCTGCGGATGCGGGCCCATCCACTCCCCGAGGCCAGGGCCTATGCCGACATGATGCTCACCGAGCTCCGCAAGGTGATCCCGTCGTTCCTGCGGCGTGTCGACCTGCCCGACCGGGGCGTGGCCTGGAGCGACTACCTCGAGAGCAACCGGCAGGCGATGGACGATGTCGCCGAAGCGTTGCTGGGCGACGTCGAACCCGACTCGGGCGACACGGTCACGCTCCTCGACTTCGATCCCGACGGCGAGACGAAGCTCGTCGCCGCCATGCTCTACGCCCACAGCTCCCTGAGCGAGCGACAGCTCGAGGAACGGGTGCGAGCGATGAGCGACGACGAGCGGGCCGCCGTCGTGCGGGCCTACGTCGGCGACCGGGGCAACCGACGTCACAAGCCGGGACGGGCGCTGGAACGGACCGGCTATCGCTTCGACGTGCTGTCCGACTACGGCGCCTTCCGCGACCTGCAGCGCCATCGGATGCTGACCCTCGAGTGGCAGCCGCTCACGACCCGTCACGGCTACGTGCGGCCGGGCATCGTCGACGACGCCGGGCTCACCGACGACTTCGACGAGGCCATCGGCATCGCCGCCGACCTCCACGAGGCGATGGCCGACGAGGACCCCACCGAGGCGGCGTACGCGGTGCCGATGGCGTTCCGGGTGCGCTACGTCATGCAGCTCAACGCCCGCGAGGCCATGCACATGATCGAGCTGCGGAGCGCACCCCACGGGCATCCTGCCTACCGCGACGTGGTCCAGCAGATGGCCGATCGGATCGAGCACGAAGCCGGTCACGCGCAGGTCGCCGGGATGCTCCGATTCCTCGACCGCAGCGAGGCCGAGCTCGGTCGGCTGGAGTCGGAGCGGCGTCTCGAGGGCCGGCGCGGGACCCCTTGATCCGGACCGCTCAGCGGTCGACGGCTCCATCTGCGGTGGGTGCGTCGCACGGTCGAGACGGCTGTGTATGCTCCGCCACCGCGACCACACCCCCCACCTGGGTCAGAGATGGCTGAAGATCTGCACGACGAAGAGTCCGAGGACGAAGAGCTCGACGGCGACGACGAGGACTTCGACGACGACGAACTCGCGCTCGACGACGACGAGGACGATGTCGTCGATGTGGAGGACGACGATCTCGTCGAGGATGACGACGAGGACAGCGACGACGCCGACGAGGCCCCGGCTCGCAAGAAGCGAGATGACGGCGACGACGACGAGGACGACGAGGACAGCGACGACGACGTCGAGGAGGACCTCGACCAGATCCTCCGTGAGCGTTTGGTCAACCCCGAGGACGAGTACGACGACGAGGACGATGACGACGAGGCCACCAAGGTCTCGGTGACCGCTCCGTCGTCGGGCAAGGCCCAGGAGTTCGTGTGCCAGGGGTGCTTCCTCCTCGTGGTCCGCACCCAGTTCGAGCCGCTCGACGAGGCGGTCTGCCCCAACGGCGAGGAGCCGTGCTGGGCCATCGACCAGCTCAGCAACGAGGGCTGATGGCCGACGGCGATCTGGAGCCGATCGACCTGCTGGTCTACGCCCCCCTGGGTGCCGCGATCGAGCTCCGGACGCGATTGCCCGAGCTTGCCGACTCCGGTCGCCGTCATCTCGACATGCAGGTCCTGACGGCCCGGAGCATCGGCCAGTTCGCCGTGACGCAGGCGCGTCGGCAGCTCCCGTCGATCATCGGAGACGTGCGAGACCGCGGCCTCGAGGCCCTCTCGGCCTTCGGACTGGTGCCATCGGCCCCATCGACGGCGTCGACATCATCGGAGTCGCTCGCCGAGGTCGTCGAGCTGCCGGTCGCGACGCTGCCCGACGAGGGCGAGATCCCCGGCGCCGACGAGCTCGCCATCCAGGACTACGACTCGCTGTCCGCGCTGCAGGTCGTGCCTCGCCTGGAGGGGCTCGAACCGGAGGAGCTCGACTCCGTCGACCGCTACGAGTCGGCCCATCGCGCCCGTCGCACCATCCTGCACCGCATCGCGCAGCTGCGGGGCGAGGTGTCGTGAAGCTCGTCGCCCGCGTCGCGGGGCCCGACGAGGCCGAGGTCATCGCCGGGCTCACGACGGAGGCGGTCGACGAGCAGCGCGAGGCGCGAGGTGGGCCGGTCTGGTCGGTCCGTGAGACCCGTCCGGCTCCCCATCTGGAGAGCATCACCTCGTCGCTGACCGACCCCGACCAGCTCGTGGTGGTGGGCACCATCGACGACGTGATCGTCGGCTACGGCGCCTGCCACGCCGAAGAGCTGCGGGATGGTTCGGTGCTCGGGATCATCGACGACCTGTTCGTCCTCCCCGGAGCGCGTGGCGTCTCCGTCGGTGAGGAGATGATGTCGCTCCTGGTCGAGTGGTGCCGGGATCGAGGATGCCGGGGGATCGACGCACTCGCGCTGCCCGGCAACCGGAGCACCAAGAACTTCTTCGAGACCTTCGGCTTCACCGCCCGGGCGTTGGTCGTCCACCATCGCCTCACCGACGACTGAGCTCCGTGGAGCGTCCCGAGCTGTGTGTGGGGGCGGTGACGATCGCCGACGATGCGTTGCTCGTCGTCCAGCGAGCCACCGAGCCGGAGGCCGGTCGCTGGTCGTTGCCCGGCGGACGTGTCGAGCGTGGCGAGCTGGTGGCCGAGGCGGTCGTGCGCGAGGTCGAGGAGGAGACCGGGGTCGTCGTGGTCTGCGGTGAACTCCTCGGTTGGGCGGAGCTTCCCGGAGACGATCACCACTTCGTGATCCTGGACTTCCTGGCGACCCCGCTCGAGATCGTCGACCCGATCGCCGGGACGGACGCGACGGCGGCTCGCTGGGTGCCCCTGGTCGACGTCGCGGAGCTGGATCTCGTCGACGGGCTCGCCCGATTCCTGTCGGAGCACCGGGTCATCCCGGCGCTCGGCGACTGATCGCAGCGGGTCGGCGATGCCGCCGACGACGTCAGTCGTCGTCGGACGCAGCTGGCGTGGGCGCCTCGGCCGGATCCGTGTCCGAGCCCGGCGTGGGGG
>JBCCTY010000288.1:0-5127 GCA_039197885.1 Actinomycetota bacterium | reverse complement strand
TTTCCGTCGAGGTGTTTCCCGGAGGAGACGATCTCATCGGAGCCGGAGGACGTGCCACCGCTTCTTGCCCCGCCGGAGCAGGACGAGAGAACCATACAGGCCATCCTCGCGAGTCACTACCCGTTCGGCGGAAATCGTCCCGCCGTTCAGGCTCACGCCCCCCTGGTCGAGGAGACGACGGGCCTCACCCTTCGAGCCGGCGAGTCCCGTGGTGACGAGGACGTCGACGATCGGGAGGCCGCTGACCAGGTCGTCCCCGCCGAGCTCGGTGGTCTCGACCTCGCCGGCGACCATCTGGAGCGCCGCCTCGGACGCCGTCGTCGGGTCACCGCCGAACAGGATCGCCGAGGCCTCCGCCGCGGCGACCGCTGCCGCCGCACCGTGGACGAGCGTCGTGACCTCCTGCGCGAGCCGGCGTTGTCCGGTGCGGCGCCCCGGCTCCGCCTCGTGCTCGGATGCGACCGCATCGACCTCGTCGAGGTCGAGGAAGGTGAGCTGGGCGAGGAGCCGCCGCACGTCGGCGTCGTCGATGTGCATCCATCCCTGGAAGAAGGCGTAGGGCGACATCCGCTGCTCCCCGAGCCACATCGTGTCGCCCCCGGCGGTCTTGCCGTACTTCGATCCGTCGGCGCGGGTCAGCAGCGGCCAGGTGAAGGCGTGGACGTGGCGGCCGAGGCGCCGCCGGGTCAGGTCGACGCCGAGGGAGATGTTGCCCCACTGATCGGCACCGCCGATCTGCAGCTCGCATCCCTCGTGCTCGGCGAGGTGGGCGTAGTCATTGGCCTGGAGCAGCATGTAGGAGAACTCGGTGTAGGACAGGCCCTGCTCGGATCCCAGCCTCGATCGCACCGACTCCTTGCCGGTCATCTGCTGGACGGTCACGAACTTGCCCGGGTCTCGGAGGAACTCGAGCACGGACATCTCGGCGGTCCAGTCGCGGTTGTCGACCAGGAGCGCCGGGGCCTCGGCGTCGTCGAAGTCGATGAGGCGCGCCATCTGCTCGCGGATGCGCTCGACGTTCGCGGTGAGCTCGGCATCGGCGAGCAAGTTGCGCTCGGCCGACTTGCCTCCTGGGTCGCCGATCATCCCGGTCGCTCCGCCGGCGAGCGCGATCGGCCGGTGCCCGGCGAGCTGGAAGCGACGTAGGACGACCAGGCCGATGAGATTGCCGACGTGCAGGCTGTCGGCCGACGGATCGCACCCGTAGTAGACGGTCACCGGCCCCTCGGCGAGGCGGGCCCTCAGGGCGTCGCGGTCGGTCGAGTCCTGGATGAGCCCGCGTGCGAGCAGGTCGTCGAACAAGTCCACGTCAGCCAGCATGTCACCGCCTGGGCGGGACGGTGCCACGAATCGGCGACGCGCCAGCGGGGCCGCACGGGCGGCGCCACTTTCGGCGGCGAGCGCGACACCATGGTCGCCGTGTCCCGTCGAGCAGCGATCGCCGCCGTCTGCGCGCTGCTCGCCTCGGCGGGGTGCTCCTATGAGATCCCGGAGCTGTCGGCACCCATCCCCGAGGACGCCGAGTCGTCGGTCGCGGTCGACGCCGACGGAGCGGAGCTGTTCGTCTTCCACGGGGTCGAGAACCGCGACAGCGTGCCGCTGTCGCAGATGCCGACCGTGCTCCAGGACGCCGTGCTCGCCATCGAGGACCACCGGTTCCGAGAGCACGCCGGCGTCGATGTGCGAGCCACGATGCGGGCGCTGCGGGCCAACGTCGAGGAGGGCGAGGTCGTCGAGGGCGGATCGACCATCACCCAGCAGTACGTCAAGAACGCGCTGGTCGGGAGCGACCGCACCCTCGACCGCAAGGTCCGAGAGGCCGCCGTCGCCTTCCAGCTGGAGCAGAGGCTCTCGAAGGACGAGATCCTCGAGCTCTACCTCAACACCATCTACTTCGGGGCCGGCGCCTACGGCGTGCAGGCCGCGGCGCAGGAGTTCTTCGGGGTCGACGTCGGTGAGCTCGACCTCGGTCAGTCGGCCCTCCTCGCCGGTCTCATCCGGGCACCATCGACCTACGACCCCTTCCGGGCCCCCGAGCTGGCCACCGAGCGCCGCGACCTCGTCATCGGTCGGATGGAGGAGCTGGGTTGGATCGACGCCGCGACCGCCGATGCCGTGACGTCGCGGCCGATCGAGCTCCGGCAGAGGACGGTGGAGGAACGCTACGACTCCGCCTACTTCGTCGAGGAGGTCCGACGCTTCCTCCTCACCGACGAGCGCTTCGGCGAGACCTTCGAGGAGCGGCGAGACCTGCTCTTCGCCGGTGGCCTGCGCATCGAGACCTCCCTCGACGCCCGACTGCAGGCGCAGGCGGAGCTGGCCGTCCAACGGGTGCTCCCCGACCCCGGCGTCGACCCCGACGTGGCGGTCGTGGTGATCGATCCGTCGACGGGCTGGGTCCGGGCAGTCGTCGGCGGCCACGACTTCTTCGACGAGGAGGCCGGGGAGGCCAAGCTCAACCTCGCCACCCAGGGCCGCCGTCCGACGGGGTCCGCCTTCAAGCCGATCGTGCTGGCCGCAGCCCTCGACGAGGGCATCGGCCTCGACCAGACCTACGAGGCACCGCCGCTCATGGAGTTCGAGCTGCCCGACGGCGTGTGGGAGGTGGAGAACTACGGCGGCTCCGGCGGCGGGACCGTCGACCTCGTCGAGGCGACGGTCTTCTCCTACAACACCGCCTACGCGCAGCTCGTCCTCGACGTGGGACCCACCGACGCGACGCGCATGGCCTCGCGGCTGGGCATCACCTCGCCCATGCTCGCGGTGCCGTCGTCGGTGCTCGGCACCAACGACGTCTCACCGCTCGACCTGACCTCGGCCTACGCGACCTTCGCCGCGGGCGGGATCCACCGGCCTCCGGCCTTCGTCACCCGGGTGTCGGACCGCGACGGCACCGTGCTCTACCAGTGGCAGGACGAGGGACAGCAGGTGCTCGATCGGGTCGTCGCCGACCAGGTGACCGGTGTGCTCACCCAGGTCGTGGGCCGCGGCACCGGGGTCAACGCCCGCATCGGTCGCCCCGTCGCGGGGAAGACCGGCACCGGGCAGGAGTGGGGCGACGCCTGGTTCGTCGGCTACACCCCCGAGCTGGTCACGGGCGTCTGGGTCGGGTTCGCCGACGGCCAGGTCCCGATGGTGCCGCCGACGACCCGCGAGACGGTGACCGGCGGCAGTTGGCCGGCCCAGATCTGGCAGTCGCTCATGGGTGACGCGCTCGTGGAGGTCCCGGTGAGCGAGTTCACCCCCGCCGTGCTCCCCGAACCGACCGAGCCCGACGTGGCGGAGGACGAGAGCGGGGTGGCGGAGGTCGTCCCGGAGGGGCAGGGCGTGCCGGACGTCGTCGGGCTGCCGGAGGCACCGGCCACCGAGACCCTCGCCCGAGCCGGACTGCTCGTCGAGGTGCTCGAGGTGCCCGACGACCAGTACCCGCCCGGGATCGTCGCGGCGACCGAGCCGGTCCCCGGAGCGGCCCGCCCCGACGACGACGTCGTGATCGTGCGGGTGGCGAACGGCGAGCGGGTCCCTCGCTCCCCCGACGTGCTCGGCCGGACGGCGGCTTCCGTGCTCCCCGAGCTCGAGGGGCGCTTCACGCTCGACGTGATCGAGACCGCCGATCCCGATGCCGACGCCGCGTCGGCGCTCCCCGGTGTCATCTGGAAGGTCGAACCAGCCGGCGGTTCACCGCTGGGTCCCGATCAGCCGGTGACCATCTGGGTCAACCCGGGCTGATCCCGACGGGCCGCTCGGGCCCTACCAGGGTTTGGGGAGGCCCTCCACCGGCAGCGTCGGGTCGTCGAGGCGGGACGGGTCGCGCACGTCGAAGCGAGCCGTCGCGAACCAGGCGAAGGTGGCGACGGGTCCGAGGACGAACTGCACGATGACCCAGTGGTGGCGGGTCCGTCCGGCCGCCTCGAACTCGGCCTTCGAGTACGACAGCACGTCGCGGACGCCCCAGGCGACGATCGCGATCGCGAAGAACAGCGAGATCAGGGTCACCCAGCCGGTCCAGCTCACCCCTCAACCGTATCGGCGAGCGGTCGCGCTCCCGTGCTCGATGAGGCGCAGCGCCGAGGCGTCCAGCTCCACGAGGTCGAGCTCGTCGAGCGCCACCCAGAGGAGCTGCTCCGACTCGTGGTTGCCCTGCTCGATCGCTCCGTCGGGCGCCCGCACGACGTAGCGGACGTCGAGGTGGAGATGGGCCGCCTCGGACGGGGGTTCGACGACGTGGACGTCGAGGTCGACCGGCTCCGACCAGACCTCCAGACCGGCGATCCCGGTCTCCTCGGTCGCCTCCCGGAGCGCCCCGGCCGCGAGGTTGGCGTCGCCGTCGACGTGGCCCCCGGGCTGGAGCCACTTCTGCAGCTTGCGGTGGAACAGGACGAGGGTGCGGGTCACACCCCGATCGACGACGACCGCCGAACCGGTGAGATGACCCGTCATGCACGTGCGGTGGAGGGACTCGTCGTGGGTCGTGATGAGGTCGAGGATCTGCCGGCGGGCCGCCGACTGGTCGTCGTCGGCCGGGGTGAAGGCCTCGACGACGGCGATGGCGTCGGTCAGCTCCGACGTGGGGCCGAGCGCGGTGTCCCCCTCGCGCAGCCAGGTCACGGGCGGGATCCCACGCTCACCAGCGTGGCTCCCCGGCCCGGCGATCGGTGCGGGTCGTCGGGCACGAGCCAGCGCCAGGGCTGCTCGGTGGCGACGGAGATGCCGACCCGCGTCGTGATCGTCGGCTCGGCCGGAGGTGGCGTGGTGTCGTCGAGGAGCTCCACCGCCGAGGACACCGCCACCAGGTCGACACCGTCGTGGGCGCCGTCGATCCCGAGCGCTGCGGTGAGCCGGCCCGGGCCGGCGCAGAGGTCGCGATCGCGTCGCGCCGCCGGGCGGCGGGCCCGCATCGCGTCGAGGCCATCGATCGGCTCGAGCGCCCGGATCAGCACCGCCGCACCCTCGTCGACGGCCCCGGTGACCACGTTGGCGCACCAGTGGATGCCGTAGGAGCGGTAGACGTAGAGCAGGCCGGGACGGCCGAACATGGTCGCGGTCCGGGTGGTGCGACCCCGGTGGCTGTGGCTGGCCGGGTCGTCCTGGCGATAGGCCTCGACCTCGACGATCCGGCCGGCGGTG
>JBCCTY010000287.1:0-5132 GCA_039197885.1 Actinomycetota bacterium | reverse complement strand
GCCATCGCCCGGACGTTCCACGTCGCCGACCCTGACCCGGCCATCGCCGGGTTCGATCAACTCCTCGGGGAGGACGCCTCATGACCGATCGATTCGACCTGAGCGACCAGGTCGCGCTCGTGACCGGCGGCTCGCGAGGCCTGGGGCGTGAGATGGTGCTCGCCTTCGCCGAGGCCGGCGCCGATGTCGTGATCGCCAGCCGCAAGCTCGACGCCTGCGAGGACCTCGCGGTCGAGGTCAGGGAGCGCTTCGGTCGCCGTGCGCTGCCGTTCGCTGCCCACGTCGCGAGGTGGGACGACATGACGGCGCTCGCCGAGGCCTCGATCGAGCACTTCGGGCGCGTCGACGTGCTCGTGAACAACGCCGGCATGTCACCGCTCTACCCGTCGCTCGGAGAGGTGACCGAGGAGCTCTGGGACAAGGTCCTCGGGGTCAACCTCAAGGGTGCCTTCCGTCTGAGCGCCCTCATCGGCGAGCACATGGCCGCCGGTGCCGGTGGCTCGATCATCAACGTCTCGTCGATCGCCGGTGAGCGGCCGACACCGCGCGAGGTGCCCTACGGCGCCGCCAAGGCCGGTCTCAACAACCTGACCCTCGGTCTGGCCCGCGCCTTCGGCCCGTCCGTTCGGGTGAACGGCATCCAGGCGGGACCCTTCCTCACCGACATCTCCAAGGCGTGGGACATGGAGGTCTTCGAGGAGACGGCCCGTTCGACGATCGCGCTCCAACGAGGTGGAGCCCCCGACGAGATCGTCGGCGCGGCGCTCTACCTCGCCTCTGCCGCCTCGAGCTTCACCACCGGCGCCATCCTGCGGGTCGACGGCGGGAGCTGACCCCGTCCGTCCACGCGGTCAGCTCAACCGCCATCCACCCTCGTGCTCGACCAGGCGCCCGGCAGATGGTTGTGCGTAGTGGCTGCCGATGACGAGCGTGCCGGCCTCGGCCCACCTGGCGAAGGCCTCGTGCCGGGTCCGGGTGCTCGCCGCCGGGTCGACATCGGCCGATGAGCAGATGCCGGGGCGGGTCAACTGGATGGGGTGGTGGGTCATGTCGCCGGTGATCACGGCCGACGCGCCGCGCGAGGCGATGCGGACGCTGACGTGTCCGGGCGTGTGGCCGTGGGTCGCTTCGAGGGTCACCTCGTCGCAGATCGCGTGGTCGGGCTCGACGAGGTCGACCAGTCCGGCGTGCACGAGCGGGTCGACGGAGTCGGCCTGCACGGCGACCGACATCTCGTCGGTGTCCTCGGCCCAGTGCTCGTACTCGGCTCGTGCGAAGAGGTGGCGAGCACCCTCGAAGGTCGGCACCCACGATCCATCGCGACGGCGGGTGTTCCAGCCGACGTGGTCGACGTGGAGGTGGGTGCACACCACGGTCTCGACGTCCTCGACCGGGCAGACCGAGTCGAGATCGGTCAGGAAGGTCGTGTCGAGGCGATCGAAGAGCGGCGTGTTTCGTGGCTTGTCGTTGCCGACGCAGGTGTCGACGACGATCCGGCGGTCGCGGACCTCGACGACGAACCCCTGGATCCGCATCGGGAAGCGGCCACCATCGCCGGCGTAGCTCGGACGCAACCACCCGATCTCGTCGACGAGGTCGTCGTCGACGTCGGGGAGCAACCACCGCCACTTCCAGCTCGAGTCGGACTCGATGATCGACGTGATGCGCACGTCGCCGATCGTCCAGCGATCCCCCACGGCCATCGGTGCAGCGTAGGGCGACCGGACCCGAGCCTTCAGTTCCCCGGTCGGGTGGCCGATCGGAGGATGTGCTCGCCGATGCCGTCGCCCAGTTCGTCCGCCGGGTCCCCGGCGGTCGCATTGATGCGGGCTCGCTCACCCGGGCGCTGATCGACGTCGACGGCATGTTGACCGACGTCGAGGTGGTGCCCTGGTTGCAGGAGTTCGGTGACCTGCTCGAGCGACCGGTGACCTCGGCGGCCGATGCGCGCAAGCTCGGCGTGTTCCGTCGGGGGCGCACCTGGTTGCAGCGACCCTCGTCGCACTTCGAGGAGCTGCTCCTCGCCGATGTCCGCGACGGCACCCGCACCGCCCTGACCTACGTCGAGGCGGGGATGGACCTCGGCCGGGCGGTCGCGGCGCTCGACGAGCACCTCTCGCACACCGAGCTCGATGCCCTGGAACGTTGGCGGGAGCTCCTCGTCGTCCGCCTGCGCCGCTCGGGTGTCGACGAGGCCGTCGAGGGCACGGCCCCGGACGAACCCGACGATCAACGGCGCGACGCCCTGCTCGCCGAGCTCGACGCCCTCGTGGGGCTCGATGAGGTGAAGCACGAGATCCGCGTGTTGATCGACCTGGCGACGGTCCAACGTCTCCGCGAGGAGCAGGGACTGCCGGTCCACCCGGTGTCGCACCACCTCGTCCTCACCGGCAACCCGGGCACCGGCAAGACCACCGTCGCTCGGCTCTACGGCGGACTCCTGGCCTCGATCGGCGTGCTCTCGGGGGGCCACCTCGTGGAGACCGATCGAGCCGGCCTGGTCGCCGGCTACGTCGGCCAGACGGCGGCCCGGGTGGCGGAGGTCGTCGAGGGTGCGATCGGCGGCGTCCTGCTCGTGGACGAGGCCTACTCCCTCGCGCGTGGCGACGACTTCGGCCACGAGGCGATCGACGCCCTGGTGAAGCGGATGGAGGACCACCGCGACGACCTGGTGGTCGTGGTCGCCGGCTACCCGACCGAGATGGGTGAGCTGCTCGACACGAACCCGGGTCTGCGTTCGCGCTTCCCGCGCACGATCGAGTTCCCCGACCTGCGCGACGACGAGCTGGTCGCCGTGTTCGACGGACTGTGCCGGACGAACCAGCTCCGCTCCGATCCCGGCGTGCGCGAGGCCGTGCGCGCTCACCTGGCGACGCTCGAACGCGATCGCGACTTCGGCAACGCGCGCGAGGTGCGCAACCTCTTCGAGGCGATGCTGCGGAACCAGGCCCAGCGCCTGGTGGCCGAGGGCTCGACCTCGATCGATGCCCTGAGCGAGGTCCGGGTGGCAGACGTCCCGGTCGCCGATGGTCGCTCGGCCGTCGCGGGATCGTCCTGATCAGATCGGGCGCAGCCGACTGAAGCGGGGATGGCGGGTCGGCAGAGGTCAGATCGGGCGGAGCCGGCTGAAGCGGCACCAGGGTTGGCCCCACGTGACGGTCGCACGGAGGCGTCGGCCATCGCGGCGGTCGATCACCGTCACGTGCGCGGGCGCCGTGGCGACGACCTCGTAGTCGAGACCCGCCCGATCGAAGGCCATCTGGACGGCGCGGACCGGCGGGCGCCCGCCCTCACCCACCGACACCGACGGCGGCAGCCGGAACCGACCGCTCACGAGGCGCTCCGATGGCGGTCGAGCGCAGCGAGGACGGCGCCGTTCGACGGCGAGGTGAGGAGCTGCGACGCCTCGGCGCGCGCCTGTGCGACCCGATCGACGCGATCCGCCCGTCGGAGGCGTTCGAGCCCGTCGGCCGAAGGCGCCAGCAGGAGGATGGGCACCCCGAGTCGACGGTGACCGGTGAGCTCGCTCGCCAGCGTCCACCGGTGGACCAGGCGGACGACGCGGGCCCCGCTCGCTCCGACCGAGCCCGACCCGAGCACCAGCGGGGCGATCACCACGACGACATCGAGGTCGTCGCGGAGCAGATCGGCGTTGGTCATGGACGGCACGCCGCCGTCGACGAGCTCGTCGCCGTCGAAGGGCACCGGTGGCATCGCCCCCGGAACCGCCGTCGAGCCGTCGATGGCCACGGGGAGGCTCACCGGTCCGCTGCGGTCGAGCTCCAGGCGGGTCCGGGTCGATCGGTTCCAGGCGACGATGGTCAGGTCGGTGTCGGGCCAGGCCGTGGTGCCGACGCGGCGGGCGACCTCGGCGCCGAGACCGGACGGTTCGAGCCCACGACGGCGGACGAGGTGGCCGACGACGGTCCCGACGGCGCGACGGACACCGACCACGAGCGGCCCGACGACGGCGGGGGACAGCGGGGCAACGGGAGCGACCGTGTGGTCGAGGTCGAGTGGGTCCGGGACGCCGCCGACGTGAGCGGCGAGGCGATCGAGGTCGGTGCCATGGGCCAGGTAGGCCCCGACCATCGACCCCACCGACGTGCCGATCGTCTGGTCGGCGGTGCGACCGTCGAACCCGGAGCGCTCGCGGAGGGCGGCCAGCGAACCGACGATCCAGTCCCAGCCGAACGGTCCACCCGCTCCCAGGACCAGCCCGACCCGGCTCACCTCCCGCCTCCCGGTGAGGTCACTCGGCGCACGGGGTCCCGCCCTCGATCGACTCGATGACGCCGTCGCCGTCGCCGACGAACACATAGCGCCCCGGCACGGTGATGAGCGGCACGTCGAGGACGACGTCGACCGTCTCCTCGGCTCCCAGCGGCTCGTAGGCCGTCGCCGCGGCGGCCATCGGGTCACCGATCGAGATCCCCTCGGGTGTCTCGGGCCCTCCCCCGGACGCACCATCGCCCTGGTCGAAGCTCAGCCAGCCGAAGAACTCGAACGACTCGGGTCCCTCGCCGTCGTCGGAGAAGAGGAGCACGAGGCTGGGCCACTCGATGGCCCAGAGCTGCGTGCCGGGGCAGGTCCCGTAGGCCGAGAGGGGATCGATGGGGCCGGTGTCGAGCGTCGGGAAGCCGAGCACGTTGGTGACGGCCGAGGAGACCAGCGCACGGTCCTGATCGAAGAACGCCACGTCGAGGCCCTCCCCGAGCAGCGAGACGCCGGTGGCCCGCTCGATGCCCGGGCAGGTGATGCCGAGCATCCCCGCCATGCGCGAGGCACCGGCGACCCGGGCCTCGCGGACCGCGGCGACATCGGACAGCACCCGGAGCGCATCGGGGAGCTCGGGTTCGGCACCGTCGATCCGGGCAGCGAGTGGGTCGAGGAGCCCGGCGTCGGGACCGTCGAGCAGGGCGGTGAGGGCGCCGCAGTCCTCGTCGGAGCCGGCGGCGGGTGGCGCGTCGTCGCTGGTCGGCGGGACGGTCGGTGGCGAGACCGTCGGCGGCGGCGTGGCACCGGTGATCTCGCCGTCGTCGGCGCCCACGGTGCCCTCGTCGTCGCCGCGTCCCGATCCGGTGAGGATCGGCAGCTCGGTGGTGCTGGTGACGACCACGGGCTCCGGGTCG
>JBCCTY010000286.1:0-5155 GCA_039197885.1 Actinomycetota bacterium | reverse complement strand
CACCCACGGGCCGTCGACGACCGCACGCGAGTAGCCGATCTGCTCCTCGAACGTGCTGCCCTGGCTGATCAGACGACGCATCGGCCGGACGCTACCGGCGGGCGGCGACGGCGGTGGGCTCCGATCCCGCGCCATCGAGCGGGCCGAACAGGAAGACCACGGCGACGACGGCGAACAACCCGGCACCGGCGACCATCGCCGTGCCGGTCGAGGTGGCGGCGAACAGCGCGGCGGTCCCGACCGGGCCGACGGCCTGACCGAGGCGGACCGCCGACACCCAGACCGCGACGACCGATGCCCGCTCCTCGGGTGGTGGGGCGGACGTCGTGACGTCCTGGAGGGTGGGGATCGCGGCGCCCTCGCCGAGCCCGTAGGCGATCGAGGCGACCACGACGATGGCGACGCTCGTGGCGAGACCGAGCCCGAGCGCGGCGAGGGAGATGAGCACGCTGGACCCGACGAGCACGGCCCGGAGGGACGCGCGGCGGCGGAGGCGGCCGGCGTTGAAGGCGACGATCGTCGCCCCGATGGCGGGAGTCGACAGGATCACGCCGCGGGCGCCGGGGCCGAGGCCGAACTCCTCCTCGAGGTGCACCGGGAGGGCGGTGAGGAACACGCCGAAGATCACGACGAAGAGCAGGAAGCCACACCCCAGGATCGTGAGGAGCATGGGCGTGCGGAGGATGGCTGCAGCACCGCGGACCTGCTCACCCAGGGTGCGCCGCGCCGTCGGGCGGACATCGGGCAAGGACCGCAGACCCATGGCCGCCACCGGGAGCGCGATGCCACCGACGGCCTGGGACCAGCGCCAGTCACCGAGCTCGGCGATGGCACCGGACAGCAGGGGCACGAGCGCAAGACCGGCGGTGAGGACGGCGACGTTGCGCCCGATGAGGCGGGTCCGCTCGGTCCCGTCCCAGTGATCGCCGATCAGCACGACGGCGAGGTTGACCAGCCCGGCGGCGCCGATCCCCTGGAAGAACCGGGCGACGAGGAGCAACTCGAAGTTGGGTGCGAAGGCACCGACGAGACCCATCGTCCCGAACAGGGTCAGGCACGGCAACAGCACGCGCCGCCGACCGAGTCGATCGGCGAGGAGCCCGATGATGGGTGCGACCACCACGCCGGGCAGCGGGCTCACGGCGACGAGCAGGCCGGCGGCCGCATCGGTCCGATCGAGGTCGGCGAGGATGTCGGGGAGGTTCGGGGTGAGCAGCGTGTTGGCGAGGATCCCGCACGTCGTGACCGAGAAGATGAACCACATCGGCGGACGGCGGTCGGGCACGTCGGCAGGGTACGGGTCGCGGCCGGGCGCCGGGACCGGTCGCCGCGACCGCCGTACCGTGGCGCCGTGCGTGTCGCCTGGACGATCGTCGGCCTCGGCGCCGTCGCCGTGGTCACGCTGCTCCTCGCCCCGAACGGCACCGTCGCCGGATCCTCGCTCGACGGCGCCGAGGGCGTGCCGTCGGCGCCGACGTCGATCCCGCTGCTCGAGGCCTCGCGACGAGCGGAGCTGCTGGGTGCCGATGCACCTCCCACGACCACCGCACCAGCACCGGCGCTCGCCCCGCCCACGGTCGCCACCACCGCTCCGGCCGGGCCGGTGCTCGTCCCGCAGCCCCGGTCGGCCCCGCCGCTGAGCGCACCCGAGCTGTTCGAGGCGCTCTACGTCGGCCCGATGGGACGTCGGGGCCTCGACGAGGTGGTCGTCGAGGCCGCGACCGGCCCGCCACCGCCGGTCCCGGAGGGCGTCGCCCCGCTCACCGGCGTCGCGGCCGCGCCGGAGCTGCTGGCGCGGCCCGCGGTCGTCGTGAAGATCGACAACTCGCCGCGTGCCCGACCCCAGGCCGGACTCATCGAGGCCGACCTCGTCTACGAGGAGCTGGTCGAGGGTGGCACCTCCCGCTTCGCCGCCGTCCTCCACTCCACCGACGCCGCCGTTGGCCCGGTCCGCTCGTTCCGGTCGACCGACATCGGGCTGGTCACCTCCCTCGAGCGGCCGCTGTTGTCGTGGTCGGGAGCGAACGCAGTGTTCGCCGAGCTGCTCCGGCGCCAGCCCGTCGTCGACCGCGGGACCTCGCAGGCGCCGTACTGGCGCGACCGGTCGCGGCGGGCACCGCACGACCTGATGACCGACACGCCGTCGCTGCGGGGCGACATCACCGGAGCGGGGCCGCCTCCCCACTTCGTCTACCGCTCCCCGGACGACCCGGTCGCCGGCGTCGAGCAGGAGCGGGTCGATGTCCGCATCGGCAACCAGACGATCTCGTGGCGCTGGAACGGCGTGCAGTGGGAGCGGTGGCTCGGCTCGTCACCGCATCCCTCGACGGTCGGACCGGTGCTCACCACCGACAACGTCGTCCTGCAACGGGTCGCCTATCTGCCGTCCGGTCTCGTCGACGGCGCCGGGTCGGTGGTCCCCGAAGCCGAGCTCCTCGGCACGGGCACGGCCACGATCCTCACCGCCGGTCGGGTGCAGGAGGCCACGTGGACCCGCCCGACCCTCCGGTCGGTCACCACCTTCACCGACGTCGAGGGCGAACACGTCGCCCTGACCCCCGGCCGCACCTGGGTGGTGCTCGTCGACGCCTGATCGGCGCGGTCGGCCCGGGAACCCGATCAGGTCGCCGGGACCGCTGCGGCCAGCGCCCGGACCGCCTCGACGAAGCAGTCCATCGGTGGGGTGACGAGCCCGGCACCGACCTGCCCGGTGCCGGCCACGCGGCCCGCCATCCCGGTGTTGACGGCTGGTGACCGCGACGCCCGCACGACGGCGACCGCATCGATCCCGGTCGGCGTGCCGCGGAAGTCGAGCGCCGGGATCTGCAGGTGGGGGTGCTCGGTGAGCGTGATGTCGTACATCGAGAGGGTCGTGGAGAACGCCGCCTCGACGGATCCTCCGACGAACCGGACGATCGCCGGCGCGCAGGCCATCGCCATGCCGCCGATGCCGTAGGTCTCGGTGATCGTCGAGTCGCCGATGTCGGGGTTCACGTCGTCGTCGGTGTAGCCGGGGAAGGTCAGCCCCTTCGGCGTCTCGGCCGGTGCGGTGAACCAGCGGTCGCCCGTGCCCGAGACCTGGATGCCGAAGTCGGTGCCGTTGCGCGCCATGGCGACGACCATCGTCGAGCCGGGGATGTTGCGGGCCGCGTCGGCTGCCGCCTTGGCGCACGGCATCACGATGTTGAGCACGAAGTGGTCGTTGCCGTTCACGAAGCGACAGGCGTCGGCGATGTCGGTCGCGGGGGCGTCGACCTCGATCAGTTCGCCGACGATCTCGCGCAGGAAGAGCGACGTCGCCGCCCGGTTGCGGTTGTGGCCCTCGTCGCCCATCTGCAGCCCCTGGGCGATCATCGAGCGCACGTCGTATGGCCCGGTCCGCTCGAAGGTCTTCGCGAGGAGCGGTCCGAGGACGGCACGCATCCACCGGAGGCGATCGACGACCTCGTCGTTGTAGGCGCCGTAGCGCAACACCTTGCCGAGGCCCTCGTTGAGCGAGCACCACGCCGTCGTGCCGTTGACCTCGTCGTGCAGCTCGAAGACCGGCATCGACGGCGTCACGACCCCGGCCATCGGGCCCACGGCACCGCGGGAGTGGCACGGGGCGAGCTCGACGCCGCCCGACGCGGCGAGGGCAGCGGCCTGCTCGGCGTCGTCGGCGAGGTCCTCGACGAGGAGTCCGCCGATGATCGCCCCCCGCATCGGCCCCGACGCTCGCTCCCAGTCGATCGGCGGGCCGGCGTGGAGGAACTGTGGCCCCTCGATGTCGAGCACGTCGCCGGCGCGACGGATGCCGACGACGTGGGGCCGCGCCTCGGTCAGGCGGCGGACGGCCTCGGCGTTGGCGGCCTCGACCCGCGGATCGGCGGTGATCGTCGCCAGCTCGGCGTCGACGCCACCGGCGGCGGGGCGCCAGTCGACGGCGACGGTGTCGACCTGCTGCGATCGGAGGGCGTCGTCGAAGAGGCGCGCTCCGACGGTGACGACGGTCGGGGTGCCGAGCAGATCGGGTGCGTCGGTCATCGCTGGCCTCCGAGGGCGAGGGAGACGGCGTGTCGGACGGCCTCGGCGTTCGAGCAGAACACGTCCGCTCCGACCGAGGCGAGGGCCTCTGCCTGCCTGGTGAGGCCCTGTGGGTCGTCGTCGGTGCCGATGATCGAGACGACGACGCCGAGATCCCCGCCGTCGGCCAACCGCGACCGACGCGCCTCGCCGATGGCGGGGGCGAGCTCGGCCGCCGGGTCGGGGTGGGCGCCGTGGCCGAGGACGACGTCGAGGAGCAGGACCGAGGTGGCAGGGTCGGCGGCGTCGGCCTCCAGCCGCCGCAGCCGGAGCAGCTGGTCGATCATGGGGTGCGGGCGGCCCCTCGTCATCTCGTCGGCACCGAGGTCGAGCAGGACGTGGCCCGGTGTCGCGGGGTCGAGGTCGGCGTCGCGCAGGTTGGTCGACAGCGTCCCGATCTCCGCCTCCGCGAGTGTGAGGGCCTCCCGGCAGAGCGTGCCGCCGGCGAACAGGCCGCGCAGCGCCCCTGGCCGGGGGGCGGCGGCGCCGCCGGCCCACACTCGGGGGCGGGGCACCTGCGCGCCGACGTGCTCGATCAGTCGGTCGGCGCCTGCCGTCAGGTCGTCGCCGTGGCGGTCCGCGGCCACGTTGAGGACCGGCGTCGAGAGGTCGGCCACGGTCTCCGCGATCCGCTCCATGACCGACGACGACGCCGACTTGGCCACCAGCCCGATGAGCTCGGTGCGGGGATCGGCGTCGAGGGCCCGCAGCGCCTGGACGGTCGTGGCCGCGCCCACCTCGTCGGACAGGTCGCGCCCGCCGACCCCGAGGATGTGGCTGACGCCGACGCCCGCCTGCGCGAGCAGGCAGGAGACGTGCTGGGCGCCAGTACCGGACGCGGCGACGAGCGACACCGGTCCGGGCCGCAGGACGTTGGCGAACCCGAGTCCGGCACCACCGAGCACGACGGTGCCGCAGTCGGGGCCCATCACGAGCAGCTCGCGCTCGGATGCGAAGCGCTTCAGCGCCAGCTCCTGCTCGACCGCCACGTTGTCGGAGAACACCACCACGTGGAGGCCCGCGCGGAGGGCGTCCATCGCCTCGGTGAAGGCCGCGTCGCCTGGCGTCGACACGAGCGCGACGTCACCGCGGT
>JBCCTY010000285.1:0-5167 GCA_039197885.1 Actinomycetota bacterium | reverse complement strand
GCCAAGGTGCAAATTGGCGGTCGGGAAACCAATCGTGCGCCCACGCTTTTCACCATGCTCGACGATGCCATCCACGACCCAGTCATGACCGAGAATATCTGTCCACCGCTCACTGCCCATCGTCCACTGCCCACCGCTCACTGTCCACTGCCTCCTGGCCACCACCCACTGCCTACCGCCCACCGACTACTGCTGCCCCCCCCGGGGGGGGGGGGGGGGGCGGGGCGCCCCCCCCACCTCCGCGTCCGGGCCCGGGACCTCGGACCCTGGCGGAACGGGAACACCGGCGGGAGGATGGATCCATGACCGAGTACGTCGTCGGGGTCGATGCGTCGGACCGTGCCCTCGCCGCGCTGCGCTGGGCCCTCGACCATGCCGACCCCGCAGCAGACCGGATCGTCGCCGTCCACGCCTGGATGTTCCCCACCCTGCTGGGGCCGGAAGCGGCGTCGATCGACCCCGCCATCTTCGAGCGCGAGGCCGAGACGGTCCTGCACCAGGTGCTCGACACGTGCCGAGGCGGCGAGGTCCCCGTCGAGGGAGAGCTCCACCGGGGCCACGCCGGACGAGGCCTGGTCGAGCGGGCCGGGAGCGACGGGATCCTGGTCGTGGGGGCTCGTGGCCACGAGGGCGTCGCCGGGTTGTTGCTCGGCTCGACGAGCACCTACGCGGTGCACCACGCGGAGTGCCCCGTCGTCGTGGTGCCGGCCGGACGATGAGCACGAACGACCACGACGCGGGACCTTCGGCCCACGACCGATGTCGGACCGGCGCGTCATGCTGATCCCATGAGCGAGACGTCCGGCCCCGCGACCGGGGTGATGACCGAACCCCAGCCGGAGCAGCCGATCCGGGTGTTCCTCCTCGACGACCACGAGCTCGTCCGCCACGGTCTCCGTGACCTGCTGGAGATGCACGGCGGCTTCCGGGTCGTCGGTGAGGCCGGCACGGTGGCCGAGGCGCTCGCCCGGATCCCACCCACGGCCCCCGACGTCGCCGTCCTCGACGTCCAGCTCCCGGACGGCAACGGCATCGAGGTCTGTCGCGAGGTGCGGTCGAAGCAGCCCGACCTCGCCTGCCTCATCCTCACCTCCTACAGCGACGACGAGGCCCTCTTCGACGCGATCATGGCCGGCGCCGCCGGCTACGTGCTGAAGCAGATCCGAGAGAACGACCTGGTTGGCGCCATCCAACAGGTGGCGAAGGGTGGCTCGCTCCTCGACCCCAAGCTCACGGCCAAGGTGCTGGAGCGGCTCCGCAACGGTGACCCCGAGGACGAGCGCCTGGCGAACCTGACGACGCAGGAGCGACGGATCCTCGGCCTGGTGGGTGAGGGACTCACCAACCGTCAGATCGGTGAGGAGATCCACCTCGCCGAGAAGACCGTGAAGAACTACATGTCGAACATCCTGTCGAAGCTCGGGATGGAGCGCCGCACCGAGGTGGCCGCGCTCGCCGCCCGGCTCGACGAGCGGGCCCACCGCCGCATCCCCCCGCCCTAGCCCGGCGCCGGCTCCGCTCGCACATCCCCGGGGTGACCTGGGAGGCTGGGGCACCGGACCGGACGAAGGGCCGACCTCCCGCCATGAGCTTCCACGCACTGGACGTCACCGACCTCGAGGAGGTCGCCGCAGCCGTCGTCGTCGACGCGCCTGACGGGATCGTCGTGGTCGACGCGGCCGGGCAGATCGTGCTCGTCAACCGCCGGGCCGTCGAGCTGTTCGGTCATCCGAGCGAGGCCTTCCTCGGCATGTCGGTCGAGCACCTCGTGCCGGAGGCGGACCGGGCCCGTCACGTCACCGACCGCGAGGCCTACACCGCTGATGCGGTCCGGCGACCGATGCGTGGCTACGGCGCGCTCAACGGCGTCCGGGCCGACGGCACCCAGTTCCCGGTCGAGATCTCGCTGAGCCCGATCGACACCCTCGGCGGACCGCTCTACGTCGCGATCGTGCGCGACGTGTCGGCGCGCCTGCGGGCCGAGGCGCGGGTCGAGGCGACCGACCGCGAGCTCGAGCTCACGAGCGAGCGCGAACGCATCGCCCGTGATCTCCACGACACGATCATCCAGGAGCTCTTCGCGACCGGGATGTCGTTGCAGGCCATCGTCGGACGTGTCGAGGACGACGTCGTGGGCAAGCGCCTGATGGGAGCCATCGACGCGCTCGACGACTCGATCCGCCGCATCCGCACCGTGATCTTCGGGCTGAGCGCCCACTCCGCCTGGGGCCGCGGCCTGCGTGGCGAGATCCTCAAGGTCGCCAAGGACGAGGCCCCCGCGCTCGGCTTCGAGCCGGCGGTGACCTTCGAGGGGACCGTCGACGCCCTCGAGGAACCGCATGCCTCCCACGTGGTCGGCCTCATCCGCGAGGCGATCTCCAACACGGCGCGCCACGCCCGGTCGTCGGCGGCGTCGATCGCGGTGACCGTGACCGACGAGCTCGTGGTCATCGTCGCCGACAACGGGGTCGGCTTCCCCGACTCGGTCATGGAGGGCAACGGGCTCCGCAACCTCCGCAAGCGGGCCGAGGAGCTGGGCGGCACGCTCGAGCTCGAGCACACCGAGGGCGAGGGCACCGTCGTCGAGCTCCGCAGCCCCCTCGACTGAGTCGGCCGGCAGGTCGCCCACGCGGTGCCGCCACCCCGTCGTCCTCCGGTGGTCAGCGCTCGAAGGCGTCGAGGAGGCGCTCGGCGCCCAGGGTCGGGGTCAGGGTGCCGGCGGCGACGGCCTCCTGGATCGGCCCGAGCGCCTCGCGGACCGCGGGGTCGGCGCGCAGGGCGTCGACCAGGCGGCGCTCGACCGTCGACCACATCCAGCGCAGCTGCTGCTCGCGACGCTTCTCGACGAGCTCGCCCGCATCGTCGAGCGCTCGACGGTGCTGGACCAGGCGGTCCCAGAGGTCACCGAGCCCGTCGCCGGTGAGCGCGCTGAGCAGCTCGACGGTGGGCGTCCACGCCGGGGTCGCCGGACGCAGCAGATGGAGCGCGTTGGCGTAGTCGCGGCGTGCCGACCGGGCCCGGTCGGGGTCGAGGTCGGCCTTGTTGACCGCCACCACGTCGGCCAGCTCGAGGATGCCCTTCTTGATGCCCTGCAGCTCGTCGCCCGCGTTCGGGAGCATGAGCACGCAGAAGGTGTCGACCATGTCGGCGACGACGGTCTCGCTCTGGCCGACCCCGACGGTCTCGATCAACACGACATCGAACCCGGCCGCCTCGACGAGCACCAGCGTCTCGCGGGTCGCACCGCCGACCCCACCCAGGTGACCCGACGACGGTGATGGTCGGATGAACGCGGCCGGGTCGACGGCGAGGCCGGCCATGCGGGTCTTGTCCCCCATGATCGACCCGCCGGTCCGAGCGCTCGACGGGTCGACGGCGAGCACGGCGACCCGGTGACCGAGGCCGGTCAGGTGGAGGCCGAGCGCCTCGATGAAGGTGCTCTTGCCCACCCCGGGGACGCCCGTGATGCCGACCCGGTGGGTGTCGGCACCGTCGGGGCCGAGTGCCACCAGGAGCTCCTGGGCGAGGGCTCGGTGATCTGGTCGATGGCTCTCGACGAGGGTGATGGCCCGGCCGAGCACCGCCCGGTCACCGGCCCGGATGCCGTCGACGTACGCCTCGAGCGGGAGGAGGGCCAACGACGCCTCAGGCCGAGGCGTCGTCGAGCCGGGCGTCGAGCTCGGCGAGGAGGTCGATCGCCGCCTCGGCGATCACCGTGCCGGGGGGGAACACCGCCGCGGCACCCAGCTCGTGGAGCTCGGGGACATCGGCCGGGGGGATCACCCCGCCCACCACGATCATGATGTCGGGGCGGCCCTGCTCGGCCAGGGCGTCGCGCAGGGCGGGCACCAGCGTGAGGTGCCCGGCGGCGAGCGACGAGGCACCGACGATGTGGACGTCGTTCTCGACGGCCTGACGGGCGGCCTCCTCGGGGGTCTGGAAGAGCGGGCCGACGTCGACGTCGAAGCCGAGGTCGGCGAAGGCGGTGGCGATGACCTTCTGGCCTCGGTCGTGACCGTCCTGGCCCATCTTGGCCACGAGGATCCGGGGACGCCGGCCGTCCTCGGCCTCGAAGGCGGCCACGGCGGAGCGGGCCCGTTCGATGCGCTCGTCGTCGGCCACCTCGGCACGGTAGACGCCCTCGATGGTGCGGATCTGCGCGGTGTGGCGCCCCCAGACCCGCTCGAGCGCATCGGAGATCTCACCGACGGTCGCCCGGGCCCTGGCGGCGTCGACCGCCAGCGAGAGCAGGTTGCCCTCCCCCGTGTCGGCGCAGCGGGTCAGCGCGTCGAGGCGGGCCGTCAGCTCGGCGTCGTCGCGATCGGCCCGGAGCCGGTCGAGCTTCCCGAGCTGCTGGCGGCGCACGTCGGTGTTGTCGATCTTGAGGACCGGCACGTCCTCGGGCTCGTCGAGGCGGTAGCGGTTGACCCCGACGATCGTCTGGGCCCCGGCGTCGATGCGGGCCTGGGTCCGGGCCGCGGCCTCCTCGATGCGGAGCTTGGGGATGCCGGCGCCGATCGCCTCGGCCATGCCGCCGGTCTCCTCGACCTCGGTGATGTGGGTCCAGGCCCGCTCGGCGAGCTCCCGGGTGAGGCGCTCGACGTAGTAGCTGCCGCCCCACGGGTCGATCACGTCGGTCGTGCCCGACTCGTGCTGCAGGAAGAGCTGGGTGTTGCGGGCGATCCGGGCGCTGAAGTCGGTCGGGAGGGCGAGCGCCTCGTCGAGGGAGTTGGTGTGGAGGCTCTGGGTGTGGCCCTGGGTCGCCGCCATCGCCTCCACGCACGTCCGGACGACGTTGTTGAACACGTCCTGGGCGGTGAGCGACCACCCGGAGGTCTGGGAGTGCGTCCGCAGCGACAGCGACTTGGGGTTCTGCGGGTCGAACTGCTGCACGAGCTTCGCCCACAGCAGTCGCGCCGCCCGGAGCTTGGCCACCTCCATGAAGAAGTTGGTGCCGATCGCCCAGAAGAAGCTGAGCCGGGGGGCGAACGCATCGGTGTCGAGCCCGACGGCCCGTCCGGCACGGAGGTACTCCACGCCGTCGGCGAGCGTGTACGCCAGCTCGAGATCGGCCGTCGCCCCGGCCTCCTGCATGTGGTAGCCGGAGATCGAGATGGAGTTGAAGCGGGGCATCTCGGCCGAGGTGAAGGCGAAGATGTCGGAGATG
>JBCCTY010000284.1:0-5167 GCA_039197885.1 Actinomycetota bacterium | reverse complement strand
TCACCGGCGGCAGCTCCGGCTCGAACATGACGACCCAGTCGCCGGCCGACGCGATCGTCACCTCGTCGAGGTCGACCGTCGGCAGCCGGGCCGGCGACCAGAGCCAGCCGCCGTCGCTCAGCGAGCGGGCGGTCCGGTACGACGTGCGCCCCGTCGACTCCACCACCTCGGCCACGATGACGAGTCCGGCATCGCTGCCCGCCGCCACCGACGTGTCGATCCGACCATCCGGGTGCAGGAGCGGAGCCAGCGTGCTCCACTCGTCGAGCGCGGGGTCGTACGCCGAGGCGCCGTCGGCGTCCCAGACGACGATCTGCTGACCGGTCCATGCGAGGTCGAGATCGTGGAGCTCGTTCCACGAGACCAGCAGGTCCGTGCGCAGGTCGGCGCCGCGGGTCCACTCGTCCGCGACGGCGTCGTAGCCGGCGATCGACAGACCGAACCCGCCCTCCGGTCGCTCGATCACCCCGAGGCCGAAGAGTCGGTCGCCCGCCGCCACGAGCCGACCGAGCAGCACGCCGTCGACACCCGAGAGCTCCCGCCACTCACCGCCGCCGGGGTCGACCGCCGTCAGGCCTCCCTTGGCCAGCGCCACGATCCGCTCGTCGAACGTCGCGCCCGTGAGCCCGGGGTGCGTCCAACCCGGCACCGCCAGGGATCGCCAGCTGTCGCTGGTCGGGTCGTAGGCGGCGCCGTCGGTCTCCGACTCGCCGGCCCACACGATGACCTCGCCGTCGACCCACCCGGCGACCGGGTCGGTCCGAGGGGCGATGGGCGCCGGCGACATCGTCCGCCACGTGCCCGGGCCACGCGGTGACACCGCCCGAGCCTCCTCGACGACGGTCCGCTCGCTCGCCTGGTCACCGGTCGTGGCGTCACGGTCGCGCCAGACGACCAGCCCGGCCACCATGGCGACGAGCACCACGCAGGCCACGGCGAGCAGCGCCGCCGGGCCTCGCTCGCGCTCGAGCGTCGTGCCGCCGAGGTGCAGCTGCTCGACCCCGGCGTCGGCCGGCCCGGTCGAGGGCGCCGCTCCGTCGCCCAGCAGCGAGTCGGCCAGCTCGGGCAGCTCGGACCGCAGCCTCGTCTCGACATCGGTCATCCCAGCTCCTCTCTCAGGACCCCGAGGGCGCGATGGGCGATCGAGCGCACCGTCGCTCGACGGCAGCCGAGCACCTCGGCGATCTCGTCGTCGGGGAGATCGACGAAGTAGCGCAGCACGATCACGATCCGCTGGCGCTCGCTCAGCCGGTCGAGCGCATCCCGCAGCTCGACGAGGTGGTCCGGCGCATCGACCACGGGCTCGACCTCGGTGGTGGCGTGCCGTCGCTCCAGATCACGCCGCCGGAGCGCCATCCGGCAGCCGTTGACGACGCAGACCCGCAGGTAGCCGCCCGGTCGTTCGAGCGACGACCATCGTTGCCCCACAACCTCGAAGGCGTCCTGGACGATCTCCTCGGCCACCTGAGCCGACCCCACCAGCAGGACGGCGAGCCGCAGCATCGGCGCCCGCTCGCGCTCGAAGAGCTCGTGGAGGTCGCCGGTGACCGGACTCGATGCGGAGGGAGGCGGGGACGACATCTCGACCCCAACGATGCACGAGCGCCCCGATCCGTTGCAGCGGCCGGCGAGCCCGGCGCTCGCCGGTGGACTCAGTCGGCGTCGCTGCGCCAGGCGGGGACGTCGGCCCAGAGGCGTTCGAGCTCGTAGAAGTCGCGGACCTCGTCGTCGAAGACGTGGACGACGGTGTCGCCGTAGTCGAGCACGACCCAGTGCCAGTCGCCCTGACCCTCCATCCGGATCGGCGACTCGCCGGTTCGCTCGCGCACGAGGCGCTCGACCTCGTCGACGATGGCTCTGACCTGGCGGACGTTGGAGCCGGACCCGACCACGAAGAGCTCCGCGATGGCCAGCACCTCGGCGACGCGGAGCACCACGGGGTTGGTGCCCAGCTTGTCCTCGATGGCGGCCACGGCGGCCTGGGCGACGGGGTCGACCTCGGTCAGGTCGAGCACCAGGTCGCCACGGGTGGGCTCGCCGGGCTCCGACGACACCGGGGCGTCGTCGTCGGCGTCGGGCACGATCTCGTTCAGCGCAGCGCTCCGGTCACCCTCGTCATGCAAGCACACCGGGACCGCCGAGGACAGCCGCCCGCGGTCGTGCTGCCGCCGGGATCAGGAGCCGGTCACGTAGCGGTCGACGAAGTCGCGGCCCAGCACGATGGTCACGTCGACGACGTCGATCGCGTTGCGGTCGCGGACGACCTCGCCGAGGCCGAGCGCCTCGCGGAGGCGCTCCGCGGCGATCCGCTGGTCGTCGCGGTAGTAGACGAGCTGCGTGGTGCGGTACTCGAAGTTGCGGGCGTTGTCGCGGAGATCGACCCGCGCCCCGGCCGGGTTCAGCAACTCGGTGGCGACCTGGGCGAGACCGGGCGTGCCGGCTCCGTTGAGGAGCTGGACCCGGATCCGCCCCGAGCCGTCGCCTGCGGCATCCGGGGCGAACTCGGCCACCAGCTCGTCGATCTCGTCGCGGACGATCTTGTACTCGGTCTCGACGCCGGTGCCAGCGAGGGTCTCGACGGGGAGCAGGCGGTAGTCGACCTGCCCGTCGGCGAGGGCGTGCAGGAACGCCACGAGGTCGGTGCGGACGTCGGCGATCGGGTGATCGATGGTCGCGAGCTCGGCGAGCCAGGCCCGCCAGACGACGTCGTGGCGCAGCAGCCGGTCGAAGTCGGGCTCGTCGAGCGACTGCGCCGCGAGGAAGGGCCCGACCGCATCGGCCGTGAGCGTCACCGGTCCGGCGTCGGTGTCGGTGACGAGGCGGCCACCGTCGTCGCGCACGATCGGGTTGGGGTTGTCGACCTCGAGCGGCGCGGCGTCGGCCACCAGCGCCGACCAGCTCCGCGCATCGAGCACCGCGAGGTGGTCGAACTCGACGCCGAGCAGGTTCTCGGTGGTCAGGCGGACGAGGTCCTCGTCGCCGAGCTCGAGCGCCCGACCGAGCTGCTCGAGCCCGAAACCGGGCACGTCGACGACGGTCGAGGCCGGCACGAAGACCACGCCACCACCTTCGCCGGAGGGGTCGAGCACCGCCGCGGTGGTCGACACGAGCTCACCCGCCGGACCGACGTGGACGACGAGGGCCTTCGCCGTGACGTCGATGGGCACCGAGACCGGCTCGGGCGCCGCGACGTCGGGGGCAGCGCCGTCATCGTCGTCACCGAGCAACGGGCGGAGCACGATCGCGGTGCCGAGCAGCGACACGACCACGACGACCAGTGCGACCGCGGTCATGCGCTGTCGCCGGCGTTGCTGCTCGCGCTCACGACGGCGGCGGTGCCGTCGACCCGTGCCCGACGAGGGCATCGGCACGGCGTCGGCCAGCACCGAGGCCAGCCCGCTGTCGGTCGGCTCCCGGCGCGACGACGGCTCGTCGTGCTCGATCCGCTCGGTCATCCGACGACCCCGTACAGGCCCCGGTCGCGGATGACGTCGAGCACCGACGACGGGATCAGGTAGTCGAGGGGGCGACCGTCGCGGATGCGGTCTCGCAGATCGGTCGACGACACGTCGAGTCGCGGTGCCTCCACGTTGATCCAGTCCCATCCCTCGGGCGGTCGTGAGCCGGCAGCGCCGGGTCGGTCCACCACGACGATACGGGAGCGCTCGCGGAGCTCGGTGGCGCGCTCCCAGCTCGTCACGCCGGGGGCGGCGTCGCTCCCGAGCACGACGTAGGCCCGGGTGGTGCCGTCGGCCTGGAGCTCGTCGACGGTGTCGATCGTGTAGCTGGCGCCGCCGCGGCGGATCTCGAGGTCGCTCGCTCGAAGCCCCTCGACCTCGTCGACCGCAGCGGCTACCATGTCGAATCGGTGCTGCGCGGCCGTGATCGCGCGGCTCTCGGTCTTCTGCCAGGGAACGTTCGCGACCACGAGCAGGACCTCGTCCAACGCCAACTCGTGGAGCACGTTCACCGCAATCACCAGATGACCGACGTGGGGCGGATCGAACGTCCCACCAAAGATGCCGACTCGGCGAAACCGCACGAACGGCGAGTGTACGGATCACCGGCCCCCCGACCCGGTCAGGCTCCAGGTCTCCGCTCCGTCGACCGATACCTCGGTCGGGGCAGAGCGCACCTCGATGCCTCGCCGCGGGTCGAGTGACGAACGTCACCTCGACCGGTGGGAATCGCGTCACTGTCGGCAGCGTTGTTGAAGATGTAATCGAACAGCTGTCCGGGTCGCCGGTCAGGTGGGCCCCAGCCAGGTGGTCCCATCGGACGGGTGTGGGCAGCGATGAGTAGCCGTGGCTCCGGCCACGGTGGAAGAAAGGCGACATGACGGATTCTGTCGGGCTCTACCTCAACCAGATCGGCGCGGTTGCGCTCCTGAACGCCGAAGAGGAGAAGGAGCTCGCCCAGGTGATCGAGCGGGGCCGGGCTGCCGCTGAGCAGCTCGAAGCCGGAGAGAAGGGCGTTGCGCTCAAGCGCGCCGTCCGCGACGCCGAGGCCGCCCGCGATCGCTTCATTCGCGCCAACCTGCGACTGGTCGTCAGCATCGCACGGCGCTACCCGCTCCCCCCCGGGATGGAGCTCCTGGACCTGATCCAGGAGGGCAACCTCGGCCTCGAGCACGCCGTCGAGAAGTTCGACTGGCGCAAGGGCTTCAAGTTCTCGACGTACGCGACCTTCTGGATCCGCCAGGCCATCGGCCGGGCGCTCGACCAGAAGGCCAGCCTCGTGCGGCTCCCGTCGGACCGCTCCGCCAGCCTGCGTGCTGCCCTGCGGCAGTCGTCTCGCGACGGGAGCGACCTCGACGACGAGCACGCACGGCTCCAGCGGCTCACCTCGCCGACCTCGCTCGACCGCACGGTCGGCGTCGACGGTGACAGCGAGCTGGTGGACCTGCTGGCCGACGGCAACCCCGGCCCGGAGGCCCTGGCGCTCGTGAGCGCCCAGGCCGACATGGTCGTGGGCCTGCTCGACCGCCTCGAGCCGCGGGCTCGCCTGGCCGTCGAGCGCCGATTCGGTCTCTCCGACGGCGAGACCCGCTCGTACCGCGAGGTCGGTGAGGAGCTCGGCGTGACCGCCGAGGCCGCCCGTCGCCTCGTGAAGCGTGCGGTCGACGATCTGCGCGAAGACGCCTCGCGCCTCGTCGCAGCCTGAGTCG
>JBCCTY010000283.1:0-5279 GCA_039197885.1 Actinomycetota bacterium | reverse complement strand
CCGCTGAGCGTGAGCGCCTGATCCAGGGCGAGAGACGGACCCCACCCGGTCAGGACCAGACGATCGCCGGCACCAGCATCGGGCGGCGGCGGGTGCGGTTGCTCACGAACCCGCCGACCAGGCGCCGGGCGATGCGCTCGACATCTCCCGGTTCGTTGGAGCCGGCGTGCAGGACCCGCTCGATCTCGGTGGCGAGCTCGGCCTCGCACTCGCGGATCAGGTCGGCCGACAGCTCGCGGTCGACCCAGCCGCGGGTCGAGAGGCGGGGCGGAGCGAGCAGCTCGCGCCGCTCCCCGTCGATCGCCACCACGATCGAGACGTAGCCCTCACGACCGATGATGAGGCGCTCCTGGAGCAGCGACTCGGTCACGTCGTCGATCGAGCCGTGCAGGTAGCGGTAGCCCCCCTCGGCGACGCGTCGGGTCGTGATGCCGTCGTCGCCGACGATGATCTGCTCGCCGTCGGTCACCACCACGGCCCGTCCCGGTTCGACGCCGGTCTCGACGCCGAGGTCGGCCTGCACCAGGAGGTGGCGGTACTCGCCGTGCACGGGCACGAACCACTCCGGTCGGGCGTGACGCAGCAACGTTCGGATCTCACCCCGCCGAGCGTGTCCCGAGACGTGGACCGGCAGCTGGCGATGATCGATGATCTCGACGCCTCGGCGGATGAGACCGTCGACCACCTTGTCGATGTTGTGCTCGTTGCCGGGGATCGGCGTGGACGAGAACACGACCGTGTCGTCGTCGCCGACGGCGATGGCACGGTGCTCGCCCCGCGACATCAGCGCCAGGCCGGCCAGGTGCTCGCCCTGGGAGCCGGTGGTCAGCACCATCGTCCGGCCCGGATCGAGCTGGTGGACCTCGTCGGGCGTGATCAGGTGGTCGTCGGGGAGGTCGAGCAGGCCGAGCTCACGGGCGATCCGCACGTTGCGGTCGAGCGAACGACCGACCGGGGCCACGACCCGGCCGTTGGCCATCGCCGCCTCGACGGCCTGCTGGACCCGGTGGATGTGGGACGAGAAGCAGGCGACGATGATCCGCTGGTCGGGCCGCTCGTCGACGATCCGGCGCAGCACCTTGCCGACGTCTCGTTCGGCGCCGCTCTCGCCCTCGTCCATCGAGTTGGTCGAGTCGGCGAGCAGGACCCGGATGCCCGGGTCGTCGGCGAGCTGGTCGATCCGAGCCAGGTCGGACAGGCGCCCGTCGACGGGATCGGGATCGAGCTTGTAGTCACCCGAGTGCATGATGATGCCCTGGGGCGTGTGGAACGCGGTGGCGAATCCCCAGGGGATCGAGTGGGTGATGGGCAGGAACTCGGCCTCGAAGGGCCCGACCGGCACCCGGTCGCCGTCGCGGACCTCGCGATAGACCCGACCGCCGCCGATGCCGGCCTCGTCGAGCTTGTGGCGGGCGAGCGCGAGCGTGAACGGCGAGCCGTACATCGGTGCGTCGACGATGCGACCCAGGTGCACGGCGCCACCGACGTGGTCCTCGTGGCCGTGGGTGTAGACGATCGCCTCGACCTGGTCGGCTCGCTCCTCGAGCCAGTCGAGGTCGGGGAGGATCACGTCGATGCCGGGCTCGTCCGGACCGGCGAAGAGCACGCCGCAGTCGAGGACCACCAGACGCCCGTCGTAGTCGAGGACGGCGCAGTTGCGGCCGATGTCGCCGAGGCCGCCGAGGAAGGTGACGCGGACCGGGGCGGTCACCCGCGCAGCTCGGCGATGACCCGACGGGCCTCGTCCTCGAGCCCGGCGGGCGTCGGTCCCATCGGCAGGCGGGGCTCGCCGACAGCGTGGCCCAGGGTGCGCATCATCGCCTTGGTCGGCACCGGGTTGGGCGCCGCGTCGGACGACTCGAAGGCGTAGCTCGGCCGGAGCCGCTGATCGAGCCGGAGGACCTCGGCGACGTCGCCGCGCTCCCACGCGTCGAACATCGCCACCATCTCGGGAGCGGCCCAGTGCGAGGCGACGCCGACCACGCCGACCGCGCCGACCGCCAGCAACGGCAGGTTCAGCTTGTCCTCGCCCGAGTAGAGCTCGAATCCGGGCGGAGCGGCGGAGACGAGCGACGCCGACTCGGCGACGTCGCCGGCGGCGTCCTTGACGGCGACCACGTTCGTGTGGCCCTGCGCCAGGCGGAGGATCAGCTCGGACGAGATCTTGCGGCCCGAGCGGACGGGGATGTCGTAGAGCATCACGGGCAGCGTCGTGGCCCCGGCGATGGCGCCGAAGTGGGCCTCGAGCCCGGCCTGCGAGGGGCGGTTGTAGTAGGGCGTCACGGCGAGGATGCCGGCGGCGCCGGCCGACTCGGCCGCCTTGGCCCGCTCGATCGAGCTCGCCGTGTCGTTGTTGCCGGCGCCGGCGATGACCGGCACCGTCACCGCACCGGCGACGGCCCGCCAGAGCCGCTCGTCCTCCTCGTGGGTCAACGTCGGGCTCTCGCCCGTGGTGCCGGTGACCACGAGGCCCTCGTTGCCCTGGTCGACGAGCCAGCGGGCCAGGGCGACGGCGGCGTCGAGGTCGAGCTCACCCCGCTCGTCGAAGGGCGACACCATCGCCGTCAGGACCCGTCCGAACCTCGCCATGTCAGCCCTCCCTCGCCGCTTCGCTGGCGCGATCGATGTTCAGTGACGCCAGCAGGTCTTCGTGCAGCTCGAACCAGACGGTGTGGTACGACGGGATGATCGGCTTGGTGAAGAACTTGATCTCCCCCGCTCGGACCTTGTCGAGCGCGGCGTCGAAGCGCCCCCGGTAGCCGGCGAAGCGCTCGAGGCTCGAGGCGAGGTCGTCGAGGATCGGGGCGAGCTCGCCGTCGAGGTCCTCGAGCCGACCGATCACCGCGCCGTCGTAGTCGGCGTCGGTGTGGTCGTTGAGCGTCTCGTCGCCCAGGTCGGAGCGCACCTGCCAGTCGGTGCAGAGCTGCAGCATCTGGCCGTTGAGGTCGAGGAAGTCCTCGTAGCCGCCGTGGACGACGTCGCGGGCCCCGGCCGACTCCAGCTCGGCCTTCAGCAGCTCCTCGCCCCTCGCTCTGCCGGCGGGCGTCAGCGCCCATCCCGAGACCTGGCCGCCCTCGCGGTGCAGGACGAGCTCGTCGTCCTTCGCGCCCTCGAGGATCGAGACGACCTCCGACTCGTCGAGCCCGGTGAGCTCGGCCACGGCGCCGGCGCCACCGAACCCCTTGAGCCGGAGGCCGAGCAGGGTGAGCGTGGTCGGGTCGGACGTCAGGGCCATGCGACGACGCTAGGCGATCTGGGTCGCGAGGTAGTTCTGCGATCCGACCTGCTCGATCAGCGTGAGCTGGGCCTCGAGCCAGTCGATGTGCTCCTCCTCGGACGCGAGGATCCCGTCGAGCAGCTGACGACTGGTGTGGTCACCGACCTCGGTGCACAGCGCGACGCCCCGTTGGAGCCGCTCCACGGCCCGGTACTCCAGCGCCAGGTCGGACCGGAACTGCTCCTCGACGTTCTCGCCGATGTCGAGCGTCCCGAGCCGCTGCAGGTTGGGGTGCCCCTCGAGGTAGAGCACCCGGTCGATCAGCGACTCGGCGTGGCGCATCTCGTCGATCGACTCGTTGCGGGTGTACTCGGCGAGCTTGGTGAATCCCCAGTCGTCGCACATCTTGGCGTGGAGGAAGTACTGGTTGATCGCCGTCAGCTCGGCGGTGATGACCTCGTTGAGGATCTCGATGACCCGCTCGTCACCCTGCACGCTGCCTCCCGTCGTCGACGGTCAGGCAGCGCGGTCCTCGGCCAACCTGACGGCATCGAGGATACGGGCCAGGGTGTCGACGCACGAACCACATCCGGTGCCGGCGTCGCAGTGGTCGGCCAGCTCGTCGAGCGTGAGCACGCCCGAGTCCGCCAGCGCCTGGACCTCGCCGTCTCGGATCACGTGGCAGTGGCACACGACCATGCGTGAAGTGTGCCGAACACCGTCCAGCAGGTCAAGTGGAGGGTCCGCGTCGGTGCGCCCTCAGCCTGCCGTCCGCTCGCCCTCGAGCTCGCGGGTGATGGCGAAGGCGTCGACCTCCTCGGCGGTGTCGACCCAGTCCTCGTACTGGATGACGCCGATCTCCTCGAACCGGCGGCGCAGCCAGGCGTCGCCGGCGTCGAGGAGGCCGAGCTTCTTGCAGTTCGGCACGATCTTGGTGAACAGCAGGTGCTGGAACTCGAGCTGGTCGGGGTTGCCCCAGATGCGAGGGATCACGACCTTGGCGTCGACGCCCATGCGGTCCCAGACGTCGGAGGAGAGGAAGCGATCGCGCATGCGGAGCGCGGCTTCGAAGGCGAACTCCTGGCGCTCGCGCACCTCGGCCTGGGTCAGCTCGCCGTAGACCTCCTTGAGCGACAGCACGCCGAAGGCGACGTGGCGGGCCTCGTCGCTCATGACGTAGCGGAGGAGCTGCTTCAGGAGGGGCTCCTCGGTCTGCTGGTACATGAAGCCGAAGGCGGCGAGGGCGAGGCCCTCGACCATGATCTGCATGCCGAGGTAGGTCATGTCCCAGCGGCTGTCGGCGACGATGTCGTCGAGCAGCAGCTTGAGGTGGGGGTTGATCGGGTACGACGTCTCGATCTTGGTGTCGAGGTACTTCGCGAACACCTCGACGTGGCGGGCCTCGTCGACCACCTGGGTCGAGGCGTAGTACTTCGCATCGATCCACGGGACGGTCTCGACGATCTTGGCGGTGCACACCAGGGCACCCTGCTCACCGTGCAGGAACTGGCTCATCGTCCAGGCCTGCGACTCCTGGTTGAACCGGATCCACTCCTCGGGACCCCACGAGGCCACCGGCGTGCCCGAGAAGTCGAACAGCACGTCCTGGCCGCCGCCCGCGGCCTCGTAGGCCTTGGTCGCCTCCTCCTGCGGGTCGACCACGGTGTCCCAGGGCAGATCGGTCTCGCCGTTCCACTGCCCTCGCTTGGCCTTCTCGTAGAGCTTCTCCAGCTGGGGTCGGTGCCCCTTCTCGTAGTCCCAGGTGTAGATCGTGTCCGCGTGGTCCTGCACCGAGTGGATGACCTCGTCCGGATCGGTCGACGGCACCGACAAGATGGCGTCGAGATCGTTCGCCTCGGTGCGGCCCATGAGCTCGTGCAGGTCGGTCATGACGGTTCCCCCTGGTGGTCGGAGTCGGTGGCGGCCCGCAGCGCGGGCAGGATCCGACCCTCGACGAGGGCTCGGGCCTCGTCGGGATCGGTGAGATCGGTGGTGACCCGCTCGTCGAGCTGGTGCCAGAGCACCAGGCGGGCGAGCCACTCGGCGGTGACGGTGGCGGTGG
>JBCCTY010000282.1:0-5321 GCA_039197885.1 Actinomycetota bacterium | reverse complement strand
TCGAGCAGCAGCGGCGGGAGGTGCGAGCCGGCGGCGAGGCGGTAGCCGCCATCGACCCCCGGCGTCGCGTCGACCGGGTAGCCGAGGTCGCGCAGACGCTCGATGTCGCGCCGCAGCGTCCGCTCGCTGACCTCCAGCCGGCCGGCGAGCTCCGGTCCGGGCCAGAACCGGTGGGTCTGGAGGAGCGACAGCAGCTGGAGGATTCGTCCGGTCGGTCCCGACATCTCCGCAGTGTCGCCCGGATTGCGGTCAAGATGTGTCCGCAGGGCGTCCTAGGGTCATCTCCATGAGCAACGCCATCGAGGCCCGGGGCCTCGTCAAGCACTTCGGTGACGTCCACGCGCTCGACGGCCTGGACCTCCAGGTCCCGACGGGCACGGTCCTCGGACTGCTCGGGCCGAACGGGGCCGGCAAGACGACCGCGGTGTCCATCCTGACCACGCTCCTCGAACCCGATGCGGGCGAGGCGACGATCGCCGGCGTCGACCTCCGGTCCGATCCGGCGGGCGTTCGAACCAACATCGGCCTCTCGGGCCAGTACGCCGCCGTCGACGAGATCCTCACCGGGTTCGAGAACCTCGACATGATCGGCCGGCTCTACCGGCTCGGACGCGAACGAGCCCGCTCGCGGGCGCGGGAGTTGTTGGAGCAGTTCGGTCTCACCGAGGCGGGCGACCGTCCGGTCAAGGGCTACTCGGGTGGCATGCGCCGCCGCCTCGACCTCGCCGGCGCGCTGGTCGCCGCTCCGCCGGTGCTGTTCCTCGACGAGCCGACGACCGGACTCGACCCTCGGAGCCGGCTCGACCTGTGGGCGGTGATCCGCAGCCTCGTCACCCAGGGCACGACCCTGCTGCTGACGACGCAGTACCTCGAGGAGGCCGATCAGCTGGCCGATGACATCGTCGTCATCGACCACGGTCGGGCGATCGCCCGCGGCACCGCCGACGAGCTGAAGACCCAGATCGGCGGCGAGCGGATCGAGATGACCGTGCTGCCGAGCGACGTCGACTCGGCCCGATCGGTGCTCGGCCGCTTCACCGACACCGAGGTCGAGGTCGAAGCCGGCACCCGTCGCCTGGTCGCCTCGGTGGCGGGCGGAGCGCCGGTGCTCCGGGAGGTGCTGGCAGCGCTCGACGAGGCCGGGATCGAGCCCGACGACGTCGGGCTCCGCCGCCCGACGCTCGACGACGTGTTCCTGACCCTCACCGGCCACCGCTCCGACACCGACGCCGAGCAACGACCCGCCGACCAGGAGGTGTCGGCATGACCGCCATTCGTTGGGCCGTCGCCGACACGGCCGTCGTCGCGAAGCGCAACGTCATCAAGATCGTCCGGGTGCCCGAGCTCCTCGTGTTCGTCCTGCTGTCGCCGATCATGTTCGTGCTGCTCTTCGCCTACGTCTTCGGCAACTCGATCGAGATCGAGGGCGGCAGCTACCGGGAGTTCCTCATCGCCGGGATCTTCGCCCAGACCGTGCTGTTCGGGGCCACCTTCACCGGTGCCGGGATCGCCGAAGACCTGCAGAAGGGGATCATGGACCGCTTCCGCGTCCTCCCGATGACCCGAGGAGCGGTGCTCGCCGGCCGGACCCTGTCCGACGTGATCTACAACGTGCTGTCGCTGTTCGTCATGGGCATCACCGGCCTGCTCGTCGGCTGGCGCATCCGTGGTTCGCTGCTCGACGCCGTGCTCGCCGTCCTGCTGTTGCTGGTCTTCGCCTACGCGTTCTCCTGGGTGATGGCGCTGGTCGGGATGATCGTGCCGTCACCGGAGGTGGTCAACAACGCCTCGTTCCTCGTGATCTTCCCGATCACGTTCATCGCCAACACGTTCGTCCCCTCCGACGACCTGCCTGGCCCGCTCAAGGCGTTCGCCGAGTGGAACCCGGTGTCGGCGGTGACCCAGGCGACTCGGGAGCTCTTCGGCAACATCCCCGAGGGCACACCCGATCCGACGGCGTGGCCGTTGCAGAACCCGGTGCTCTACACGCTCATCTGGGCGGCGATCGTCGTCGGGATCTTCGCTCCCCTCGCCGTCGCCCGCTTCACCAGCCGAGCCGGCTGACCGGCCGACCGGCGCTCACGGGCGCTCGGTCCGGTCCCGCACCGACTCGAGGTAGGACGCCACGGCCCAGGACAGCTCCGTCGCGAGCTCATCGTCGACCCGCCCGCTGCGGTCGACCGCGCCGGCGAGGAGGCCTCGGGTGATCTCGGTGCAGACGGTGCTCACCGGGAGCGAGCCCACCACGGACGGAGGATCGGCCGTCGCCAGCACGGCGGCGATCCGTTCGCGATACCGCTCCCGGAGGCCGGCCCCGGCGTCGGCGAGCGGACCCGTGGCGGCGAGCCCGGCGAAGAGCGTCCGGAACGCCGGCCGTCGGCCGGCGAGCTCGACGGTCCGGCCGATGACCTGATCGACCATCGACCTGACCGGCCGCCGCTCGGTCGGGTCGGACCCCAGCCCGGCGAAGACCCCGTCGACCTCCGCTCCCAGCTCGGCCACGACGGCGTCGAGCAGCGCCTGCTTGTTCCGGAAGAACTGGTAGACGCTGCCCTTCGCCACGCCGGCCCGCTCGGCGATGTCGCGCACGCTCGCCCGCTCGTACCCCTCCTCGGCGAACGACGACTCGGCGGCGTCGAGGAGGCGACGCACCGCGCGGCGGCTTCGGTCCTGCTGCGGCACGCGGATGTCGGGTGGGTCGACGACCACCGGGCCGACCCTACCCGACCGAACCGCAGAAACGTGACCGTGCGGTCATATACTGTGGACATGAACATGACCGATCGTCCACTTTCAGCCACTGATACCGGGCGCGAGCTACCACGTCGCCGGGCCTGGCACGCGGCGTTCGCCGTCCTGGCGCTCATCCCGGCCGTGACCTCGGTCCTGACGCTCGTCGTGGGTGTCGAGCGCTTCGTCGCCGTCGACGACGTCGACGTGGCCCTCGACAGCACGTACCGGTACCTCGGTGGCGTCTACCTCGGGCTCGTGCTCCTGGCGGTCTGGGCGATCCGCAGGATCGAGGAGCGGGCCGACGCGCTCATCGTCGTGACGGGAGCGATCTTCCTCGGCGGGATCGGCCGACTCGTGTCGATCGTCGACCACGGCGTGCCCTCCCCCGGCACGTGGGGCGCCCTCGTCATCGAGCTCGGGTCGCTGGGCCTCGCCGTCACCCTCCGCCGGAACCTGCGAGCGCAGTAGCGTCGGCAGGCATGTCGGCGACGACCTTCGAGAGCATCCCGGTCCTGGGGCTGGGCGACCTCGACGCCCGGGCGGACGAGCTCACCGCGACCCTCCACGAGATCGGGTTCGTGCTCGTCGTCGACCACGGCGTGGACTCGTCGGTCGTCGACGCGGTGTTCGACCTCATGCACCGGTTCTTCGCCCTCCCCAGGGAGCACAAGGAGCTCATCGACAAGCGGCGGTCCCGCCACTTCCGGGGCTGGGAGCCGGTCGGCACCGAGTTCACCAACAACCGGCCGGACCTCCGCGAGCAGATCGACCTCTGGTCGGAGTGGCCGGCCCACCCTATCGACGTCGAGCCGCGCTGGCTCCGTCTGCTCGGCCCCAACCAGTGGATGCCCGACGACGTGCTCCCCCACCATCGGGAGATCTGCCGAGCCTGGTTCGCCGAGCTGGGCGGCCTCGCCCGCCGGCTGCTCGGCGCGCTGTCGGCCGGCCTGCGTCTCGACCCCGGCGAGCTGGAGCGGCGCTTCGGCGACCAACCGATGTCGCTGACCAAGCTGATCCACTACCCGCCCACCCCCGACGGCGGCGCCGGCGTCAACGCGCACCACGACGCCGGCTTCCTGACGGTCCTCGCGCCGGGGCCCACCCCGGGCCTCCAGGTGCAGAACCCCGACGGCGCCTGGATCGACGTCCCCTCGGTGCCCGGCGCGTTCGTCATCAACGTCGGCGAGGTGCTCCAGTCGATGACCGGCAACTACCTCGTCGCCACCCCGCATCGGGTCATCTCGCCCGAGGAGCGTTACTCGGCCGGCTACTTCCATGGCGCCTCGCTCGACACCGACCTGTCGCCGCTGACCCTCGACCGACGCTTCGCCGACGCCGTCGCCGCCAGCCCACGCCACGCAGGAGCCGGGTTCATGGCCCGCAAGCACGAGACCGAAGCCGGCGTCGGTGACATGGCCAGCGACCACCGACCGGCGACCTACGGCGAGCAGCTCTGGAACTACTTCGAGCGCAGCTACCCCGACCAGGTGGCCGCCCACTACGGCTGAGGCGCCACCGGCGCCCGGACGTAGCTCGCCGCCGCCCACTACGGCTGAGGCGCCACCGGCGCCCGGACGTAGCTCGCCGCGGCGGGCAGCACGCAGACCGTCGCCAACCAGCTCACGACGAGGATCGTCGACAGCAGCACGCCGACGACGACGTAGGGCACGAGGGACGACAGCAGCAGCGGCGTGAACCCCACCGCCACGATGATGGCGTTGCGGGTGACCGCACGCCCGGGCTCACCGAAGAACCGGTGGACCGCGGCCCCGACATCGCCGGTCTCGTCGAGCGCCGCACGGAAGCGCACGACGAAGTGGATGGCGAAGTCCACGCCGATGCCGAGGACGAGCGTCGAGAGCACGGCGATCGGCATGTCGTAGTCCTTCCCCACGATGCCGATGACGCCGTAGACGGCGACGACGGTCCACAGCACCGGCACCATCGCCAGCGCAGCCCACCGCACCGAACGGAACAGGGCGACGAGCAGGACCGAGATGATGACCAGCGTGCTCAGGAACGCCCGGAGCATTCCCTCGACCATCTCGTCCTGCCACACGAGATTGAGGTAGGCCTCACCGCCGAGCTCTGCGATCACGCCCTCGGGGAGCGGGGTCGCGGCGAGTTGGTCGTCGGTGGCATCGACCACCCGGCGCATGGCCTGGTTGTCGCCGTCGGACAACAGGAGCCGGAGGTTCGCCGAGCGCTGGTCCTCGGTGATCAGGGTGGCGACCAGCGGCGAGCCGGTCCTCGCCTCGTCGAGGCGGTCGGCCGCCTCCTGGCCCGTCGCGTTGCCGACGAGGTCGGCGTGGGTCGCGGCGTGACCGACGATCCCGGTGTCCAGCCAGGCCCGTTCGAGGCTCCGGACCGCAGCGAGGGTCGCTGGCGAGGTCAGGGCCGACGGGTCGCCGGCCTCCAGCACGAGGCTCGCACCGAACGTGCCGGGCAGCACCTCGTTGAGCGCCTCGGAGTCGTCGCGGACCTGCTCACCCGTGCGGAACCAACGAACGGGGTTGTCGTTGATCTCGATCCCCGCCAGGCCGGGAGCGAGCACGACGACCACCGCTGCGAAGCCGAGGAGCACGGCC
>JBCCTY010000281.1:0-5389 GCA_039197885.1 Actinomycetota bacterium | reverse complement strand
GCGACCGCGACGGCCGACCAGGTGGTGAGGGCCCCGAGCCCGCCGGTGCCGACGACCGTGAGGAGGTCCGAGCCGGTCGCGACGAGACGGGCCAGCACGAAGGAGCCCGCGACGTTGACAGCGAGCGTGCCGAGCGGGAGCGAGCCGTCGTACCGTCCGCCGACCACGGCCCGCACGACGGCACCCACTGCTGCGACGACAGCGACCAGAGCGACCGTCACGGCGTCTCCTGCCGCCGGCTCCCGACCAGGTGACCGCCCCACGAGGCAGCGAGCCCGAGCCCGACGGTCGCCGCGAGGTAGGCGACGGCAGCACCGGTCCGGTGGTCGCGGGCGAGACCCGCGACCTCGACCGCGAGCGCCGACATGGTCGTGAGACCGCCACAGAAGCCGACCCCGACCCCGGCGGTGGCAGAGGCCGACGCGAGCCCGCCCCGTCCGACGAGCCAGCCGAGCACTGCGCCACCGATGACGTTCACGACGAGCACCGGCCACGACCACGACGGATCGTCCGCCGATCCCACGACCGCCCACCTCGCCAGCGATCCGGCGGCGCCGCCGAGTGCGATCGCGAGCCAGCGGCGGTCGGTGGGCACGACCGCGCACGGTACCGGGGGCCGCGGTCGCGACACGGCGGTCCGGTAGCGTCTCGACGGTGCCTCCGACCTCCGGCCGTCGATCGTGACCGCCGTCGAGCCGACCCGCCCGGGCGGATCCGACGAGCGCGTCGTCTCGGCGCGCCTGGGCATCGTGGGCCAGATCGCCGAGGTCGTGCGCTATCGCGAGCTGCTCGGTGGGCTGATCCGCAAGGAGCTGAAGGTCAAGTACAAGGACTCGACCCTCGGCTTCCTCTGGTCGCTGCTCAACCCGGCGCTGTCGCTCGCGGTGTTCTACGTCGTCTTCCAGATCTTCCTCCAGGCCGGCATCCCCGCCTTCTCGATCTTCCTGCTCTGCGGCCTGCTCGTCTGGAACCTGTTCTCGGCCTCGTTGGCCGGAGCGACCGGGAGCGTGACCTCGGCGAGCGGGCTGGTCAACAAGGTCTACTTCCCCCGGGTGATCCTGCCCCTCGCCGCCGTGGGCGCGGCGGTCGTCCACTTCTTCCTGCAGGGCATCGTGCTCGTCGCGGCGTTGGCCGTGACCCGCTACGACATCGAGTTCTCCTGGCTCCCGCTGCTCGTGCTGGCGTTCGCGGCGACGGTGTCGCTCGGGACGGGCTTCGCCATCCTGCTCTCGGCGGTGAACGTCTACGCCCGCGACACCCAGCACATCCTCGAGCTGTCGTTGCTCGCCTGGTTCTGGCTCACACCGATCGTCTACCCGGTCGACCTCGTGGCCTCCCAGGTCGCCGAGCGATCGGTGCCGGACTGGCTCTACCTGATCAACCCCATCACCCCGTTGGTCATGACCTTCCAACGCGTCCTCCACAACCGCGTCGACTTCGAGCAGGAGGTCCAGCTCCGCGAGACGGGCGGCATCGAGATCACGATCACGCGGATCCTGCCCGACGAGTCGTTCCTCTGGTACGTCGGCGCCGGGTCGATCGTGTTCCTCATCGGCGCCGCGCTCACCCTCGTCGCCCTGCACGTCTTCTCCCGCCTCGAGGGCAACTTCGCGGAGGAGCTGTGAGCCGCACGGAGGCGGCCCACCGGGCCGACCCGCAGGCGAGAGGGGAGTGGTAGCCGTGGCCCCCGCCGTCGAGGTGCTCGACGTGTCGAAGCGGTTCGGCCTGCGCGACGAGCCGGCCTGGACGCTCAAGGAGCGGGTGCTCCGGCTCGGCCGCCGGGCCCCGGTACGCGACTTCTGGGCGCTCGACCGCGTGTCGATCGAGGTGCAGGAGGGCGAGACCCTCGGCCTGATCGGTCACAACGGCTCGGGCAAGTCGACGCTGCTGAAGTGCGTCGGCGGCATCCTCCAACCGACGACCGGCGAGATCCGCACCCGGGGTCGGCTCGCGTCGCTCCTCGAGCTCGGTGCCGGTTTCCACGGCGACCTGACGGGGCGCGAGAACGTGTTCCTCAACGGCTCGATCCTCGGTCTCTCCCGCCGGCAGCTCGAAGCCCGCTTCGACGAAATCGTGGCGTTCGCCGAGCTCGAGCGGTTCATCGACAACCCGGTCAAGACCTACTCGTCGGGCATGTTCGTCCGGCTCGGCTTCGCCGTCGCCGTCAACGTCGATCCCGACATCCTGCTGGTCGACGAGGTGCTCGCCGTGGGCGACGAGGCCTTCCAGAACAAGTGCCTCGATCGCGTGCGCGAGTTCCAGCGGGAGGGCCGCACCATCGTCTTCGTGACCCACGGTGTCGAGACCGTCCGCCAGATCTGCGATCGGGCCGCGGTGCTCAACTCGGGTCGCCTGATCGCCGTCGGAGATCCCGACGAGTGCATCCGGCGATACCGCGACACGTTGCTCAACCGGGCCACCTGGTACGACGACGATGACGAGCCCGGTGATCCGGCGGTGCTGACGTCGGCGCGGGCGATGGCCACCCAGCTCGTGCGCATCGACCGCATCTCGGTCGAGCGGGCCGACGGCGCGGTCGACGAGCCGGTCCGGCCCGGCGACCCGGTGCAGGTCCACCTCGACTGGATCGCCGACGAGGCCGTCGACGACGTCGCGGTGTCGTTCATGCTCTTCGACCAGGACGGCCACACGCTCTACGGGTCCAACAGCGATCAGCTCGGCCAGCCGATCGGCCCGCTCCACGGCGCCGGACGCCTCACCTTCGAGCTGGGTGACCTGCCGCTGCTCAAGGGTGCCTTCACGTTGTCGCTGGGCTTCCACACCCACGACGGCGGTGTCGTCCACGACTTCGACGAGCACCGTCTCGACGTCGAGTCGGACGGCTACGAGGCCGGCATGCTCGACCTCCGACCCAAGCTCGTCGAGCATCCGACCCGATGAGCGCGCTCCGCCGCCTGGTCGGCTCCCTGATCCCCGGTCGACGGGTTCGCAACCGTCTCGGTGGGCTCGAGGGGAGCGTCGACGAGTTGGCGCAGACGATGGTGCCCAACGTGCGCGCCGAGCTGCTCGACCGGACCGCGCAGGTCGACCTGCGGGTCAACGACCTGCGCCAGGCGGTCGACGGCGAGCGCGAGCGGCTGTCGGAGCGGGTCGATCTGCTCGTCGACGAGGCCACGCGACGCGCCGAGGCCGCCGACGCCCGCCTCATCAGCGAGATCCAACGCCTCGAGGCACGAGTCGAGGAGCTCGAGGCCCGTCTGCGCGACCAGCGTCCGTGACCGCGACGGCGGCCCGCCGCCTCGCCGTCGTCGCCCCGCTGCCACCGGCCCCGTCGGGCATCGCCAGCTACGTCGCCCGGCAGCTCCCGCAGCTCGCGCGGGCCGCCGAGGTGGTGCTGGTCACCGAGCGGCCCGACGACGTCGACCCGGCGATCCGGGAGCAGTTCCCCGTGGTCGGCCTCGGCGCGCTGGCGTCGCTCGAGGTCGACGACGTGCTCTACCACCTGGGCAACAGCATCGAGTGCCTCGAGACCAACCGGGCGATCGAGAGCGGCCCCCCGGGCGTGGTGCTCGCCCACGACCTGTCGATCCACCACCTCGTCGCCTACGTCGGCCTCGGCGGAGACCGGCACGACGAGTACCGGTCGGCGCTCGTCGAGGCGTTCGGCGAGCGCGGTGCGCGTCTGGCCGACCTGCGCATCGGCGGCGAGCGGGGCGAGGCGGAGCTGGCGCTCTTCGACCTCGTCGGCCCCCTGCTCGTCCGGCACCGGGCCGTGGTGGTCCACAGCACGTGGGCGGCAGGACACGTCCGGCGCCGGGCGCCCGGTGTGCCGGTGACGGTCGTCCCGCACTTCGCCCCCGATCCCGTGCCGCCGATCGAGCGGGCCGAGCTCGGCCTGCCCGACGACGCCGTCCTCATCGGGTCGCTCGGCTACGTCGTGCCCGCGAAGCGCCCCGACCTGATCGTCCGCGCCACGGCCCGCCTGCTCGAGCGAGGACACCGCGTCCACACCGTGTTCGGGGGCGCCGACGCGACCGACGGTGAGGTGGCGCTGCTCGTCGACGAGCTCGGCGTCGGTCCTCACGTCACGTTGACCGGGTGGCTCGACGATCGCGAGCTGCGGGGGCTCGCCGCGGCGCTCGACGTCGCCGTGGCGCTCCGATCGCCCCACCTCGGTCAGTCGTCCGGGCCCGTGCCGATCGCCGCCGTGTCGGCGACGCCGATCGTGAGCTGGCCGGTCGGGGCGTTCCTCGACGTCCCCGTCGACGCCGGGCTCGCCGCCGCGGTGGGCGGTGACGAGGTCGGCGGGCTGGCCGACGCGCTGGAGGAGCTCGTCGCCAACCCCGCTCGACGTGCGTCGCTCGGCGCTGGTGCTCACCGGTGGGCTCGGCGCGAGCTCGACCTCACCGTCTGCACCGAACGCCTCCTCGCGGCGATCTCGGCCGCACCGGAGACCGTCCCGCCCGCCATGGCGATCGATCGGCCCTGGGCGACGCTGCTCGAACCCCGGCGCGTCGGGCGGGCAGCGCTCGTGACCGCGCACGACGCCGACGAGGCCGCGGTGCGCGCCGCGGGATGGCGGGTGCGGTCGGTCGAGCGCCCCGAGGCGCTCCGCTCCGCGCCGGTGGGCACCGCCGATCTCGTGCTCTGGGAGGTCACGCCCCACGACCACGTCGACCGGCGCGGCCTCGACGCGCTCCACCGCCATCTCGCTCCGACCGGACGGCTCGTGGTCCGCGTGGCGACCGCGTCGATCGCTCGCACCGTCGCCGCCGCGCTCGGCTCGTCGGGGTTCGGTGGTGGCGGCGGTCGCCGGATCGAGGCCGCGACGGTCGACGGCGACCACGTGCTCGTCGCCAGGAAGGTCGGCCCGGCCGGGGTGGCCCAGCGATGACCGTCCTGCCCGGCGGTCGACCTCCCGAACCCACCACGACCGCCGGCGATCACCTCGCCGTGTCGGCCGGTGGTGGGGTGTTCCCCATCGGGCGGGTCGGCCTCTGGGGCTCGTCGATCGATCCGGACGACCCCGCCGTCGGCATCGTGCCCGGCCGTCGTGGCCATGCCGTCGTCCGCCGCAGCGGCGCCATCGAGGCGGCCGGACCCCGACCGCCCGATCTCGCTCACCCGGCCGCAGGAACCGGCGACATCCGAGTGGTGCGTCGGCTCCCGAGCGGATGGTGGGCTCTCCACGCCGGTGTCGCACGACACCTCGGCTCGGGGCGACAGGTGGCGGTCTCGGCGGGAGCCGTCGATCTGGCCGGTGCGGCCGACCCGGTCGGCGTCGATGGGCAGGGCCGCCTGGTCGGGACCGACGACGACGTCCTCGACGACCCTGGCCCGCTCGACGACGACCTCGTCGGGGTCGTGACCGCCCCTGACGGCGGCGGCTGGTGGATCGTGACCACGGCGGGCACGATCGTCGCCCGAG
>JBCCTY010000280.1:0-5415 GCA_039197885.1 Actinomycetota bacterium | reverse complement strand
TCGCGGGCGAGCGCATCGGCGCACGCGAAGCCGAGCCCCCTGCTCGATGCGCAGACGATCGCGCTCCGGCCGTCGATGCCGAGGTCCACGTCAGCGCCTCCTCGCGGCCTGGGCCGCCACCAGCACCGACCTCGTGCGCTCCGTCTCCTCCGGGGAGCCGCCGACCGGCGCGGCCGACAGCTGGGTCGCTCCGGCATCCTCCAGCGCACCGATCCCATCGGTGACCTCGGCCTCCGAACCCACGAGAGCGAGCCCGCCCACGCCCGAGACGCCCTCGCGGTCGAGCATCGCCGCGTAGCTGGGGAGCGCCGCGTAGTTGGCGAGCACCGCGTCGAGGAGGGACCGCGCCGCGGTCGGATCGTCGGTGACCCACACCGGGAGCGAGCACACGATCGCCGGCTCCGGTCGATCAGCCGCTGCAGCAGCGTCGTTGATGGTCGGGGCGATGTGCTCGCGGAGCACGTTCGGTCCGACGCACCACAGCACCGTGCCATCGGTCCGACTCCCGGCGATCCGGAGCATCTGCTCGCCGAGGGCGGCGAGCATCACCTTCGGTGGGGAGGCGACGTGTTGGATCTCGCCGCTGTAGCTCCAGAAGGTGCCGTCGTGCTCGGCGGCTCCGTCGGCGAGCAGCGGTTGGAGGATGTCGAGGGCGTCGAGCATCTGTCGGATCGGCCGCTCCCACGACAGCTTCCACCGGTCGCGCACCGTCGGCTCGTGCGACAGCCCGAGGCCGAGGACGAGCCGCCCACCGATCGCCGCCTGGGTCGTCAACGCCTGGACCGCGATCGCCTGCGGGTGCACCGTCCACGTGGGGATGACGGCGGTGCCGAGCTCGGTGGTGCCGTTGCCCTCGCCGTGCGAGGCGAAGACGGTGAGCGCGTCGATGCTGCCCGACTGGGCGAGCCAGTAGGCGCTGAACCCGTCGTCCTCGGCCGCGGTGATGTCGGCCCGCAACGCGCCGAGGTCCGCGCTGAGCAGGGTGTTCGACCCGTTGATCCCGATCTGCACGGATCAACGCCCCCCGGCCAGGCGAGCCTCGAAGTCGGCCCGCCAGTCGCTCATCGCAGCGAACTCGGGCCGTTGCTCGATCTCGGCGTGCGTCGCGGCAGCGACCTCCTCGTCGCTGGCCGACAGATCGAGCCCGCCGGCGAAGGGTTGGGCGACGTGGAAGGGCGAGTCGACGAAGCACTCGAGGCCGTTGCCCTCGGGATCGGTGAAGTAGAGCGACCACGCGTTGCCGTGGTCGATCGGGATGACTCCCTCGACACCGGCCTCGTCGAGCTTGGCGCCGATGGCACGGAGGTCGTCGAGCGTGCCGGTGCGGAACGCGAGGTGGTCGGCCATGACGAACGCGTGCTCGCCGGCCTCGAGACCGGTCACGAACACGATCTGGTGGTGCTCCGACGGATCCTGCGAGATGAAGGCCATCTCGGTGCCATCGCCGACCTCGCCACGGTTGGTGACGTGGAAGCCGAGGACGTCGCCGTAGAAGTCGAGCATGGCGTCGATGTCACTCACCGACATGGTCGTGTGGCTCAATCGCAGAGCGGGCGCAGTGGTCACGTTCGAGGTCTCCTTCGTGGGTGCGGTCTGGCGGTTCGAGCGGGCCGAGCGTCGGTCAGTTGCCGCCCAGGTCGATGACGGCGTCGGCGATCTCGTCGGCGGGGACGGGCTGGAGCTGGCCGCGGATGTCGCCGTAGAAGGTCTGCTGGACGGTGTGGACGTTGAAGTAGAGCTCGCCCTCGGCGGCGATGTGGGCCATGCCGGCGACGGTCCGGTGCCGGTCGCCCGGGATCGTCTGGATGATCGGGCAACCGGCCGTGACCGCTCCGACGATGCCCTCGCCCTGGGTCGCCGCGGCGATGTCGTCGTTGGTGATCTCGTAGGACAGCACGCCGTCGGCGAAGTACTCGCTGACGTCACCGGTCGCCCCGAAGTCGACCATGATCGGCCCGAGCTGGCCGGGTCGACCGCAGTGGATGTGGACGAGGTTGATGTCGTCGGGGTCGACGTTCGCGACCTCGAGGTGCACGTAGGCCCGGCTGAGCTCGCGGTTGAAGGCGAGCGTGCCGTGGCCGCGTGAGTCGCGCTCCTCCCGGTCGGTCGACGGCTCGGTCGAGAGGAACACCTCGGGAGCGCCCGCCGGGACGTCGTCTTCCTCCTCGGCCTCCTGCTGGGGGGACAGCCACGACTGGTAGACGAGCCCGATCTCGTCACCGGCGAGCGGATCGAGCCCGAGGTCGACGACGACCGGGATCTCGTCCTTGGGTTCGAGCGAGGCGCCCCCGTGGCCGTGGCCACCGCCGCCGGTCCCCGGCGGGCCGGTGATCACGAAGTAGGCGATGACCATCGCCGCGATGCCGGCGATGATGCCGAGGATGGTGAAGAAGCCCCGGATCGTCGTCAGGAGGAAGCGGACGAAGGACATGGTGCGAGACCTTTCGGAGGCCAGGGGTGGGCCGAGTCGAGGAATGAGAAGGTCCTCAGTATTGAGGACCGGCTCAGTATTTGGTACGGTTCGGAGCATGTCAACCCCCACCACCCCGCCGTCCCGATGAGCTCGCTGCTCGCCCCGTCGCGCGTCTCGGCCCGTGAGACCAGGAACGAACGGCGCGCCTACTGGGCGATCGCCGCGCTCGTCGCCATCGCGATGTTCCTCGCCGCCCTCGGATCGGGGTCCGGCGAGCACGTCACGGAGGAGCCGCCGCCCACCGCCCTCAACGTGGCGGGCAACGTGTTCGCCGCGACGATCGGCATCCTCGTGCTGATCCCGCGGACCCGCATCTACGGCGCGATCCTCGCCGTGGGGAACATGTTCGTGTCGATGTACCTGAACCACACCTACGACGGGGTCGACTACTTCGTCGATCTCATCCCGTACAACGTGGTCACGATCATGCTCGCCTCGATCCTGATCGGGCACTACGAGCCCGACCTGGCCCGCGTCTCGCCCGGAGGTGATCCCGGACAGGCGGACGGGCCCGGGTCGGACGATCAGGGCACGCCGGTCGAGGTCGGCGCGTGAGCCGACGACGAGCGGGAACGACAGAGCCGTCGGTCGGTGCGAGGCGTCCGCTCGAGGGGCGGCGTCGTCGTCAGCCGAGCTCGGCCAGTCGAGCGGTCGCGAGCGCGCAGACGGCTTCGTAGCGCTCCCGGCAGGCCGCGAGCCAGGCCGGGTCGTCGTCACAGAACGCCGCCCGCACCTGGGCCCGCACGCCCGCCGAGTCGGGTCCGGTCGGGTCGCCGTGGGCGTGGAGGGTGGCGTCGGCGCGTAGCGCCTGCAGGACGCTGAGCGTGTCGATCATGCCGTACTCCAGCGCGACGGCCGTGATCTCGACGTCCGGGAGGAATCGGCCGAGCGCCCCGATCCACTCGCCGTTCAGCTCGGCCGACACGCTCGAGCCGTCCTTGAGGTTCGTCACGTCGTCGAACCACTCCTGCTGGCGGAGGTGCGCGGGGGAGCCTGGCTCCTCGCTGCTGATCAGTTCGCCGTGGCCCCACGGGCCCAGCCCGGTGTGGAGGTCGATCAGGCCCAGATGTCGGACCCCCGCCAGCCGATCACGGCAGAACGCTGCGAGCCAGCGGTGCGACCACGTCGGGCCGGTGCCGCCGTAGAACAGCCCCGTTGGATGGTCGTACTGGCCCGAGGTCACGATGGCCTGGAAGCGGTCGATGCCCACCTCGTCGACGGTGGCGGCCAGCGCCGCGTCCTGGTCCTCCGGGGTCCCGGTCGGAGGTACCAGCGCCTCGGCGATCGAGGCGTAGTCGGCGTTCACCGGTGGACCGGCGGCCCAGTCGATGAAGTTGCGGTTGAGATCGACGTTGTCCTCGTTGACCCGCCGAACCCACGAGAAGCCGTAGGGGTTGAGCGCATGGACGATCACCAGTCGGTGGCGCGTCGGCGACGGGCCGGAGGCCAACGTGCCGGTCTGGAGCGCCGACCCGAGGTAGCCCTCGACGCCGTGGGTCGCCGAGACGATGACGAGCGCCGCCTCGGCGTCGGACGGTCCGAGCTCGGCGACGTCGAGGACGAGCTCCTCACCCTCTCGTCCGACGTCGGGGTGCAGGTGGGACGTCACCGTCGCTCCTGCTGCCACTGCCGCGTCGAGGAAGGCCGCTCGCGCTTCGGCGTAGGTCGCGGCGATCGCGGGCTCGTCGGTCATGGGCGCCTCGGTTCCGCTGACGGTCCTGGTTCGGCTCGGTGCTGGTGATCGTGGCGATGGGTGTGATCGTCACGGTGATCGTGGTCGTGGGCAGCGTGGCGGTGCTCGGCGGCCAGGTGGGAGTGGCCGACGCCGATCGGCTGGCCGGCCTTGTCCTCCATGCCCGGGAACGGCGCCCGATAGACGCAGGTGTCGCAGTTGACCGTCGGCGTGCCCGACAACGCCTCGCGATAGCGACGCTCGATGACGGTGGCCAGTTTCGGGTCGGGTCCGAAGTAGCCGGCGTCGACGACCTCGACACCGGTCCGCTCGGTGAACTCGGCGATCTGCTCGCGGGCCCGTTCGATGAGCTTGCCGTTGCAGAGGAACCAGAAGAACACGGCGACCCGGTCGTGGCCGAGGCGGTGGACGGCGTCGAGGGCGTCAGGCGTCAACGGCCAGGTCATGCCCGTGAACCCCATCTGCAAGAAGCCACTGTCGACCCACTCGGCGAGGGTCCGCCCGGCTCTGCACGCCTCGCCGTTGGCATCGGGGTCGCTGGTCCCCCTGGCGACGACGACCAGTGGCAGACCGGTGGCGTCGGCCGCCATCAGGTTCTCGGCTGCGATCTCGACCATCTCCGGGACGACGCCGAGGGGCGACCCGAACGCGAGCTCCACGTCGGGATGGCGCAGGCGGGCCTCGACGACGATGGCCGGGACGTCGCTCTTCGCGTGGCTCGCTCCGAGCAGCATGAGCGGGAGCACGACGATGCGTTCGCAGCCCCGGGCGACCATGGCGTCGAGGACGATGCCGGCCGGCGGGTCGGTCATCTCGAGAAAGCCGACCTCGACCATCACGCCGGGCAGCGCCGCCTGGACGTGGTCGCCGATGGCGTGCATCTGGTCGGCGCTCATCGCGCACCGCGAGCCGTGGCCGACGAGCAGGAGCCCCTCGGTGGCGGACGCCGGACCTCGCGGCGGTCGAAGGTGCGCCCGGGGGGAGCGGATGGGGATCGAGACGGTGCGCTCGACGAGCATGTTCGGCCTTCGGCGTCGATCGGGGAGGCGGGGTCACCGTATCCGGGAGGCGGGGCCGTCGAGGACTTCGACCGTCGCTTCCCATGGACGCCGTGGGTGTGCCAGCGTCGACGCCCGATGACCCGTGGCGCCCCACCGAGCAGAGCGACCTGATGCCCCACCTCGGGCCGCGCCTCGTCGTCGCCGGGACCCACTCCGGTGTGGGGAAGACCACGATCGCCACCGGGCTG
>JBCCTY010000279.1:0-5443 GCA_039197885.1 Actinomycetota bacterium | reverse complement strand
GGCGACATCGACCCCGAGGCCTTCCCGATCGTCGACGTCTCCACCGAACCCGACGACGGCGACGACAGCCACTCGGGAGCGAGCGTGCTGCGCGGCGCGCTGGAGCTCTAGCTCGTCACCCGAGCGACCCAGGCCGCGATCCGAGCGATCACCTCGGCCCGGTTGGTCTCGTTGACCAGCTCGTGACGGGCACCCTCGTAGACGTGGAGCTCCTTGTCATCCGACGGCATCGCCTCGACTGCGGCTCTGGAGGTCTGCCACGGGACGAACGGGTCCTCGGAGCCGTGGAGGAACAACACCGGGAGATCGAGCCGGTCGACGTCGGCGGCGTAGCGATCGAGGCACTCGACCTCGGCCTCGAGCAGTCGTCGGTGGTAGGTGCCGTGGTAGACGAGCGGGTCCTCGGCGTACTCCCGACAGGCTTCCGGGTCTCGTGACATCCCCGACGGGTCGCTGTCGGCCGGTGGGAGGTCGGGGAGGGCGAGCACCTCACGGGCCCAGTCCCAGTCGCCGATCACGGCGCCGAGGAAGCCGGCGCCGGCGAGCCGACCTCGGTGGCGCTGGGCGAAGCGGCCCGTCAGCAGACCTCCCATGGAGTGACCGATCATGACCACGGGCAGCCCGGGGTGCGCGGCCTCGGCGACATCGACCACCACGGCCAGATCGTCGACGACGTCCTCGAACTCCTCGATGTAGGCCCGCTGACCGTCGGACAGCCCGTGACCCTGGTGGTCGGGCGCGAAGACGACGGCACCGCCCGCGGTGAGGACCTCGGCGACGTGGGCGTAGCGTCGGCCGTGCTCTGCGTAGCCGTGCACGAGGACGACCACGTGGGTGGGCGGGCCGGGGGGATCCCAGCGGTGGGCGACGAGCGCGCCCTGTGAGCCGGTGAGGTCGAGGCGGGTCATCATGGGCGCCCACGATGGCATGGTCGCCGACCCGGTACGAGCCGATCAGGGCCGGCTCGCCCCGCCCGGTCGCAGGCCGGCGACGGGTCCGGCCGATGGATGCCGATCGATCGTCCCGCCGAGCTGGCGGGGGAGGTGGACGACGACCGACAACCCGCCCGACGGCGAGTCGTCGAACCAGATGTCGCCACCGTGGCGGTTGACGGCGTGTCGACAGACGGTGAGGCCCATGCCACTGCCGTGTGCGTCGGCGGACTCTCCGCGCCACAACGGCGTGAACGCCAGACGGCGCTGCTCGGCATCGAGCCCCGGGCCGGCGTCGTCGACGGTGAAGAGGTGGCCCGTGGAGTCCGAGCGGGCCGAGACCCGGATGCGGGGTCCGTCGGAGCCTCGCCGTCCGTGTTCGATGGCGTTCTCGATGAGGTGCTGGAAGAGATGCTCGAGGAGGAAGCGACTCCCGACGACCAGGGGGAGCTCGCCGACGTCGAGGTGCCCGCGGCGCTCGGCCAGCAGCGGTTCGACGTCCTCCACGATCTCGGCGACCAGCGCACCGGTGTCGACGATCTCGACGACGAGGTCCGAGGACTGGCTCTCGACCATCCGGTGCACGCCACGAACGGTCCGCTGCACCCGCAGGACGGCCGTCTCGAGATCGTCGAGCAGCTCGATCTGTCGGTCGGACAGGGCGGTGTCGCGGTGCAGGGCGCCGAGCGCCAGGCCGACGGTCCGCAGCGGCTCGGCCAGGTCGGCGGCCACGGCGACGGCGAACGACTCGACGTCGTTGTAGGCCGCCGCCAGCTGCTCGTTCGAGCGGATCGCCTCCTGCTCGGCGACCCGCTGCTCGGTGATGTCGATCTGCACGATCACCGCACCGTCCAGCTGGTGATCGACGTGGACGGGCACCGCCGTCATCCGGAACCAGCGACGTCCCCCCGCGACCTCGTGGGGGTAGTCGACCGAGTGCGACGGCAGCACGCCGCGGAGCACGCTGCGGACCGCGGCCGCCACGTCGGAGCCGTGGTCGCGGAGGAGCTCGGCGGTCGGATCGATCTCGTCGAGGTAGTTGGTGCCGACGTCGAGCGCCAGCGAGGCGGTGCCGTCGTCGTGGGGCGACGAGGCTCCCATGCGACGTCGCCACGCATCGTTGACGCGGACGATCGTCCCCGAGCGGTCGAGGATGGCGACCTGGACGGGCAGGGCGTCGAGCGCCTCCGTGGCGTCGATCATCCGAGGCCTCCCGTCCCGGGCACACGCCCGTCCACCGAGAACGAGTGTCCCACACGCGACCCGAAAGCCGGTGAGGAACCGGCGACGGCCTGTGAGAGACTGTTGGCACGAAAGAAAGGAGGTGGTCCACGCCGATGTACCGGAATACCTGGACATTCGAGGTGGCCGAGCGCTGAGCGGCTGACCTGAGGGTGGTCGCTCGTCCGTGCCGGATCCCCGGCAACGGGCCGGTGGCGACTCCAACTCGGACCACCGGACGACGTTCCCTGCGGGCCGGTCCACCCGCACCGGCGCCCCGGCGCCGCGAGACGGGACGTCGTCGCAACAGCTACGACAGTGGCGGGGTCGGGCCGGTTGGCCCGGCCCCGTTGCGCGTCCGGGCGTGAGCGAGCGCTCGGGTCAGCGCCCGACGAGCCACGCCTCGAGGCGGTCGCAGGCGGCCTCGATGTCGGCCGTCGCCCCAGCGAAGGAGAAGCGGACGAATCGCTCGCCCCGCGTGGGGTCGAAGTCGATGCCCGGCGTGGTCGCCACGCCGAGCTCCTCGAGCCAGGTCGAGCAGAGGTCGGTGGCCGGTCGGCCCAGGTCGGTGACGTCGGCGTAGACGTAGAAGGCTCCGTCGGCCGGAGCCAGGCGATCGAGCCCCATCCGCGGTAGCCGGTGGAGGAGCACGGCTCGGTTGCGGACGTACCGGGCGACGTTCTCCTCGCACTCGTCGCGACAACCGAGGGCTGCGACGGCGGCGTGTTGCGAGATGGTGGGCGCGTTGATGACCAGGTTCTGCGCGAGGCGCTCGATCGGTCGGACGAGATCCGCGGGAGCCACGAGCCAGCCGATCCGCCACCCGGTCATCGACCAGTACTTCGAGAAGCTGTTCACGACGACGGCGTCGTCGGAGCAGGCCGCGGCGGTGGCCACCGTCGTCCCGTAGGTCAGCCCGTGGTAGATCTCGTCGCTCACGAGCCGGACCCCGGCGCTGTCGCACCAGCCGACGAGCCGGGCGAGCTCGTCGGCGTCGAGCATGGTCCCGGCCGGGTTGGACGGGCTGGCGATGACGACGCCGTGGAGTGGCCCGTTGGCCTCGAGCAGCTCCGGTGTCGGCTGGAACCTGGTCTCGGGGCCGACCGGGACGTCGACGACCTCGATGTCGAGCGCGGCGAGCACGTTGCGGTAGCAGGGGTAGCCCGGCGAGGCGACGACGACCCGATCACCCGGCTCGAAGCAGGCCAGGAACGCCAGCGTGAAGCCCCCCGACGCACCGGTGGTCGCGACGATCCGCCGAGGGTCGACGTCGAGGCCGTAGGTGGTCGCGTAGTGCGCCGCGATGCCCGTCCGTAGGTCGGGGATGCCCAGCGCGTCGGTGTACCCGAGCGGCTCGCGCCGCATCGCCTCGGCCGCCGCCTCCAGCGCACCCGCCGGAGCCGGGGTGCTGGGCTGGCCGACCTCGAGGTGCAGCACCTCGTGCCCGGCCCGCTCGAGCTCGCCGGCGCGGCGGATGACCTCCATCACGTGGAAGGGAGGGACGTCGGCTCGGCTGGCGATCGGGAGCGGCACCCACTCATCGAAGCACCTCCGCTTCATCGGAGGGCCATCGCGGTCGACGAGACGGGTGTGCACGTCCTCGCCCGCGCCGCGGAGCAACCGGTGGGCTCCGTCCCGGGGCTGGCGATCGTCATCGTCGTCGGCCTCGTCGTGGCGGCGCTGACGGCGATGTCGCGCAACGTCGCCAACGGGCGCACCGGCAACCGTCACCTGGACCGGGCCGAGCGTGTCGGTCGCTCCCGCATGCAGGACGCTCTCCACGAGGCCGTCGTGCGGCGCCTCGCCGAGCTCCCGCCGGAACCTCGTCGTCGTCCGTCGATCGATCTCACGGCCGAGATCGACCTGACGAGCGACGATGCCGAGGTCGACGCCGAGCCCGAACGCTCCCAGCCCGAACGCCCCGACGTCGAACGCTCCGAGGTCGACATCGATATCGCCGATGGTGCCGAGCAACGGGCTGTGGCACCGATCGACCCCGAGGCCGACTGAGGCTCCGACCGGCTCACCCGGCGCGTGATCGGCGGTGGGCTGACGTCAAGTCGGTCGGGCGGCCTGCCGATGGACCCCCATGGCCCAGGAGTCCGATCTCGAGCTCGCGGGGTTGCCCGACGTGCCGTGGCTCACCGCGGCGGTCACCGACCAGCTCTCGCTGAGTCGGACGCGCACCACGGCGTTGCTCCAGATGGCCCCGGACGCGGTGCTCGGCATCGACGACGACGGGTTCGTCAGCCAGGTCAACACCGCCGCCACCGAGCTCTTCGGCGCCGAGATCCGCGACCTGCTCGGGCGGCCCCTCGTCGAGTTGCTCGACGGCGAGTGGCGCCCGCAGCTCGCCCGACTGCTCCAGGCCGCCGGTGACCCGCGAGTCCTGCTCCGCGGCGTCGAGTGGGCCGCGACGCGTGCCGACGGACGGACGGTCCCGGTCGAGGTCTCGTTGGCCCGGACCCCGATCGACGATCAGGTCGCGTTCTCGGCCTTCCTGCGCGACGTGTCGGACCGGGTCGCGGATCGTGCCCGCATGGCGGCGTTGGTCGACGAGCTCCAGCAGGCGAACCGCCAGGCCGAGGACGCCAGTCGCGCCAAGAGCGACTTCCTCTCCCGGATGTCGCACGAGCTGCGCACGCCGCTGAACGCGATCCTCGGCTTCGGCGAGCTCCTCGAGCTCGAGGCCACCGACGAGCTCGACCGGGAGTCGGTCGACCACATCCTGCGTGCCGGCCGCCACCTGCTCGCCCTCGTCGAGGACGTGCTCGACATCAGTCGCATCGAGGCCGGAGGGATCCGCCTCGAGCTCGGCGTGCACGACCCCGATCCCGCGGTGTCGACATCGATCGAGCTGTGCCGCCGCCAGGCCGAGTCGCGCCGCGTCACGATCGAGCACCGCCATCGGGCCGGTGAGGTCATGGTCGGGGTCGACGAGCGGCGCCTCGTCCAGGTCGTCGTCAACCTCGTGACCAACGCGATCAAGTACGGCCACGAGGGTGGGCACATCGTCATCGACGGCGGCCGACGGGCCGATCGGTGGCGGCTGACCGTCAGCGACGACGGACCCGGGATCCCGGCCGACCGCATCGAGTCGGCGTTCGAGCCCTTCGAGCGACTCGGCGCCGAACGATCCGGCGTCGAGGGCACCGGGGTCGGGCTCGCCCTGACCAGGCAGCTGCTCCACGCCATGGGCGCAGGCATCGTGATCACGAGCGAACCCGACCGCGGGACGACGGTGGTGGTGGACCTGCCGATCGTCGACGGGTCCTCCGAAGGGGACTAGC
>JBCCTY010000278.1:0-5475 GCA_039197885.1 Actinomycetota bacterium | reverse complement strand
GACCACCTGGGCCGGCTGGTCGAGGCGGGAGACGTGCGCCTCCACCGGATCGACGGTGACGTCTACGCCTCGGTGCACGGTCTGTCGTGGCCGATGCGGCCCGAGTCGCAGGCCGAGCTCGTCGACGCCGACCTCGACGGCCTGGCGGCCGATCCCGACCGGCTCTGGTCCTTGCTCGAGGATCAGCACGTCCGGCCGGTGTGGTGGCGGATGGGCGAGGCCGAGCTCGACTACCGCCGGTTCTTCGACGTCGACCAACTGATGGCGGTGCGGGTCGAGGACGCCGATGTCTTCGATGCCACCCACGCCACCGTCCTTGCGTGGCTGGCCGAGGGCTCGCTCCAGGGCGTCCGCATCGACCACATCGACGGCCTCACCGATCCGGCTGCCTACCTCGCCCGTCTCCGGGAGCGGGCACCGGACGCCTGGATCGTCATCGAGAAGGTCGTCGAGGGCGACGAGCTGCTGTTGCATTGGCCGTGCGACGGTGACTCCGGCTACGACGTCGGGACCGACCTGGCCCTGCTGTCGGTCGACCCGGCGGGCGAGACGACGCTCAGCAACCTGGCGGCCGAGATGACCGGCGACGACAGCGACTGGGAGGCGACGGCCCGGGCCGCCAGGCGAGAGGCCGTGACCGAGGTGGTCGCCGCCGACCTCGAGCGTGTCGTCGACCACCTCGAAGCCGTTCGCGACCGGCACCGGCGCTTCCGTGACCTGTCCCGACGTCGCCTCACCGATGCGGTGATCGAGACGGTGGTGGGCTTTGACGTGTACCGCACCTACCTCCGCCGCGGTGAGCCGGCCGACCCCGAGGACCGTGAGGTGATCGCTGCGGCGATGGGTCGAGCGCGGGCTGCCCGGCCCGATCTGGTCGACGGCGCGCTCGCCCTGGTCGAGGCCGCGTTGCTCGGTGACCCGCCGTTCGACTCGTCGGTCGAGGACGACTTCGAGCTGCGCTTCCAACAGCTGTCCGGACCCGTGGCGGCCAAGGGCGTCGAGGACACGGCCATGTACCGCTACGTGCGGCTGCTGGCCCGCAACGACGTGGGTGCCGACCCGGGCCGCTTCGCCGACCTCGACCTCGATCGCTTCCACGCCGCCCGCCGCAACGATCAGGAGGGCTGGCCGCAGCGGCTGATCACGCTGTCGACCCACGACACGAAGCGATCCGGTGACGTCCGGGCCCGCCTGACGGTCCTGTCGGAGGTGGCCGACGAGTGGGCGGCGCTCGTCCGACGCTGGCACGACCGCAACGCACGACACCGCTCCGAGGTGGGGCCGGACGGGCGCGACGAACTGGTCCTCTACCAGACGCTCGTCGGCGCGCATCCGCTCGGTGTCGACCGGGCGTTGCGGTACATGGAGAAGGCGTCTCGCGAGGTCAAGCTGCGGACCAGCTGGGTCGATCCGGTCCCGAAGTACGACGCCGCGCTCGCGGACTTCGTTCGGGCGCTCGACGACGACGTCGAGTTCCTGGCCGAGCTCGATGCGTTCGTCGAGCGGATCGTCGACCCGGGGCGGATCGTCTCACTGGCCCAGCAGCTGTTGGCGATGACCCTGCCCGGCGTCCCCGACCTCTACCAGGGCACGGAGCTCTGGGACCTCTCCCTCGTGGATCCGGACAACCGCCGTCCGGTCGACTTCGCCGCCCGGTCGCAGCTGCTCGACGAGCTCGCCGATTCCTCGTTGTCGTCGTGCTGGCCGGACCCCGGCGACGGTCGGGCGAAGCTGGGGCTCGTGCACCGCACCCTCCGACTCCGGACCGAGCACGCCGCGTGCTTCGGTGCCGGCGAGGCCGGGCGCTACGAGCCGCTCGTGTCCCGTGGCGAACGGGCGGCAGACGTCCTCGGCTACCGGCGGGGCGGCGACGTCGTCGTGGTCGTGCCGCTGCGAGCGACCGATCCGAACTGGGGTGAGACGGTCGTCGACCTGCCGCCCGGGCGGTGGCGCGACGCCCTCGGCGCAGATCGCACCTTCGACGGTGACACCCCCATCACCGGGCTGTTCGAGCGCTTCCCGGTGGCGCTCCTCGTCCGGGAGGACACATGAGCTTCGAGGTGTGGGCGCCCGACGCCGATCGGGTCGAGGTGGTCATCGACGCCGACCGCCATCCGCTCGGCCGGGGCGAGCGGGGCTGGTGGCGGGGCGGGCCGGAGGTCGCCGACGGCACCGACTACATGTTCCGCATCGACGGGGGGCCGGAGCGTCCCGACCCCCGGTCACGCCACCTGCCCGACGGCGTCCACGGACCCAGCCGGATCACCCGCCTCGACGCGCCCGCCGCCGCAACCGTCCCGATCGACCTGCCGAACGCCGTGATCGAGGAGATCCACGTCGGCACCTTCAGCGACGAGGGCACCTTCGACGGCGCCGTGGCCCACCTCGATCACCTCGTCGATGTCGGTGTCACGGCCGTCGAGCTGATGCCGGTCAACGCCTTCCCCGGCGTCCACGGCTGGGGCTACGACGGCGTCGGCCTGTGGGCGGTGCACGAGCCCTACGGCGGCCCGACCGGGCTCCGCCGTCTCGTCGACGAGGCTCACCGTCGCGGCCTGTCGGTCATCCTCGACGTGGTCCACAACCACCTCGGCCCCGACGGCAACCACCTCGCCGACTTCGGGCCGTACTTCACCGACCGCTTCTCGACGCCGTGGGGCGACGCGGTCAACCTCGACGGTCCCGGTTCCGACGGCGTCCGGGAGTTCCTGATCGAGAGCGCGCTGGCCGCCGTGACCGACTTCGGCCTCGACGGGCTGCGCCTCGACGCGGTCCACGCCCTCCTCGACACGTCGGCGGTGCACCTCCTGGAGGAGCTCGCCGTGGAGGTGCATCGTCTCGGTCGGCCCGTGACGCTCATCGCGGAGAGCGACCTCAACGACCCCCGCCTCGTCCGTGGGAGCGACGAGGGCGGCTACGGGCTGGACGCCCAGTGGAGCGACGACTTCCACCACGGCCTCCATGTCGCGCTCACCGGCGAGCGAACGGCCTACTACTCGGACTTCAGCGGGCTCGCCGACGTCGCCACCGCGCTCGAGCGGGGCTACGTCTACGACGGCCGGTTCTCGGCCCACCGCGACCGCCGCCACGGCCGACCGCTCGGCGGTCTGCCCGGTCACCGCCTCCTCGGCTACGCCCAGAACCACGACCAGATCGGCAACCGAGCCCGCGGCGACCGGTTGTCGCACCAGTGCGGTCACCGCCTCGCCGCCGTGGGTGCGGTCATCACGCTGACGTCGCCCTTCGTGCCGATGCTCTTCCAGGGCGAGGAGTGGGCGGCGTCGACGCCCTTCCCCTACTTCACCGACCACCAGGACGAGGCGCTCGCCGCGGCGGTGCGGCTGGGCCGGCGCCGGGAGTGGGCGGCGTTCGGGTGGGATCCGGCCGAGATCCCCGACCCGCAGGACCCCGCCACGTTCGCCGCGGCGAAGCTGCGGTGGGACGAGCGGGCCGAGGAACCGCACACCGGGATGCTCGACCTGCACCGCCGACTCCTCCGGCTCCGGGCGGCGACGCCCGCGCTCACCGACGGCCGACTCGACCTCGTCACCGCCACCGCCGACGAGTCCGCCGGCACGCTGGTGGTCGAGCGAGGCGACGTCGTGGTGGTCGCCAACACCTCGGCCGAGGAGCAGCTGCTCGACGCCTACGGCGGCGCAGAGGTGGCGGTCGCCACCGATGACGTCGAGCCGATCGCGGGGCGTGTCAGGATGCCCCCGACCAGTGCTGCCGTCCTCGGGCGATGATGCACCCGACCGCCGCCAACGCCCCGGAGGACCGCCCCCAGTGACCGACCTCGACGACCTCGTGACCGAGGTCTGGCCCGGCCGGCCCTACCCGCTCGGCGCGTCGTTCGACGGCGCCGGCACCAACTTCTCGATCTTCTCCGAGGTCGCCGAGTCGGTCGAGCTCTGCCTGTTCGACGACGACGGTGCGGAGCTGCGCATCCCGCTCGACGAGCGCAACGCAGCGTGCTGGCACGCCTACGTGCCCGGCATCCGCCCGGGGCAGCGCTACGGCTTCCGGGTCCACGGGCCCTACGACCCGGGCTCCGGTCACCGCTGCAACCCGGCCAAGCTGCTCATCGACCCCTACGCCAAGGCCGTCGAGGGCGCCGTCGACTGGGACGAGGCCTGCTTCCCCTACCGCTTCGGCGACCCCGACTCGCGCAACGATCTCGACTCGGCCGCCCACGTCCCGCTCTCGGTGGTGACGAGCCCCTTCTTCGAGTGGGGGAACGACCGAGCGCCCGACATCCCGCTCCACGAGTCGATCATCTACGAGACCCACGTCAAGGGCCTCACGATGACCCACCCCGACGTCCCCGAGGGTCTGCGAGGCACGTACGCGGGGCTGGCCCACCCCGCGGTCGTCGACCACTTCCTCCAGCTCGGCGTGACCGCCGTCGAGCTCCAGCCGGTGCACCAGTTCGTGCACGACGGCCATCTCGTCGACCGCGGGCTGCGCAACTACTGGGGCTACAACACGATCGGCTACCTGGCCCCGCACAACGAGTACTCCTCGACCGGCCAGCGCGGCGAGCAGGTCGCCGAGTTCAAGACGATGGTGAAGACCCTCCACGAGGCGGGCATCGAGGTGATCCTCGACGTCGTCTACAACCACACCGCCGAGGGCAACCACCTGGGTCCGATCCTGTCGTTCAAGGGGATCGACAACGCCGCCTACTATCGCCTCGTCGGCGAGGACCCGCGCTTCTACTTCGACACCACCGGCACCGGGCACAGCCTCAACATGCGCCATCCGCACGTGTTGCAGCTGATCATGGACAGCCTCCGCTACTGGGTGCTGGAGATGCACGTCGACGGGTTCCGCTTCGACCTCGCGGCGACGCTCGCCCGCGAGCTCCACGAGGTCGACAAGCTGGCCGCGTTCTTTGACCTGGTGCAGCAGGATCCCGTCGTCTCCCAGGTCAAGCTGATCGCCGAGCCCTGGGACGTCGGTGAGGGCGGCTACCAGGTGGGCAACTTCCCGCCGCTGTGGTCGGAGTGGAACGGCCGCTACCGCGACACGATGCGCGACTTCTGGCGGGGCGAGCCGTCGACGCTGCCCGAGTTCGCGTCGCGGTTGATGGGCAGCTCCGACCTCTACGCCGGCGACCTGCGCCACCCCGTGGCGAGCGTCAACTTCGTCACCGCCCACGACGGCTTCACGATGCGCGACCTCGTCTCCTACAACGAGAAGCACAACGAGGCGAACGGCGAGGGGAACAACGACGGCGAGCAGCACAACCGCTCGTGGAACTGCGGGGTCGAGGGGCCGACCGACGATCCCGAGATCCTCGAGCTCCGGGCGCGGCAGCAACGCAACATGCTGCTGACGCTCCTGCTCTCCCAGGGCGTGCCGATGCTCCTCGGCGGCGACGAGATCGGACGCACCCAGCAGGGCAACAACAACGTCTACTGCCAGGACAACGAGCTGGCCTGGTACGACTGGTCGTGGGTCGACGACGAGCTG
>JBCCTY010000277.1:0-5494 GCA_039197885.1 Actinomycetota bacterium | reverse complement strand
TAGCGGACGTGGGCTCGCAGGAAGCTGTCGACCTCGGTGGCGTGCACCCACAGGAGGAGGTGGGGGTCGTCCGCCGAGTAGGGCACGCCCTCTGGCGTCGTCCCGACGACGCGTCGGTGCACCGTCCGGACGACCTCGACGGCCTGCTCGGCCTCGGCGGTCGACCCGAAGGTCGTCGCCCCCACGAACGCCCCGGTGCGGTGCAGTCGTCCGAGCGGGTCCTCCCGGTAGGAGGAGTGATCCGCGACGCCGGCCATCGCGCCCGGGTGCAGGGTCTGCAACAGCAGCGCCCGGACCCCGCCGACGAGCATCGACAGGTCGCCGTGGACGTGCCAGGTCGCCGAGCCGGGACCGAACCAGCCGTCGTCGGCTCGTTCGTCGATGCGGTGGGGCGGCTCGTCGGTGCCGGCGAGGAGGCGACGGACCGCTCCCGCGGCCTCGGTGCGGAGCTGTTCGACCGTGTCCTCGATCACCACCTCACGGTACGCCCGAGATCGAGGTGCGGGGCTCACGCGGCGGGGTGGGAACCGCGAGGTGGCGTCGGGAGGATCGAGCTGGTGCCCGGCGGTCAGTCGCAGACGCAGGGCATCGACGAGCACTTCGGGCAGCCGTCGGCGTAGCGGGCGATCGCCACGTCGAGATCGAGGTCGAGCTGGTTGGCGAGGGTGGCCACCCAGGCCAGCACGTCGCTCAGCTCGTGGGCCTGCTCGGCCGGCGTGCCCTTCCGGACGGCCTGGGCGAGCTCGCCCACCTCCTCGGCCAACCAGGCGACGGTGACGGGGATCCCCCGAGCGCGGTCGCGCTCGCCGTACGTCCGCTCCATCAGGCGCTGCAGCTCACCCAGCTCCACCGGGCACCTCCCCCACTGCGTCGTCGTCTCCGTTCGTCCCGTCGACGCCGTCCGGGACCTCCGAGCGCCAGCGGCCGTCGACGTGGCGACGGACGACGCGTGCCGGCACGCCCGCAGCGACGACGTGGTCGGGGAGGTCGCCGACCACGACGGCGTTGGCGGCGACGGTCACGTTCCGTCCGATCCTGGCACCGGGCACGACGACCACCCCAGCCCCCAACCAGGAACCTGACCCGATCCGAACCGGATGCTCACTCGGCTCCTGGCGCCCGATCGGGAGGTCGACGTCGTCGTAGGCGTGGTTCTGGTCGGTGATGTAGACGCCCGGGCCGGTCATCACGTCGTCACCGATGTCGACCTCGAAGTGGGCGACGATCGAGGAGTGGCGTCCGATGACGCAGCGGTCACCGATGCGCAGGACCGGGTCGCTGACCATCTCCTGTCCGGGACGCATGCCGACCGAGAGCGAGCAGCCCGGGCCGATCATCGTGTCGTCGCCGACCCGCATCCACCGCTCGCCGTAGAGCGCGAGCCAGGGGAAGCAGACGACCGAGTCGGCACCGAAGGCCCCGAACCGCCTCGCGGCCCGATCACCCGTCCGGATCGAGCCGGCGTCGGTCGCGGCCGACCACGTCCGCCGCACGACGCCGCCGAGGACGCGCCGCACGATCCGGCGCGTCGGGCCTCGTCCGGTCACGGCGTCGGACGGTACCGCTGCGCGCCCGGTCGCGTCGGGTCCCGCACCGTGGCGCACCCCCGTCGTATGTTCGTCGGGGTGAGCAGCGCGACCGTGCCCACCTATGGCCTCGACATCGAGACCGACACCGCCTGTGACGGGCTCGACCCTCGGGTCGCCACCGTCGTGGCCGTCGCCATCTCCGGCGCCGACGACGAGGTCGTCTACGCCGACGCCGACGAGCGGGCGCTCCTCGAGGCCGTCGACGACGACCTCGCCCTCCGGGCGCCGGGCGTGTTGGTCACCTGGAACGGCGCCTCGTTCGACCTGCCGTTCCTCGCCACCCGCGCCGAGGCGGCCGGCATCGAGCTCGGGTTACGGCTGCGGCATGACCCGGCGCTGTCGGTGCGCTCGGCGCTGCCCGGCCACGACGGCGCCTATCGAGCCGCCTGGCACGGGCACCGCCACCTCGACGCCTACCGGGTGTGGCGCAACGACCTGCACCGGCTGATCGACGTGTCGTGCTCGCTGAAGTCGGTGGCCCGCCTCACCGGCCACGTGCCCGTCGAGGTCGACCGCGAGCGGGTCCACGAGCTCTCCGCCGCTGCGCTCCACGACTACGTCGTCAGCGACGCTCGACTCGCCCGGCTGCTGGCGCTCCGCCGCTGGCGGACCGCTGCCGCCTTCGTCGACGCTCAGCCCTCGTAGCGGGCGAGCAACCGGGCGGCTGCCTCACGCCCCACGCCGACCAGATCAGCCGGCTCGAGCACCTCGGCACCCGGGCCCGCCCGGACGACGAGCTGCTCGAGGAACGTCCGGCCGCCGACGGGCAGGACCACCTCGAGCGTGTCGCCGTGCTCGGTGACCTCGTCGACCACGACGGTCTCGAGCAGCCACCGTCGATCTGCCGGCATGCGGATCCGGCCACGTGTCGCCTCGGCTCCCGGAGCGATCGGCTCGTCGGGTCGGGGATCGACCGAATCGTCCGGCACCCGTTCGCCGGTGGGCTCCACGTGGTCGATCCGGTCGACCCGGAACACCCGTCGGTCCTCGGCCCGGTGGCAGTGCCCGACGAGGTACCAGTGCCCGTCGACCGATCGCAGCGACCACGGATCGACCACGCGGGTCGTCGCCTCGTCGCGCGAGGCGGAGTAGTAGTCGATGCGCAGCTGGGCACGCTCGTCGACCGCCGCGCGGATGACGTCGAGCAGCGGCGGCACCTCGAGGTCGACGACGATCCCGCCCCCGAGCTGCTCCTCGAGCTTGGCGAGGCCGCGTTGGAGGGCGCCGTCGGCATCGGCGCCGTCGACGGCGAGGGCCGTGCGCCCGGCGGCGACGAGGCCGAACGCCTCGTCGGCGGTGAAGCGGAGTGGCCGGTCGAAGGCGACGATGGGGTCGACCTGGACGGTGCCGTCGTCGAAGACGGCGATGCCGATCGTGGCGCCGCCGTAGGGCGGCACCTCACAGCACTGCACGGCCGAGAGCACCGACATGACCTCGTCGGCGTCGATGGAGAAGCGCGCACCGATCTCGTCGACGGTCGCTCCGCCCTGCTCGGCGAGCCAGGGCACGACGGCGAGCACGAGCGCCAGGCGCTCGTCGACCGAGGTCCGTTTCCTGCTCATCGCGCCACCTCCCGCAACCAGCCGACCATCTCGTCACGGAGCTCGGGTGGCCCGAGCACCTCGGCCGCGGGACCGAGACCGAGCACCCAGGTACGGAAGGCGTCGCGATTGATCACCCGGACCTCGAGCTCGACGGCCCCATAACGCCGGTCCAGCACCTCCACGCCGGCCCGCCGCGACTCCCGCTCGGCGTGATGGCCCTCGATGAGCACCCGCGCCGTCACCTCGTCGTCGCGTTCGAGCTGCATCGGATCGACCGTCAGGGCCTCGAGCGGGTCGCCCTCGACCTCGGCGACGGCACCGGCCTCGCCCAACTCGACGGCGCCCTGGATGCGGTCGACGCGGAAGGTCTTGCGGGCCTCGCCCTCGTCGGCGACGAGGTACCAGTGCCCGGTGCGGAACACGAGGGCCCGGGCCGCGACCTCGCGCTCGCGGTCGCGGTAGCCGAAGCGGGCCGGCGCACGGACCGCGACGGCGTGCTGCAGCGTCGGGAGGGCGTCGAGCGCCGGGAGGGCGGCTCGGACACCGGCGCCGGCGACCTCGCCGCCGCCGAGCTTGCGGAGGGCGACGTCGTCCCACCGACGGTCGAGGTCGACCATGGCGGTGGCCATGACCAGGGCCAGGTGCTCGTCGGGCTCGAGGTCGAGGGGCGGCAGGTCGTAGTCGTCGGTCTCGACGGTGTAGCGGGTGGCCCCCTCGTCACCCTCGGCGATCACGGTGCTGATCGGCACGCCCAGCTCCCGCAGCGCTCGCTTGTCACGCTCGAAGGTGGCACGGCCCCGCTCGGGGTCGTCGCCGTAGGCACCCGTCCGCTCCATGATCTGCGCCCGGGTGAGCGGACGGGCCTCACGGAGCAGCATCAGCAGCTCCAGACGACGTTCGAGCGGATCGGCCACAGGGGATCATGCTACGAGCGGGGTGGTCGCGCCGGGTGGGTCATCGACGAGGAGTGGCCGTAGCGCGCCCCCGCACCGGGGGCACCGAGCGACCACCACGCTCCGATGTTCCACTCTCGTTTCGGCCACGTGACGTGTGGATGCAACGGAGAGAACGTTAAGAAAGCGTTATCGGAGCGCAGATGCTCAAGTGGATCTTGGTGTTGCCGACGGATGACGGCGTAACGTGACCGCAACGTTCGGGCGGAGTCCCGGACGGTCAGGGAGCGCACACCACCGCATGAACGTCATCAACAGCTCGCACTTCCGTCGCGTGTCCGTCATCATCGCCGCCCTCCTCGTGGCCGTGATCGGGCAGCCGACCTTCGCCGGTGCGACCGAACTGCGGCCCGACGAGCTCGATCCGGCCGCCGCCGACCTCGCCAGCCCCGCCGTCGCGACGAGCCCCACCCCCGATGGTGCCGGCCACGTCGTCCTGCACCGTGACGGTCAGGTGACGACCCGGGGCTCCGGACTCTTCCTGGGCGACGCCCGCCCCACCATGAACGCCCGCCGCACCACCGGCGCCTCGATCCAGTCGACCCCCGGCCTGGGCTACTGGATCGTCGATTCGACCGGCGGCGTGCACACCTTCGGCGACGCTCCGCACCACGGTGACCTCTACGGCATCCCGCTCGCCTCGCCGATCGTCGCCCTGCGCCCCACCCCGTCGCTGAACGGCTACTGGCTCGTCGCCAACGACGGTGGCGTGTTCGCCTTCGGCGACGCCGTCTACCACGGCTCCATGGGGGGCATCCCCCTGAACGCCCCGGTCGTCGACTTCGCCCCGACGCCGAGCGGCAACGGCTACTGGATGGTCGCCACCGACGGCGGCATCTTCGCCTTCGGTGACGCCCGCTTCTACGGATCGATGGGCGGCACGCCGCTCGTCCGCCCGGTCGTGGGCATCAGCCCCGACCCGTCAGGCCGCGGCTACCTGCTCGTGGCCGCCGACGGCGGCACCTTCGCCTTCGGGTCGGTGCAGTTCCACGGCTCGCTCGGCGGACAGGGCGTCTACGACGTGGTCGACGGCGAGAACCACCCGTCGGGCGTGGGGTACGTCGTGCTGCGCAGCGGGGGCGAGGTCGTCGACTTCCCGATCGTGCGCAGCGGCCCGGCCCTCAGCGAACGTCGGATCGCCGCCGAGGTCCAGCGACGGGTCAACGCCGAGCGGGCCTACCGGGGCCTCGCTCCCCTCGCCTGGGATCCCGCCCTCGGCGCCACCGCTGGTGCCTGGGCGCCCGAGCTGGTCGGCAGCTTCGAGCACTCCAACCTCAGCGCAACGCTCAACAGCCTGGGCGGGTCGATGACCTGGATGGGCGAGAACCTCTACTGGGGCAGCGGTGCCAACGCCGACGCCGCCTCGGCCCACATCGGGCTGATGCAGTCGACGCCGCACCGCTCGTCG
>JBCCTY010000276.1:0-5525 GCA_039197885.1 Actinomycetota bacterium | reverse complement strand
GTTCCCCCGCAACGCCCTCGTCACGTCGGCCGGCCTGTCGGTGTGTGACTGGGACGTCGCCGGTGGGTGGCTGGCCACCGAGGAGATCGCCGCGGCGGCCGTCGACTGGTCGGGCGGCATCCTCGGCCCCGTCGACACCCCCGGCTTCATCGGCCTGCTCGACGCCTATCGCTCCGCCGGGGGCGAGCCGCCACCCTCCGACGAGTCGATCTGGGCCGGCTACTTCGTCAAGCAGCTCAACTGGCTCGAGATGCACGTCCGTCGAGCCCTCGACCCACCCACCCTCGAGGCCGGTGCCGTGGCGGCGCACCGGCTCCCGTTCCTCATCCCGCGCCTGGCCCGGCAGGTCGCCGAGGTGCCGCGGTGGGTGGAGCTGGTCCGTGTCCACCTCGGGATCTCGGGCCGCGGCCCCGTACGCTGACCGCCATGCCCGAAGCGATCCCCGCACCGACCGGGTTCGGTGTGCTGGACCAGGTCACCGGCCACCCGAACGGCCTCGTCCCCGCGAGCGCGCAGCCCTCCGGCTCCTCCGCCTCGCGCGCCGAACCGGTGGCCACGGACTAGATGCGCCTGCTGCCCGACGTCGAGGAGTTCATCCGGCTGGCGTCCGAGCACGCCTTCGTGCCGGTCCGCGTGGAGCTGCTCGCCGATCTCGAGACGCCGGTCTCGGCGTTCCTGAAGCTCGTCGACGACGACGACGGCTTCATCCTCGAGTCGGTCGACGGCATCGAGCGGTGGAGTCGCTACAGCTTCGTCGGCCGTCGGGCCCAGGCCCGCATCGTGGCCCGGGGTCGCGAGGTCGAGGTCGAGGGCGACCTCGGCGTCGAGGTGCCCACCGATCGCGGCATGCTCGCCGCGGTCGAGGCCTTCCTCGGTGCCAGCGGCGGGCCGCGCCACCCCGAGCTCCCGCCGCTCCAGGGTGGGCTGGTCGGCTACCTCGGCTACGACGTGGTCCGCGAGGTCGAGCACCTCCCCGACGTCCCCCGCGACGAGCACGGCGTCCCCGACGGGGTGATGACCCTCATCGGCCAGCTGGCAGCGTTCGACCACTGGCGCCAGCGGGTGCACCTCATCGAGAGCGTGCCGGTCGCGGCGATCGCCGGCGACGAGGGCGCGCTGCGGCGTGCCTGGTCGGCGGCGGGCGAACGCCTGGAGGACGCCGTCGAGACCCTCGGGCGACCGCTGGCCTACCGACCCGTGGCACCGCCGCTCGTCGACGAGGTGCTCCCCGAGGTCCGGTCGTCGATGCCGGCCGGGGCCTACCAGCGCGCCGTCGGCGTGGCCAAGGAGCACATCCTCGACGGCGACATCTTCCAGGTCGTGCTCGCCCAGCGCTTCGACCTCGACCTCGGCGCCGAGCCCTTCGACCTCTACCGATCGTTGCGCCAGGTCAACCCCAGTCCCTACATGTACTTCCTGCGCGACCCGGAGCTGTCGATCATCGGCTCGTCGCCCGAGCCGATGGTGCAGCTGCTCGACGGCACGGTCATCTCGCGGCCCATCGCCGGCACCCGCAAGCGCGGCGTGACCGCCGAGGAGGACCGCCGACTCGGTGCCGAGCTGGCCGAGCACCCGAAGGAGGTCGCCGAGCACGTGATGCTGGTGGACCTCGCCCGCAACGACGTGGGCCGGGTCGTCGACTACGGCACCTGCCAGGTCGACGAGTTGATGACCCTCGAGCGCTACAGCCACGTGATGCACCTCACGTCGCAGGTCTCCGGTCGCCTGCGCGCCGACCAGACGCCGGTCGACGTGCTCCGTGCGACCTTGCCGGCGGGGACGATGTCGGGCGCCCCGAAGGTGCGGGCGATGGAGATCATCGACGCCCTCGAGCCGACCAAGCGAGGCCCCTACGCGGGCGTGATCGGCTACCTCGATCTCGCCGGCAACATCGACACGGCCATCACGATCCGCACGATGGTGGTCCACGAGCGCGGAGCCTCGGTGCAGGCCGGCGCAGGGATCGTCGCCGACAGCGATCCCGACGACGAGAACGACGAGTGCTGGAACAAGGCCAAGGCGCTGCTCTCGGCCGTCCCGGCGGCGCGCCGGATGACGGCGGGGGCACGAGAGGGGGGCACGTGACCGTTGCGAGCTACGACGAGGCGTTCGAGGGCGTGGTGGCGCTCGACCTGCGACGCGACGTCGTCTCGGCCGAGGGACCGGAGGCGGCGGCCTACCTGCAGGGCCAGCTCAGCCAGGAGATCGAGGCGCTCGGTGTGGGGGAGAGCACCTGGTCGTTCCTGCTCGAGCCGACCGGCAAGGTCGAGTCGCACCTCCGGGTGACCCGGCTGGCCGACGACCGGTTCCTGCTCGACACCGAGGCGGGGTTCGGCGAGCCGACCCGGGCGTCGCTCGACCGGTTCAAGCTGCGGACGGCCATCGAGCTCACGGCGCTCGATTGGACCGCCGTCGGCCTGCGCGGTCCCGGCTCGTCCGAGGTCGACGTCGGGGGCGCCGTGGTCGATGCCGCCGTGGCCTGGCCCGGCGGCGGACGTGACCTGCTCGGCCCCGACCTGTCGGTCGACATCGCCCGCCTCCCGGACGACCTCGCCGAGGCCGCTCGCATCGAGGCCGGCGGGCCCCGCCTCGGGATCGACGTCGAACCCGGCTCGATCCCCCAGGAGAGTGGGCTGGTCGCCAGCTCGGTCAGCTTCACGAAAGGTTGCTATCGGGGTCAGGAGCTCGTCGAGCGGATCGCCTCGCGGGGTGCCGAGCGACGGGTGTTGCGTCGCTTCCGGATCGACGGCGCGGCGTCGGTGGGCGACGAGCTGACCGATGCCGCCGGCTCGGCCGTGGGTGGGCTCACCTCGGTTGCCACCTCACCACGGTCCGGGATCGTCGCGCTCGGCTGGGTGAAGGGTGCGGTCGAAGAGGGGTCCGCCGTTTCCGCCGCGAGTGGCGGTAGGGTCTTTGTCAGCTCCCGTGTGGACGAAGAGTGACGTCCGGCACGCGATTTGCGGTGATCTCCACCGATCGGGCAAGGTCCGTCGGCCCCTGACACCGCACGTGGTGCCGCTGGCCGTTGCGCTTCCCCTGAGCGCCGCCGACTCCACACCGGTGCGTACGAACGCGATCCCCCGATGAGGTGACCTCCATGGCTCAACGGACGACCTTCGCCAAGCTCCAGCGTGAGCGTGCCAAGAAGCAGCGCGCCGAGGAGAAGCGCGCCCGCAAGGAGGGCCGCCCCAGCCCCGCGGCCCAGAACACCTACACCCCGCCCCCGACCCGCACGCTCGGCGTGCCCGACGTCGAGGGTGACGGCCGCCCGCTGCACCCGAACGAGCTGCTCCGGCTGGTCGAGCAACTGACCGCGGCCCACGACGCCGGCCTGATCGACGACGACGAGCTCGAGGACAAGCGCTCCAAGCTCATGGCGCGCATCTGAGGCGAGCCGCATCGCCGGCCACGGCGACGTAGGTTCGTGGTCATGCGCTCCGTCGCTGCGTCGCCGATGTCATGAACGGCGATCCCGAGACCCCCTACGAGGTGCTCGGCGTCGACCCCTCGGCGTCCACGGCCGACATCCGGTCGGCGTACCTGCGCCGCGCCCGCGAGGTGCACCCCGACGTCCTCGCCGACGCCGACGAGGCGACGCGCCGGGCCTCCGAGGAGCAGATGCGTCGCCTCAACGAGGCCTGGCAACAGCTCTCGTCGCCCGACGCCCGTCGCACCGCCAACACGGCATCGTTCACGGTCGGCGACGACGAGATCGTCGCCCCACCCGACCTCGACGAGCTCCAGGACGACGGCGAGCCGCCCAGCTCCCTGGCCCGGACGGTCACCGCGATCGGCCCGCTCCTGCTCCTGGTCTCGATCGTCACGATCGGCTTCGGGCTGCTCTTCCTCGCCGCACCGCTGCTCGTCGCCGGGTTCATCGGCGTCGTGCTGGCCCTGGCGGCGTTCCTCATGGCGCCCCTGCTGACCATGAGCAGCGCACGCGGCAGGGGTTAGGGTCGGCGACCGAGCCAGCAGGGGAGTCCCCAGATGAGCAAGGTCGGCGTGATCGCCAAGTTGACGACGGTCGAGGGCAAGCGCGACGAGGTCGTCGAGATCCTCGCGGCGCAGGGCGTCCCCCTGGCCGACGGCGAGCCCGGCACCGAGATCTACGCCGCGCACGTCGACACGGGCGACGACGTCACGATCTGGTACTACGAGCTCTATACCGACGAGGACGCCCTGGCCGCGCACGGCAAGAACCCGGGCATGCGCGACGTCGGCGCCGCCCTCGGCGGGCTCCTCGCCGGCCGACCCGAGATCCACGTCCTCGCCCCCTTCGCGGCGAAGGGCATCACCTTCTGACCGTGGCCACCTACCTCGACCGGATCCTCGATCACCACCGGGGTCGGGCGGCCGACGACACTCGCGCCCTCGACCAGCTCGTCGAGGCGGCGGCCCGGGTCGGCAACGCCCGTCCGTTCGCCGCGAGCCTCCGTGGCGGTGATCGCCTGGCCGTGATCGCCGAGGTCAAGCGGCGCTCGCCGTCGAAGGGCGATCTGTTCGCCGGCCTCGACCCCGCTGCCGTGGCGACGGGCTACGCGGCGGGCGGTGCCGCGGCGATGTCGGTCCTGACCGACGGACCGCACTTCGGGGGCAGCCCCGAGGACCTCGCGGCCGCTCGGGCGGCGGTCGAGCTGCCGGTGCTGCGCAAGGACTTCACCGTCGACGCCCGCGACGTGTGCGACGCCCGGTTGATGGGCGCCGACTGCGTGCTGCTCATCGCCGCGGCGCTCGATGACGGCGAGCTGCGCGACCTCCACCGACTCGCCGTCGACGTCGGCCTCGATGCGTTGGTCGAGATCCACGACGAGGCGGAGCTCGAGCGGGCGATGGCCGTCGGCGCCACGCTGGTCGGCGTCAACCAGCGAGACCTGGTGACCTTCGAGGTCGACCACGATCGGGCCCGCCGCGTCGGTGCCGCCATGCCCGACTCGGTCGTCCGGGTGGCCGAGTCGGGGATCCGTGGCCCCGACGACGCCCGATCGCTGGCCGAGGTCGGCTTCGACGCCGTGCTCGTGGGCGAGACCCTGGTGACCTCCGGTGACATCGAGGTGGCCACCCGCTCGTTGCGGGTGCCGCGCCCCTGACGAATCGGTCCGGGGTCGCCGAGGCGGTACGGGGTACCGTGCCCCCATGTTCGTGAAGATCTGCGGGATCACCTCCGAGGAGGACGCGCTCTTCGCGACTGCGATGGGAGCCGACGCCGTCGGCTTCGTGATGGCGCCCTCGACCCGGCAGGTGTCACCGCAGCGGGCGCGCGACATCGCCCGCCGCCTCCCGCCCGAGATCCTCACCGTCGGGGTCTTTCGCAACGAGCTCCCGGCGCGGGTCATCGACATCGTGCACGCCGCTCGTCTGCGCGTCGCCCAGCTCCACGGCCAGGAGTCGATCGAGCAGGTCCGCCAGGTCGCCCAGGCGGTGCCCGCCGTCATCAAGGCGTTCTCGACCGGTACCCCCGAGCTCGACCGCTCCGACCAGTACCCCGTCGACGCGATCCTCGTCGACGGCGCCACACCCGGCTCGGG
>JBCCTY010000275.1:0-5561 GCA_039197885.1 Actinomycetota bacterium | reverse complement strand
TGGTCGGCGACCACCTCCCCGTGGGGTCCATCTTCCAGTTCCAGGTCCGCGACGCCGACTCGGCGCGTGCCGACCTCGTCGATCGGCTGGTGGGCCGGCGGGCCGACGCCGCGCTCCTCTTCACGTGCGACGGCCGCGGCAGCTCACTGCACGGCGAGCCGGACCACGACGCGGGACTCGTCGACGAGATGCTCGATGGCGCGCCCCTGGCGGGGATGTCGTGTGCCGGTGAGGTCGGGCCGGCCGCAGGGAGGAGCCGCCTCCACGGCTTCACGGCCGCGCTCGCGCTGTTCACCTCGACGGCCCCGGGAGGCCGGGGGCCCTCGGTAGTGTCGGAGGCGTGACGACCACTTCGCCCGACGCCCCCGCCGCCGAGCTCGAGCAGCGTGGCATCGACGTGGCCCGAGGCCTCCAGATGGATGCCGTCGTGGCTGCCAACAGCGGCCACACCGGCACGGCGCTCGCGCTCTCGCCGCTCACCCACGTGCTCTACACGCGGGTGATGACCTACGACGCGGCCGATCCGACCTGGCCCGACCGCGACCGCTTCGTGCTCTCGGCCGGGCACGCCTCGATGCTGCAGTACTCGTTCCTGCACCTGACCGGCTTCGGGCTGTCCCTCGATGACCTGCGGGCCTTCCGCCAGTGGGGCTCGTCGACGCCGGGCCACCCCGAGTTCGGCCACACCGCCGGCGTCGAGGTCACCACCGGCCCGCTCGGCCAGGGCTTCGCAACGGCCGTCGGCATGGCGATGGCCGAGCGGCACCTCCGGGCCGTGCACGGCGCCGACGTCTGCGACCACCACGTCTTCTGCGTCGCGTCCGACGGCGACCTGATGGAGGGGGTGAGCCACGAGGCCGCGTCCCTCGCCGGGCACCAGGGCCTCGGTCGCCTCGTCACCGTCTACGACGACAACCACATCACGATCGACGGCCGCACCGAGCTGACCGTCAGCGACGACGCTCCGGCCCGGTTCCGCTCCTACGGATGGCACGTCGAGGAGATCGGTGAGGTCGCCAACGACCTCGACGCCCTCGACGCCGCGATCCGTCGGGCGATGGCCGTCGACGACCGCCCGAGCCTGGTCGTCCTGCGCAGCCACATCGGGTACCCGCTCCCCGAGTCCATCGACACCCCCGCCGCCCACGGCGCCATCACCGACGCGGACGAGATCGCCGCTGCGAAGGAGCGGATCGGCCTCCCCGCCGACGAGACCTTCTTCGTGCCCGACGACGTGCTCGCGATGTACCGGGCTGCGGGCGCACGCGGCGCTGCCGCCCGCCAGGACTGGGAGGGTCGACTCGCCGATGCACCGGTCAGTCGTGGAGCCCTCGCCGACGCACTCGACGGCATCACCGAGACCGATCTGCGTGCTGCCCTCCCCTCGTTCGACGTCGGCTCGTCGGTTGCCACCCGCAAGGCCTCGAACCAGGTGCTCGCCGCCCTCGCCGACACGGTGCCGGGGATCATCCCGGGCTCGGCCGACCTGACCGGCAACACCGGCGTCAAGATCGATGCGACACCGATGAGCCGCGACGAGCCAGGCGGTCGATCGGTCCACTACGGCATCCGCGAGCACGCCATGGCGGCGGCCATGAACGGCATGGCGCTCCACGGCGGCGTGCTGCCGGTCGGCGGCACGTTCCTGGTGTTCAGCGACTACGCGCGACCCGCCGTTCGCCTGGCCGCGCTGTCGGGACTCCGGGTCGTCTACAGCTTCACCCACGACTCGATCGGGGTCGGCGAGGACGGCCCGACGCACCAACCGGTCGAGCACGTCACGGCGCTGCGGGCCATCCCGGGCCTCCGGGTCGTGCGGCCCGCCGACGGTGCCGAGACCGCAGAGGCCTGGACCCTCGCGCTCTCCGGCGACCAGCCGACGGCGCTGATCCTGACCCGTCAGGACGTCCCCGTACTCGACGGCACCGGGAGCGGCCTGCACCGAGGTGGTTACGTGCTCGGTGCCGCACCCGCGAACCCCGACGTCGTCCTCATCGGCACGGGCAGCGAGGTCCAGTGGTGCGTCGGCGCCGCGGCCATCCTCGCCGAGGCCGGGGTGACGGCCCAGGTCGTGTCGATGCCGTGCCGCGAGCTCTTCCTCGACCAGCCGGCCGAGCATCGCGAGGCCGTCGTGCCGAGCGCCGTGCCGACCGTCGCCGTCGAAGCGGGCGTGAGCCTCGGCTGGGCCGGCCTGGCCGACGCCACCGTCACGCTCGACCGCTTCGGCGCCTCCGCCCCGGGTGGAAGGGCCATGACCGAGTTGGGGTTCTCCTCGGAGAACGTCGCCCGCATCGCCACCGACCTCATCAGCTGACCCGAAGGACCGCCGTGACCAAGCTCCAGGACCTCCACCGCCTCCACGGCCAGAGTCCGTGGCTCGACAACCTCCGCCGCGGCTGGATCACCAGCGGCGAGCTGCAGTCGCTCATCGACGGCGGGATCCGCGGGATCACCTCGAATCCGACGATCTTCCAGAAGGCGATCACGGGCGAGGACAGCTACGACGACCAGTTCCGGTCGCTCATGAGCGAGGGCGCATCGGTCGACGACGCCTACTGGTCGCTGGTCGTTCGCGACATCGAGGCCGCCCTCGCGCTCCTGCGGCCGACCTTCGACGAGAGCGATGGCGGCGACGGCTACGTGTCGGTCGAGGTCGCCCCGGGTCTCGCCCACGACACCGACGGCACCATCGCCCAGGCTCGTGAGCTCCACGAGCGAATCGCCGAGCCCAACGTGATGATCAAGATCCCCGGTACGAAGGCGGGCCTGCCCGCGATCGAGCAGATGATCGCCGAGGGTCGCTCGATCAACGTCACGCTGCTGTTCGGGAGCGAGCGCTACGAGGAGGTCATCGAGGCCTATCTCCGGGGCCTGGAGCGAGCAGAGGGCGACCTGTCCCACATCGCCAGCGTTGCGTCACTGTTCATCAGCCGGGTCGACGTCGAGGTCGACCGGCGACTCGACGAGATCGGCACGCCCGAGGCGCTCGCGCTCAAGGGGAAGGTCGCCGTCGCCAACGGCCAGGTCGCCTACCAGGTGTTCGAGCGGGCCTTCAGCGGTCCTCGGTGGGAGGCGCTGGTCGAACGAGGCGCCAGGGTGCAGCGCCCGCTCTGGGCGTCGACGGGCACCAAGAACCCCGACTACCCCGACACGCTCTACGTCGACTCGTTCATCGGACCCGACACCGTGAACACCATGCCCGACGGCACCGTCGAGGCGTTCGTCGAGCGGGGCACCCTGGCCCGCACCGTCGACGCCGACCTCGCCGAGTCGCACCGGGTCATGGAGGCGGCCGCCGCCGTCGGTGTCGACATCGCGGACGTCGTTCGGGTCCTCGAGGAGGAGGGCGTCGCCAGCTTCGAGAAGTCCTTCGACGAGCTCATCGGGGCGCTCGACACCAAGCGCGACCAGCTCGGTTGACCGACACCGTCGACCCACGGCGCAGCACCGGTGACCCGGCGCTCGACGCCGACGTCGCCCGCATGCTCGACGATCTCGGTGCGGACGAGCACCGGGGTGTGCTGACCGAGCTCTTCGTCTCGGCCGTCCGGGCCGCGCAGGGCGCACACGACCGCCTCGACCTCAAGATCGCGTCGGCGGCGCTGCGCGAGATGCAGTCGGCGTTCGCCATGTTCGCGCCGTACCGCCACCGGCCGAAGGCGACGATCTTCGGCTCGGCCCGCACCGCCGCCGACGACCCCAGCTACCGCACCGCCCACGACGTCGCCGCCGGGCTCGCCGAGCGCGGTTGGATGGTCGTCACGGGCGCCGGCCCGGGGATCATGGAAGCCGGGCTCGCGGGAGCCGGCCGGGAGAACGCCATCGGGGTGTCGATCCGGCTGCCGTTCGAGACCGAGGCGAACCACGTCATCGCCGGTGACGAGAAGCTCGTCGAGATGAAGTACTTCTTCACCCGCAAGCTGATGCTGGTGAAGGAGTCGAAGGGCTTCGTCTCGCTGCCCGGTGGGTTCGGCACGCTCGACGAGACGTTCGAGCTGCTCACGTTGCAGCAGACGGGCAAGGCCGACCCCGTCCCCATCGTCCTGCTCGACGAGCCGGGCGGCACCTACTGGACCGAGCTCGATGCCTTCGTACGAGGTCCGTTGGTCGGAGGTGGCCTCGTCGCCGAGCACGACGTCGGCCTCTACCTCGTCACCGACGACGTCGGCGAAGCCTGCCGGGACCTGATCGGCTTCTACCGGAACTTCCACTCGATGCGCTACGTGGGTGATCGGCTCGTGCTGCGACTCGGCTCGGAAGCGTCCGACGAGCTCCTCGCCGACCTCGACACCGACTTCGCCGACCTGACCGACGGCGGCGGCTTCGAGCGCACCGCACCGCTGCGGCCCGAGATCGACACCGACGACGAGCTCGACCGGCCTCGCATCGTCTTCCGCTACGGTCCACGCCACTACGGCCGACTCCGACCCCTCGTCGACCGGCTGAACGCCGACGCCTGACGTCGGGCAGCAGAGCTCAGCACCCTCGGGCGACGACCCGGGCGTGCAGGTGGCCGACCCATTCGTGGGCGACGTAGCGGACCCACGTCCCGACCCCGGCCTCGGGGCTCGCGTCGATGCGGGTGACGGTGCCGTCGAAGCACCGCTCCAACAGCAGCGCCGCTCGGCTCAGCTGATAGGTCGAGGTGACGGCGATGAGGGAGGTCCAGCCCCGCTGCTCGGCCAGCTCGGCGATCAGCCGCGCCTCCCCACGGGTGGTGTCCGGATCGGGCTCGGGGCACAGCACCTCGACGTCGCCGGACGACCCGCACCAGGCGGCGGCCTCGGGCCAGCTCGGCGCCCGGCCGTTCGGGATCACCAACACGTCGGCCGCACCCGACGCGAGCAGGCCCTCCGCTGCCTCGAGACGCTCGCCCCGACCACCGACGAAGAGCACGATGGCGTCGGCCTCGGCGACATCGTCCACGGCGGTCGACGACGGGGCGAGGATCCAGCGCCAGGTCAGCGCGCCGAGCAGCAGCGTGACCGCGGCGACGGATACACACACCCGCCGGCTGCGCGCGACCCGCCTCGCCCGCCCGGCCCACCGGTGCGCTTCGGCATCCACCGCCGCCGACGCTCGCAGACGGGGCCGGCGCACGCAACGGCGGACGCCGTCAGCCCTCGGCGTAGCGGCGAACCACCCGTCCGACGACCAACCGGCGCGGGATCGGGCCCACGTGACGGCTGTCGGTCGATCGGCCGGGATCGTCACCCCGCACGTCGACGCCGTCGTCGGTCACATCACGCACCCGTTTGACCCAGAGCGACTCACCGTCCCGGGGGTCGTGCACCACCACCAGCTCCCCGGGGCGCACCTGCTGCGTACGCCACACGAGGAGCCGATCCCCGGCGCACAGCGTCGGCGACATGCTCTCGCCGTCGACCTCGATCCGGATCAAGCGGCGTGTGACGACGACGCCCAGGATCAGCGACGCCGAGAGGACCGTCACCGCAGCGCGGCGCAGTAAGGTCGACTCGTCATTCCCCCAGGAGAGGTGAGGCACCATGCTCGATTCCCTGCTGCGTCTGCTCGACCGGTCGGCCGCGCCGGCCGTGGCC